>JACIWQ010000022.1 GCA_014360895.1 Thermoflexales bacterium | reverse complement strand
GCCGCCCGCCGCAAACCCCCACCCATTTCCCCTCCCCTCGCCCGCCCCCGAAGAATGTCACTGTGAGCGAAGCGAAGCAGGCGAGCAGGAGGGCCACGCCGAAGGCCACGGCCCGAGAGGCCTCGCCTCGTGGGGCTCGCCCGAGGCGAGGGGAGGGGGTCGGGGGAGGGATGAGGGCGAAAAACGGCTGATTGCCGGATTAATTTTTCAAGTTGCAAGAAGGTGACCGTCACCTTGACGAGGAGGACGCATGCCGTTCGCTCAGATCGGAGACCAGGCACTTTTCTACACCGTCAATGGGCGGGGAGGGCCCGCCCTGATCCTGATCCACGGGGCAGGTGGGAACCACCTCCACTGGCCTGCCGCGCTGCGCCGCCTGCCCGGCGCCACCGTCTATGCGGTGGACCTGCCCGGGCATGGACGGTCGGAGGGGCCCGGCCGGGAGCGCATAGAGGACTACGCCGCCGACGTCGTTCGCTTTATGGACGCTATCGGGGTCACGCGCGGGATACTGGTGGGGCATTCTATGGGGGGCGCCATCGCCCAGATGACGGCCCTGGTGGCCCCCGAGCGGGTCGCTGGACTGGTGCTGGTGGGTACCGGCGCGCGGTTGCGAGTGGCGCCCGTCCTTCTGGACGGGATTTTGCAGGATGCGCGCGGGACGGTGGCCCTGATCACCGAATGGGCATGGGGCCCGGAGGCCGACCCCGCGATGGTCGCCCGGGGCCGCCAGATGATGGCGCGCGTGGATCCCCAGGTCGTTTGGGGGGACTTCGCCGCATGCGACCGCTTTGACATCCGCGAGCGGGTGGGGGAAATCGCGGCACCGACGCTGGTCATCACCGGCTCGGAGGACCGGATGACGCCGCCCAAGTTCGGGCAGTGGCTGGCCGAGCGCATCCCGGGCGCGCGCTTTGTCCTGGTGGAAGGGGCCGGTCACATGGTGATGCTGGAAAAGCCGGACCAGGTGGCAGGCGCGATACGGGAGTGGTTGGAGGTTATAGCGTAAGAAGAATCTCGCGCTACATCGCTTCTTTCAGCGTGTCCAGGAACTCCCGGTTGTTGCGCGTGCGGGCCAGGTGCTGCAGCACCGACTCGGTCACCGTGGTCAGGTCGTACCCGGCCCCGGCGGGCGGCGGCGCCACCATCTGGGCGATCATCTTGCGCATCAGCCAGACCTTCTGCAGCGTATCCGGCTCCAGGAGCAACTCCTCCCGGCGGGTGCCCGACCGTTCAATGTCAAAGGCGGGGAAGATGCGCCGTTCCTGCAGCCGCCGGCTGAGGTGGAGTTCCATGTTGCCCGTCCCCTTGAACTCCTCGTAAATCATATCGTCCATCCGGCTGCCGGTATCCACCAGACAGGTGGCGATGATGGTGAGACTCCCGCCTTCTTCCAGGTTCCGGGCCGCGCCGAAGAAACTCTTGGGCGGGTAGAGGGCCGCCGGGTCCAGACCTCCGGAGAGGGTACGCCCGCTGGGCTGGACGACCAGGTTGTACGCCCGCGCCAGCCGGGTGATGCTATCCAGCAGGATGACCACGTCTTTCTTGCACTCCACCAGCCGCTTGGCCCGCTCCAGCGCCATCTCCGCCACTTTGGTGTGGTTCTGGACCGGTTCATCAAAGGTGGAACTGATGACCTCTGCCTCCACCGACCGGTCCATATCGGTGACCTCCTCCGGCCGTTCGCCGATGAGGACGACCATCAGATGGACCTCCGGATGGTTGGCGGTGATGCCGTTGGCGATGTGCTTGAGGACGGTGGTCTTTCCGGCCTTCGGCGGCGAGACAATCAGGCCGCGCTGCCCCTTCCCGATAGGCGCGATCAGGCTGAGAAGACGGGTGGTCAGGTTGTGCCGGTCCGTCTCAATGACCAGCCGCCGGGTGGGGAAGATGGGCGTCAGTTTCTCAAAGCGGGGGCGCAACTTGGCCTGTTCCGGGTCCATCCCGTTGACCGTCTCCACCCGCAGCAAGCTGTACCACCGCTCGGTCTCCTTCGGCGGCCGGACCTGCCCGATGACCAGGTCGCCATTGCGCAGGCCGAAGCGCCGGATTTGGGACTGGGAGACGTAGACGTCTTCCGGGCCGGGGAGATAATTGGGCCCCCGCAGGAAGCCCACCCCTTCATCAGGTATAATCTCCAGCACGCCTCCCCGGAAGGTCAGCCCCTCTCGCTCCGCCTTTGCCTGGAGGATGCGCAGGATCAGGTCCTCTTTCTTCAGCCGGCTGTAGCCGGAGACCCCCATTTTGCGGGCCAGTTCCCGAAGGTCGGAGAGCGTCCACTCTTCCAGAACCCCCATCTCCAGGATGTCGGCCGGAACACCCGGGACCACCTCACGCGGTGTTTCTTCCCCCCGGGGGGTGGGAGCCGCTACCTCCTCGTCCGTATCTTTCATCATCGGTATCTCTTCTTCGTACATTTACCTGCCTCCTGTACCATCTGCTGGCGATCCGCCTGGCGGCGGGTTGTCCCTCTGGCAGAGAAGGGTGGGAGGGTGAGAAGGGACGCTTGTCGTCGGTTGCGGCGCACGGTGATTTTCGTTGCCCATCCCAAAATGTTTTCCCGGGTCACAGGCGAACCGTTCCCCGGGTCATCCATAGCAGGCGATAAACTTTTCCGCCATCTCCACCAGGTCCCGGTTGCCGATAAAGAGCGCCGTCCTCTGGTGAAGCGTCTCGGGGACAATGTCCAAGATGGGGCGCCGACCATCGGACGCGTATCCTCCGGCATGTTCGGCGATGAAGGCCAGAGGGGCGGCCTCGTAGAGGAGGCGGAGTTTTCCTTTCGGTTTGCTGGGGTCCTTGTAGTCCTGGGGGTAGTAGAAGACCCCGCCCTCCAGCAGATTGCGGTGAAAGTCGGCAACCAGGGAGCCAATGTAGCGCCCGGAGAGCGGCTTACGGGGGTTCTCCTCATCCATCCCCTGCAACCAGCGGGTAAACCGCCGCACGCCCTCGCTCCAGTACTTCTCATTGCCCTGATTGACGCTGTAGTATTTGGGCTCGGCCGGGATCCGAATGTTCGGATGGGAGAGCAGGAACTCCCCTACACCCGGGTCCAGGGTGAAACCGTGGACCCCGTTGCCAGTCGTGTAGACCATCATGGTGCTGGAGCCGTAGATGATGTAGCCAGCCGCCGCCAGGTCTCGCCCTGGCTGAAGGCAATCCTCCACTGTCCCCGGCCCGCCGGAAGTCCGGCGGCGATAAATGCCAAAAATCGTGCCGATGCTGGCGTTCACATCAATGTTGGACGACCCATCCAGCGGGTCAAAGACCAGAACGTAGCGGCCCGTAGGGTACCCCTCGGGGATGGGGATGATGTCCGGTTCCTCCTCGGAAGCCATCACCGCCAGACGGCCCGTGTAGGAGTTCATGCGGATGATGGTCTGGTTGGCGAAGACGTCCAGTTTCATCTGCGCTTCGCCCTGGATGTTGGTCTTGCCCGCCAGGCCGAGAATCTGGACCAGACCGGCGCGGGAGGTCTCGCGGGCGATGATTTTGGCCGCCAGCGCGATGTCGTAGAGGAGGCTGGTGAAGACGCCGGTGGCCTCCGGGTAGGCCCGTTCCTGCTCCAGGATATGCCGTTCTATGGTGATGATTTCCTCAGGCATCGGCTCACCCCATGTACCAGACCCATTTGGAACCGCGCATATCGCGGATGATGTCGGTGGTGGAGAGAATGCCCAGAGGGGTGCCATCCTCATCCACGACCAAGAGGCGGTGAATCCGGCTTTCCAGCATCTTCTTCGCCGCCTCGGCTACCGGCGCGTCTTTGGAGATGGTGACGACGCCTCGGGTCATGACGTCGGCCGCGCGAATCCGGCTCAGGTCCTCCCCGTAGTGGGCAATGGCATCGGTGTGGGAGACCACGCCCAGGGGTTGGGTGCCCTCTCCTTCGGCGACAATGATGGCGTGAATGTCGGTATCGGCCATTACCCGCACCACCTCCTGGAGGGGAGTATCGGGTTTGCAGAAGATGACGCCTTTGTGGTAGATGTCTCGGACCAGGTGTTGGGTCATGAAAAAAACCTCCTTGAGCATTGTACAAGGTTTCAGGCCACCGGTGTCCGGGAGCCCAATGATGCTAACTTTTCCTGGCGGCCGGCGCTACATTCTCAGGGGTCTGGGGTTACCGCCAGAGGATGAAATAATATCCCAGGATCACCGCCCAGAGAATGCTATCTATCCGGTCCAGCGCGCCGCCGTGGCCGGGAAACAGGGTGCCGCTATCTTTGGCCCCCACCTGGCGTTTCACCATAGAGATGGCCAGGTCACCCAGCGGGGAAAGAACGGCCACCAGCAGGCCGATTCCGGCGCCGTCTATGGCCCGGGGGCCGCTGGGGCCGGCGGCCAGGCTCCAGAGGGCTGCCAGTCCGGTGGTCAGGAGAGTCCCGATCACGATTCCCCCGACGTAGCCCTCCCAGGTCTTGCCCGGGCTCAAGGTCGGGGCCATTTTGTGGCGGCCCCAGGTACGGCCGACCAAGTAGGCACCGCTATCGGCGAACCAGACGGCGGGCAGGACGGTCATCACCCACCAAAGGCCATCGGGCATGCTCCGCAGGCGGATGAGGTGCCACCCACACCAGCCGATATAGAGGGCTCCGGCGATGGTCAGAGACCAGTCGGCCACCGGTTTCCCCTGTCGGTGCCCCAGTTGCCAGGCCAGAGAACCCAGCAGGGCCAGAGAGAGGCCAGGGCCGAAAAGCCCCCATCCGGGAAACTGGGCGTCCAGCAACAGGACCCATAGCAGGAGCAGTGCCCAGGGCAAAGCCGGGCGGAAGTGGTCTTTTTCCATTAAGCGGCAAAATTCCACCACCGCCGTCGTCAGCACGATGAGGACAAGGGCGAAGAACCCGATACCCCCTACCCGGATCAGGGCGATGACAAGAGGAAGGGCAATCAGGGCCGTGAGCAGGCGGGCACGCAACACGTGGAAGGACAACTCCGCAGGGAGATGGGATCAATACGTCGCAGAATCCGTAATTTCGCAGATGTTCGGTTGCCGTTCTATGGCTCCGGGCCACCGGGAATGCGCCCAAAGCGCCGCTCCCGCCGGGCGTACTCGGCCAGAGCTTTATAGAATTCGTCCTTATCAAAATCGGGCCAGTAGACCGGGGTGACGTAGTACTCGGCGTAGGCGCCCTGCCAGATCAGGAAGTTGCTCACCCGCATCTCTCCACTGGTCCGGATGATCAGGTCGGGGTCGGGCAGGCCGGCGGTGTAGAGATAGCGGGAGATCAGGGCCTCATCCACCGCTTCGGGAGGGACGCCGTCCCGGATGATGCGACGGACCGCGTCCACAATCTCGGCCCGTCCACCGTAGTTAAAGGCGACGTTCAGGATCAGCCGCTGGTTATCCCGGGTGAGGTCCAGCGCCTGGCGGATTTTGGCGGCCAGACGGTCGGGCACCCGCTCCAGCCGCCCGACATGGCGAATCTGGACCCCCTCCCGGTGGAGTTCGGGGAGTTCCCGGTCAATCATCCGCTCCATAATGTCCAGCAAGCCCTCCACCTCGTCCCGGGGGCGCTCCCAGTTTTCGGTGGAGAAGGCGTAGATTGTAAGGATGCGGACGCCGAACTCCACGGCGGCGCGCAGGATACGGCGGAGATTCTCGGTCCCGGCGCGATGGCCGGCCAGGCGCGGCAGCCCTCGGGCCTGGGCCCATCGGCCATTCCCGTCCATGATGATACCGACATGGACGGGGATTTTCTCCAGCGGAGGATAGACTTTCTCCTCTTTCGGTTGAGTCATTGGGGCAAAATCGGAGACAGTGCCTCTGAAACGATGCGGGTAAGCCGGTGAATCAACAGGTGCCAGGTGCAGGAATATTATACCACTATTCTGCCTTTTCGGCAAAAAGACTTATAAGTTTAACCGCAAAGAACGCAAAGGGCGCAGAGGTTTCAGGAAGCAAGATACAGGATGCAGGAAGCGAGAAAGAGTGTCTTATGCTTTTGCGCTCTTGCATCCCCGCACTCTTGCCTTAGACTTCCATGACTTCCCGGGTCTTCCGCTGACCGATTTCCTCCGCCCGCGCCGTGTACTTATCGGTCAGTTCCTGGAGTTCGTCGCGGGCTTGGTAGAATTCGTCCTCCGAAATCAACTTTTCCTTCTCAAACTCCCGCAGGTCGTCCAGAGCTTCCCGACGGATATTGCGCAGGGCCACTTTGGCCTCCTCCACCCGTCGGCTGACCATACGCGCCAGTTCGGTCCGGCGCTGCTCTGTCAGTGGGGGGATGACCAGGCGGATGATGCGGCCATCGTTGGAGGGAGTGAGGCCCAGATCCGATTTCAGGATGGCCCGCTCTATATCTCCCAGCGAGGAGGGGTCGTAGGGGCGGATGGTGAGCAGTTGGGGTTCCGGCGCGCTGATGACGGCCAGTTGATTGAGAGGAGTGGGGACACCGTAGTAATCCACCATCACCCGTTCCACCAGGGCCGGGCTGGCCCGACCGGTGCGGATGGCCCGGAAATCCGCTTCCATGACCTCCAGGGTCTTTTTCATGCGCTCTTCCGCCTCGCGAAGCAAATCCCGGATCATGTCTCCTCCTGGGAAAGAGTCTGGAGAACAGAGGAATCAGCGACTTGCTGATTCTCCCGATTTTTCTGGCCCTTTCCTCTCACCGGGAGATCAGGGTTCCCACCTTTTCGCCCAGAACGGCCCGCTCCAGGCTCCCTGGCTGCCACAGGTCCAGGACGATGATGGGCAGGTCGTTATCCATGCAGAGGGAGATGGCCGTGGCGTCCATCACGCCGACCCGCATGTTCAGCGCTTCCATGTAGGTCAGGTAGTCAAACTTGCGGGCGTCGGGATTCTGGCGGGGGTCTTCCGAGTAGACGCCGTCCACTTTCGTGGCCTTGATGAGCAGGTCGGCGTCAATCTCCATGGCCCGCAGGGCGGCAGCGGTGTCGGTGGTAAAGAAGGGGTTGCCCGTACCGCCGCCGATGATGACGACCCGTCCCTTTTCCAGGTGACGGATGGCCCGCAGACGGATGTAGGGTTCGGCGATGGTGTGCATCTCAATGGCCGTCTGGACGCGGGTTTCCACCCCCATCCGTCCCAGGGCGTCGGCCAGGGCCAGGGCGTTCATAATGGTGGCCAGCATGCCCATGTGGTCGGCGGTGGCATGGTCCATCCCATGCTCCAGGCCGTCCCGTCCGCGCCAGATGTTGCCGGCGCCGAGGACGATGGCAACCTCCACCTCGTACTTTCGCACGGAGACGATTTTGGCCGCCACCTCTTCGGCCCGTCGGGGGCTGATGCCGTAGCCGGAGGGCCCGGCCAGGGACTCCCCCCCCAGTTTCAGCAGAACTCGCCGGTATTTCGCTACGGTCATATCTACCTCCCGATAGAACCCTCCCGCAGGCTGGGGGGCCTGCGGGAGGGTTTCCGGTGATTATATGCTCTCACCCAGTTCGTAGCGAGCGAATCGGCGCACGACGATGTTCTCGCCCAACAGGGCGGTATGCTCTTTGAGGACCTGCTCCACCGTCCGGTCTTCGTCCTTGATGAACGCCTGCTCCAGCAGGCAGACGGACTGGTAGAACTTCTCCAGTTTCCCCTGGACGATGCGGTCCACCACGTTTTCGGGCTTGCCTTCCTCCAGGGCCTGGGTGCGGTAGATGCGTCGCTCTTCCTCCACCACTTCGGGCGGAACCCGGTCGCGGGAGAGATAGCGGGGGTTGGCGAAGGCGATGTGGAGGGCCAGGTCGTGGGCCAGGGCCCGGAACTCCTCGGTGCGGGCGACGAAGTCGGTCTCGCAGTTCAGTTCCAGGATGACCCCCACCCGGCTGCCGTGATGGACGTAGGCCTCAATCACGCCTTCCCGCGCGGTTCGGTCCACCTTCTTGGCCGCTTCCGCCAGTCCCTTCTCCCGCAGATAGGCGACGGCGGCATCAAAATCGCCGCCGGTGGTCTCCAGGGCCTTGCGACAGTCCAATACTCCTGCGCCGGTGGCTTCGCGCAGTTCTTTGACCATTGCGGTTGTGATTTCCAACGCCGACCTCCTTGTGGTTATTCTTCTTCAAAGTCGTTCTCTTCGGCTTCGTACTCTTCTTCCTCAAACTCTTTTCCGTACTCAAATTCCCTTTCGCCCTCTGCCGGATACTCTTCCTCTGGCTCAAAGGCTTCGTACTCTTCGCCCCCCTCTGGCAGCCATTCCTCTTCAAAGCGCCCCTCGCGGATGCGGGCAAGGGTGGCCGCGCTGAGATACCGCTCGGTCTCCTCCGGGATTTCCTCTTCAGGAGCCATTTCCTTGCGCAGGGCCAGCCCCTCCAGGACGGCGTCGGCGATGAGGCCGGTGATGAGGCGGATGGCGCGAATGGCATCGTCGTTGCCCGGGATGACGTAGTCTATGGGGTCGGGGTCGCAGTTGGTATCCACAATGGCGATGACCGGGATGTCCAGGACGTTGGCTTCCTTGACCGCCGTCGCTTCCCGGTGCACATCCACGACGTAAAGGAGGTTGGGAAGTTGGCGCATCTGCTTGATGCCGCCCAGGCGGGCGTTGAGTCGCGCGATTTCTCGCTGGAGTTTCAGCGCTTCCAGTTTGGTCAACCCCTCAAACTCCCCCCGGGCCTGGCGCTCCTCCAGGTCTATCAGGTATTCAATCCGGCGGCGGATGGTGCGCCAGTTGGTGAGGGTGCCGCCCAGCCAGCGCTGGTTGACGTAGGGCATACCGCACCGCTGGGCCTCGTGAGCGATGACCTCCTGGGCCTGCTGTTTGGTGCCAACAAAGAGAATGGTTCCGCCGTTGGCGACCGTCTCCCGGGTCACTTGGACGGCCTGCTCCAGGGCATGGAGGGTCTTCTGAAGGTCAATGATGTGCACCCCGTTGCGCTCGGTGAAGATGTACGGTCGCATCTTCGGGTTCCAGCGCCGGGTGCGATGTCCAAAGTGCACGCCGGTTTCCAGCAGCGTGCGCATCGTGGTAACGGCCATCTATTCACCTCCTATCTGTTAGTTCCTCCGCCCCCTTCTTCCCGTCCGGGGACCGGGCGGCCACTCCGGCACAGCCCGGACGGTCCGAGGGCGTGCGATTTCGGCCTGCAGGCCGGGGCTGATTGTACCACAAAAGCCCGGATGCGGCAAGCGGGCGCTTCATATGTGCGGTACTACTTGACGAAGAAAACAGAAAATGGCATAATAAAGCCGGTCGGAGTCAGTGGCTGCGGTTCGCCCCTCGGGCGGGTTCATACTCAGGCCGCTTTAAAGGAGGAAAAATGGTACGCTGTCCAGAATGCAACACCATTCTTCCCATCCCGCCGGACGTCGCTCTCTACGACCGCCTGTACTGCGAGGAATGCGGGGCCCTCCTGGAGGTCGTCAGCCTGAATCCGCTGGAACTGGAATACGTCTTTGACTACGAAGACCTGGAGGAAGAGGAACTGGAGGAGTGGGAAGAAGAGGAGGAATGGGAGGAAGAGGACCTCTTTGACGAGGACCTGGAAGACGAAGAAGAGGAATGGTAATCGCCAGGTGGTGGGGCGACTTTTGCGGCGACCGGGATCGCCGCATCGTTTACCCGTTTCCCGGGCACTGAACGTCTGACTGGTGAAGCGGAGAGGCCATCCTTTCGCGAGGGTGGCCCAGCACCCGGCGCTGAGGGCTGGCGGTCTCAGACTCCGATAGCTGAAGTTTGCCTGTTGCCTCCATAAAAAAGAAAAAGAATGGGGGTTTGCGGCGGAGAGCGAAGGGCTATGGCCCGAGGCACCGCCCGCCGCAAACCCCAGTTTTCTCCCTGGTCGCGTTGGGCCGTTTCTCCCCGGCGTTGATGCCCAGCGGCGGCTCATTTTGAACCGCAAAGAGCGCAAAGGACGTAAAGAACAAACGCCTGTTCCCGATTCCCTTTGCGCTCTTTGCGTCCTTTGCGGTGGATTCCCGTTGTCCTTTCGCCGACAACACTCCGGAGGGAGACCACCTCGCGTTTACACCAGCAGAAAGGCCAGCCCCAGCAGCAGGACCAGCATCACCGCCGCAATAATGGCAATCCGCTTCAGATCGGCCACCACATAGGGGTATTCCTCTCGCAGGTCCCGAAAGGCGCGCGCGGAGGCCTTTGGGGCCTGAGGGGCCACAGCGGGAGCCAGCGCGGCGGCCTGCTCCCCTGGCTGAACCAGTTGGGCAGCGGAGAGGCGGGGGCCGGATGCCCCACGCCGACGACGGGATTTCTTCCCCATAGAACCTCCTCCAACTCCTCCACAGGCCAATCTCCCCACAGCCCGCTTTGGAGAAATGATGCACGTATTATACCTCTACGGCTCCAATTCGGCAATCACCACAATCCGGTGAGTGTCCACCCCATAGGGGTAACAGGAAATCAGGGTGAGCACCGGACTGCTGGTCGGGTACATCACGCTGACATCGGTCGGCTCCACAATACGGATCTGGGTCACCCGATACCGGTAGACCTGGCTGTCCGTTTCAACCTCCACAATGTCCCCCGGTTGGACTTTGGGCAGGTCGCGAAAGATTTCCCCATAGATGTCGTTGTGGGCCGAGATGATGCAGTTCCCCCGCTCACCCGGGTTGGCCGAGCCGATGTGGTGGCCGGCGCCCCGCTTCAAACTCTCCCAGTCGTCTCCCTCTACCACCGGCGCGTCTACGCCGATGGAGGGGATGCGGATGCGGCGGGCATGCTCCGGCCCCGGCGTCGGCGCGGGGAGGGGGGTGATGGCCTCCACCAGATGGCGCAGGTGGGCCGGGACCGGCGCCGGTTCGGAGTACCCCTGAGCATCGGGAGGGCTGTGACCGCCGGGCAGCACGACGACCTGAATCAGGGGCGTCGGTGTGGGCGTGGGCGCCTGCTCCGCCTGCACCGCCCGGGCCTGACGGTTTAACTCCTGAAGCGTATCCAGTGTGCTCACCAGCACGGCGACCAGGCCCACCAGGGCCAGGATTTCCAGAATCAGCAGGGCCTGGTCCCGCACCCAGGCCCAGCGGATTCGCCGGGCGGGGCGGGGACGGCGGCGCAGCGGCTCCTCGTCCACCGGGCGGGCCCGGAATCCCGCGCTGGCGCCCTCATCGGCGTAGCGGAGGTGCTCCTCCGGCAGGGGCGGAGGCCCCACTTCCCCCTCCGGTCGCTCCGGGGCCAGCGGGTCCCGGGGCGCCAGGGGGCCTCTCGCTCTCCGCAGACGTTCCAGCCGCGCCTGCGCCTTGCGGATGCGGAGAATTTCCTCCAGTTCTTCTATGGAGAGTTCGTCTACAGACCGACGGTCGCGCATAATGATGCATGAATCGTGACGAGTGAAACGTGAAGCGCGTCACTCGGGATATTCGTGGACCCGGATGCCCCGTTTTTCCAGTTGGGCGAAGAAGGGGTCCGGCTCTAACAGTTCCTCCGGGGCGAAGACGCCGGGCCTATGCACCTCCCGCCGGGCCAGCATCACCGCCCCAATCGCAGCCGGAATGCCGGTCAGGCGGCCCATTTTGTCCACCGTGGCGTAGCGGACCGTCCGGGCCTCCCCGCCCTTCCGGCCCACCACGTCCACCCGGGCGCCGGAGAAAGGAACGCCTCCCGCGCCGATGAGGCCCTCCACGCGATGAATCAGCCGGGCCGTGCGGACGATGGAGCGATGGCTCCGGCTGAGGCCCAGCTGGACCAGGAGGGCGCCGAGAGAGTTGTTCCAGCGCGGCGTCAGCCCACCCTTCAGGAAGACCGTGCGGGCCGGGACCGTCCGGGGGATGGTCAGCGGCTCCGGATGGCCGCAGTGATAGACCTCCACCCGTCCCAGCGGGGCCGGGAAGTCCACCCACTCCTTCTCGCTGCCCGCCGGGACCATCACTCGTTGCCCGTCACGGAAGGTGGGTACCTCGCCGGTGATGGCGTAGAAGACGTGCATGACGACGGCCAGTCCCTCCGAATCCGCCGCTCCGCCGCCCCAGTAGATGCGGATTTCGTCCACCTCATCCAGTTGAGCGGCCCCTTTCTTCGCCATCAGATTGGTAATCCCCGGCGTCCACCCCAGACCGTTAATGACGGTGACGCCTGCCTCTTTCGCCTGGGGGTCCATGCTCCGCAGTTCGTCCATCGGCCCCCAGTCGTCGCAGATGTCCACATAGGGGACACGGGCCCGGATGGCCGCCCGGGCCAGTTTGGAAGCGAAGTAGTAGAAGGGACCGATACAGCCAACAGCCGCGTCTGCTCCCTCCAGCACCCGGACCAGCATATCGGCGTCCTCGGCGTCCACGAAGACGGCCCGGGCGCGCTCCCCCAGTTCGGCGGCCATCTGCTGCGCCCGCTCCAGCCGGTAGTCGGCGATGACCACCTCGGCGTCGGAGAAGGCGATGAGGTCACGGACGACGTAACTCCCCATATCACCGCAACCACCCAGGACAACGATGCGCATGGGTCACCTCCTATCGGAAAAACCAGTGGACGATCTCCGTCCCCCAGATCATCACCGCCCAGCCGCCAACGATCAGGAACGGGCCATAGGGGATGGGGTCCCGAAGAGACCTCAGGCGGGTCAACAACAGGAAGAGGCTGACCATTCCGCCGCTCAGAATGGCCAGCAGCAACGCCACAATGACCATCGGGAAGCCGGTGACCAGGCCGATGAAGGCGGCCAGTTTGACGTCTCCGCCCCCCATAGCCCCCGGCCCCACCAGCCAGTTGCCCAGCAGGACAATGGCCATCAGGATGATGTAACCGGCCACGCCGCCCAGCAGAGCGCTTTTCCAACCGATGTGCCCGGTGAAGAATGACCCCACGATGGCCAGGGCCATGGCGGGGATGGTGACCACATTCAGGATGAGCCGCCGTTCTATGTCGGTGACGGCGATCAGCACGAAGATAGCGGTGTAGAAGGCGAAGAAGATGAACTGAGCTGTCAGCCCGTAGCGCCGGTATAAGAAACCGAAGAGAAAGGCCAGCCCCAGTTCCACCAGCGGGTGACGGATGGAAATGAGGGCCCCGCAAGACGGACAGTGCTGGTGGTGGACCAGGAACGCGGGCAGCGAGACCCACTGGTACCAGGGGCGACGGCGACCGCAGTACGGGCATTCCGGAAGCCGGGGACGCCGCCGGGCGGGCAGGTCGCTCCCCAAACGATTGACTACTGCGCCGATCAGGACGCCCAAGAGCAGAACAACGGCCATGGCGCTCCTACGGTCGTTCTATGGGTTGGAGGTAGTTGGCGACGGCCCATCCTTGCCGGGCCTCGTTCGTCGGATCCCGCACCTGCCACCAGGTGTACCCGCCGACCGTCCGGGGACCGTTCACTACGATGAAGACCTCTCCTTCCTGCCCGATTCCCAGGCGCGGGCTGTTGACGTCCGGGTCCTGCCGCAGGCTGACCCCAGCGCCTTCTGTCCCGCTCACCCGCACGTAGCGGCCGATGGCGATCTCCGGCGAGGCCGTCGGGGTGGGGGCGGGGACCTCCGTCGGCGTGGGGGAAGGGGGCAGCGTGGGCGCGGGCGTGGCGGTCCAGATGACCGGCGTGGGAGCTGGGCCGGCGGGTGGCTCCTGGAGACGCCAGAAATAGAGGGCCCACAGCCCGCAGGCGACCGCCGCCAGCGCCAGCACCACCAGCGCCAGCACCCAAACGTATAGCGGAATGGGAGGGCGAGGAGTTTGCGGTCTGACCATAAGGATGCAGGATGCAGGATGCAGGGTTACAGGTGACGCTCCAACCAGCGCTCCAGGTCAGCCAGGACCTGGGCCCGGTGGGTGTCGTTATGCGGTTCGTGGTAGCCGCCCTCGTATTCTATGCGCTCTTTATCCGCAATGGGCACGTTCTCAAAGAACCGGCAGCTTCCCTCCGGCGGCACCAGGCGGTCCGCGCCGCCGTGGAGGATGAGCAGGGGCAGCCGCCACTCCCGCGCGTGCTCTTGTGTCCAGCGCATCGCCCGGGCCATCTCCGTCCCCAGGCGGGCTGTCCCGATACTGTGGACCAGCGGGTCGGCCTGATATGCCGCCACCACCTCCGGGTCCCGCGAGATGGAGGTCGCGTCCAGGCCAGTGCTGGTGGCAAATCGCGGCCAGATGCGGGAGAGCAGGCGCGCCAGCACCATCAGGGCCGGCGAGATGCCGACCTGGGCCAGCGCGGGGCCGGAGGCGATGACCCCCTTCAGCCCCTCCGGGTAATGGAGCGCGTACTCCAGGACGATGAGGCCGCCCATGCTGTGCCCCATCAGGAAGAGGGGACGGCCTGGCTCCATTTCGGAGACCTGACGGACGAAGGCCCGCACGTCCTCCCGGAACTCTTCCCAGGAGTTGATATGGCCGCGCGGCCCGGGAGAGCGCCCGTGCCCCCGGTGGTCCAGCGCATAGATAGCATACCCTTTGGGCACCAGGTGGTTGACCACGTTCATGTAGCGGCCGCTGTGCTCGCCGAAGCCGTGGACGATGACCAGCACGGCCCGGGGCTCCCCTTCGGGTCGCCAGGACTGGTAATACAGCGGCAATCCGCCGTATCCCGAAAATGTCCCTTCGCGATGCCCCATTTTTACCTCCTCTCGGTTGGCGGTCATGGTGACGGTGGGGACGGAGAGACGGTGGGTTCCGCCGTCGCTGAGGGCTCCGGAGACGGCGTCGGTGTCGGAGAAGGCGGAACCGGCGTCGGCGTCTCCGTCGGTGTCGGGCTCCCCGTCGGGATTTCCGTCGGGGTTTCCGTCGGCATCTCTGTCGGCGTTTCCGTTGGCGTCGGACTTCCGGTGGGTGTCGGCGTCACCGGGACGGTCCCCGTCGGCGTTGGGGTGGCCGTCGGGGTCGGCGTCCAGGTGCCCGTCGCCGTCGGGGTGCGCGTCGGCGTGCGGGTGGGGGTGGGGCTGAGCGGCGGCGGGTAGGCCGGCAGGTAGAGGGGTTGCCCCACCCGGATGGTGTAATCGGTCATGCAGTTGGCCCAGCGAATGGCCTCCACGGAAACCCCCAGGCGGACGGACAGGTTCCATAGCGTGTCCCCGGGCTGGACGATGTAGCGGACCCATCCGGGAGGCGGGCCACATGGCACGCGGGTCGGCGTGGCGAAGAATTGGGGGGGCAAATACAGGATGCGACCGGGCGTCAGCGTTTCCCCCACCAGACAGTTGGCCTGCTGGATCAGCAGGGGCGAGACGCCGGCCCGCCAGGCCAGGCTGTAGAGGGTGTCTCCAGGCCGCACCTGGTACGGACGCCAGCCAGCGGGCGGGGTACAGGTGGGGTACAGCACCGACGGCGGCGTCGGCGTCGGCCCCTGGGTAGGCGACGGAGCGGGGGAGGAGGGCGTCTCTCCCCCCAAGGGGGTGGGGGAAAGGACAAAAATTGTCGGGATGAACGGAGTCTCCAGCCAGGCCATCCCGGGTGTGGAGGTCGGAAGGCGGGGTGGGGCCAGGGCCTGGTCTACTGCGCTCAGCCACAGGGCCCCCCCGACCAGCGCGCCGGCCAGCAGGACCAGGAGTCCACCGGAAAGCAGCAACCGCCAACCGGATGAGCGAGAAGCCACTCCGTTCATTTCACCGAATCCGGCCCGGTCACTGGCAGGATGAAATGGAACGTGCTCCCCACGCCCATTTCGCTTTCCACCCAGATTCGGCCGCCGTGGGCTTCCACCAGCGCTTTGGCGATGGCCATCCCCACCCCTGTCTCGCCCAATCCGGGGATGAGGGGTTTATCGGCCCGGTAGAACCGCTGGAAGACGCGTGGGCGGTCCTCCGGCGCGATCCCACCTCCGGTATCCCGTACGGAGACATGGAGGTACTGCGGAAGCTCTCGTTCGGCCTCCTCCAGGTGACCGGTCACCACGATTTCGGTCCCCGAGCGGGAGCACTGACAGGCATTGGAGAGCAGGTGCAGCATAATCTGGTAGAGGGCATCCCGGTCCGCCCGGATGGGCGGGAGTTCTAAGGCCATATCCAGACGGACCGTCAGGTCCCGTTCCCGGAAGCGGGCGGAGAGCCCCATAATCGCTTCTTCTATGACGTTGATCAGGTCTACCGGTTCCGGAACCAGTTCAATCCGTCCGGTATCCAGCGCTGTAATCTCAATCAGGTCGTTGATGAGGCTGCTCAGGCGTTCAATGTTAGCTTTGACCCGCTGGAGGAACTTGCGTTGCATCTCCCCCAGGATGCCCACCGATTCGCCCAGCAGGAGGTCGGTATATCCCACGATGGAGGTCATCGGGGTACGGAGTTCGTTGGCCAGGGAGGCCAGCATCTCCCGTCGCTCTTCCTCCGGAGACGTCTCCGGATGCAGGAGGGCCACATAGCCCGCCACGCCGCCGGAACTGCTCATCCGGGCCAGACTGGCCCGAACCAGTCGCCCACCGTGATGGAGAGTGACCGAGGCCGTGGTCCCGTTGGCAGTCTGACCGGTCATCAGTTCCACGACGGCCCGGGCCCACATCGGGTCCGGGAGGAGGGCGTTCAGGGGCATCCCCAATATATCTTCCTGCGTCCGGCCCAGGAATTGGCAGGCGACGGGATCGGCCAGTACAATGTTACCCCGGTCGTCGGCGACGATGGTTCCGCTGCCTGCGGTCGGTTCCGGTGCCGGGGCCGGGCCAGGGGGCGGCATCTCCGCCCCGGCCTGCGCCCGCGCGGCCTCCAGTTCCTCCCGCAGGCGGGAGATTTCCGCTTCCAGTTCCTGTACCTGCTGGGCCAGTTGGGCCCGTTCGGCCTCTACGGCGGCCCGCTCTTCAGCTAACTGGCGAATCTCTCCTTCGTACAGGGCGATTTGAGCGGCAACGGTGCTGGCTTCTTGGACCTGTTCCTCTCGCAAGCGGAGGAGTTCGGCCAGTTCATTGGCCCGTTTCCGATGCCGGGTCACCTCCTCTTCCAGCAGCCCGACCTGGCGGGCAAATTCCTGTGCCTCCTGGCGGGCCCGCTCCAGTTCCTCTTGAAGGGTGGCGGTCCGCTCGGCCCGCTCTGCCTCCCGTTCCCGCAGCGTCATGGCCAGTTGTTCGGCCTTCCGCTCCACGGTCCTTCGGCGGCCGGCGTTCCCCAGCGCACTGCCCAGTGTTGCCCCCACCGCGCGGACCACTGACATCTCCTCTTCGGAGAGGGGGGCCGAATCGGAGGGCCATCCCAAAAGAAGCACTCCCACCGTCTCCTCGTCGGTCATCGGGACCACCCACAGGGAGAGGGGGTCCCGGAAGCCCAGACGGCGCAGGATGGATGCCGTCTCCTCGGTGGAGGGTCGCTGTGGCTCCCCCATCTGGGTCGCGGACGCCAGAGTGGGATACCGGTCCAGAGGGAATGTGGTCGGGCCGGAGGAGGTTCCTTTCGGGAACGTCCCGATGATGCGGACGCCCGGAGTTGCACCGGCCGCAGGCAGGCCGACCGCCCCCGCCGTAGCCCCCAGGAATTGGACGATTTCGGGCAGTGCAGAGGAAAGCGCCGCCTCCGGGTCTCGGGCCTGCTCTATCCGGCGGGCCAGGTCCAGGAGTCGGAGCGGGATGGTGGGACCAGGGGCCGGGGACGGGGCCGGAGCGAACTGCAGCGCGTCTCCAAAGGCCTGAGCGGTCAGGAGGGGGAGGGCAATCAGATTGGCCAGCCGGACCGCTCCGGCCAGGTAAGAGGTGATGGGCGGCAAAACGGCCTGAACCGTGTGGCCCACCAGCCACGCCAGCATTGCCGCGACGGCCAGGCCGCTTCCGGGTTGAGGCCAGATGAGAAAGGCCAGGAGGGCCAGAAAGGCCAGGAGGATGCTTCCCCATTCCCAAACCTGGGCATGTCGGGTGGCGTTATAGACGATGCCCTGTGCGGCCGCCGGTGCCCAGTAGAGGGCCAGGAAAATGTAGGCCAGAGCGCTCCCCAGGAGAAGGGCGGCCAGTGTGGCCTGTCCCGCGACGCGTATCCGGCGCAGGACGGGCAGGAAAGCCCACGCGGCCAGGATGATCAGGACCATGTCCATCCACCGCTCCAGCGGAGGAAGCACGGCCGTCGGCGAGAAGGAACCGGTGCCCGTCAGTCCGCTGACGCCGATCAACACCACGCGGGTCGCCAGCATGCCAGCCGCAGCCGCGAAGTGGCGGGCATTCCCGGCCCGTCTCCACTCAACCCATCCCACGGCCAGGAAAATCTGAAGGATGAAGAGAAGCGCCAGGTGGTAGTAGAGGTTTCCTGGAGGTGCGGTTACCAGATTGAGCATTCCCTGTATCACATCCATAGCCCAGCCCTCATTTTGAATTATACCACATGGTCGGAAAGATACCAACGGCATCCAAACGCGGCCGCTTGCCCCATCCCCCTGCATGTGGTAAACTTATCCTGCATCCACCGGAGAGGCGGGACGAACATGCTGGCCAAAGTCACCAGTTGTGCGCTCATCGGCCTGGAAGGGATTCTGGTCCAGGTGGAAGTGGACGTCTCGCATGGCATGTCTTCCCTGACGATTGTTGGGCTTCCGGACGCTGCCGTTAAGGAGTCCATAGAGCGGGTGCGGACCGCCCTCAAAAACACGGGCCTGCACTTTCCGCGCAACCGGCTGACTATCAACCTGGCCCCCGCCGACATCCGCAAAGAGGGCCCTATCTACGACCTGCCCATCGCGGTGGGCATCCTGGTCGCCTCGGAGCAGGTCTGGCCCCAAGAGGTGGAGGACTCCCTGTTCATCGGTGAACTCTCGCTGGACGGCTCCGTCCGCCACATCCCCGGGGTCCTGCCCATCGCCGCGCTGGCCCGTCAGGAGGGGCTGCGGCGGCTCTTCGTCCCGGCGGTGGACGCGCCGGAGGCGGCGCTGGTGGACGACCTGGAGGTCTATCCGGTGGAGAATCTGGCCCAACTGGCCGCCCATCTCCAGGGCCTGGCCCGTATTCCGCCCTACCGTCCCACTGAAGACCTGACTGCCCTGCCTCCGCCTGTCTACGCGGCGGATTTCGCCGACATCAAAGGCCAGGAGCACGTCAAGCGGGCGCTGGAGGTGGCCGCCGCGGGGGGCCACAACGTCCTGATGGTGGGGCCGCCCGGCGCAGGGAAGACCCTGCTGGCCCGCTCCGTCCCCTCCATCCTGCCGACGATGACGCTGGAGGAAGCGCTGGAGGTGACCAAAATCTACAGCGTGGCGGGCCTCCTGCCGCCGGATACGCCGCTGATCCGCCACCGGCCCTTCCGGGCCCCCCACCACACCATCAGTTATCCGGGGCTGGTGGGCGGCGGGCACTGGCCCCGCCCCGGCGAAATTTCCCTGGCCCATCGGGGCGTCCTCTTCCTAGACGAACTGCCGGAGTTTAACCCGCACACGCTGGAGGCGCTCCGCCAGCCGATGGAGGATGGCGTTGTTTCCATCGCCCGTTCCACCGGGACGCTGGTCTTCCCCAGCCGCTTTATGCTGATTGCGGCGATGAATCCCTGCCCCTGCGGCTACTACGGCGACCCGGTGCGGGAGTGCACCTGCAGCCCTTCGGCCATCGCCCGCTACCAGAAGCGCATCTCGGGGCCGCTGCTGGACCGGATAGACATCCACGTGGAGGTGCCCCGGGTGGATTACAACAAATTGACCGACGACCGGCGGGGGGAGCCGTCGGCATCCATCCGGGAGCGGGTGGAGCGGGCGCGGGAGATGCAGCGGCGCCGCTTCGCCGGCACCGCGCTGACCTGCAACGCCGATATGGGCCCGACGGACGTCCGGGAGTACTGCCGGCTGGATGAGAACGGACGGGCGCTGGTGCGGGCGGCGATGCAGCAGTTGCAGATGAGCGCGCGGGCCTTCCACCGCATCCTCAAACTGGCCCGCACCATCGCCGACCTGGCCGGCAGCGACCGGATAGAGACGGCCCATCTGGCGGAGGCCATCCAGTACCGGCCCAGAAAGTAGGGCGCAAGGGACGCAGACAAGCGCGGGATCCCAGCGGTAGGAGCAATGCGGGGTACGCGAGGTCCACTGGAGAGAATGTGAGGGGAGATGCTATGAGCAAACCCATCCTGGCGGAGCCTCAGGCTGTTGAGACTGTGGAGGTAGAGCCTCCGGAGCACCCGTACATTGTTCGGGTAGAGGGCATCCTCGGCGGCGAACCGGTGATTCGGGGCACTCGTGTTCCGGTTCGCGCGATCGCGCTTCACTACAAGGCAGGAGAAACGATAGACGAAATTCTGGAAGCCTATCCTCACCTTCCTCCGGCCGCCGTCGTGGATGCCATCAGTTACTACCTGGATCACCAGGAGGAGATAGAGCAACTCATTGAGGAAAACCGCCCTGAGCGGGTGATAGAGGAGCATCATTTGAAAATCGGCCCAAAGGGTGAGGTAATTTTCCCCCCATCCTCCCGCAAAGATGCCCTGTAACATAGCCTATGTGTATAGTACATGTAGCGAAACTTTGCGGGAGGAACAGGTATGACCAGAGTTTGCCATGCATTTTCCCAACCCGGAGGAAGCCATGCCCCTTCCTCAAAAGGGCCGTCCCAAAGAGGAAATCTTTGCCGAACTGGAGCGCTTCAAAGCCCGCGACCTGGACTGGAAAGCCGGGCGGGTCTGGGCCTACGTCTACAACCCCGGCGACGAGGTCCGCGAAGTGGTCCACCGGGCCTACACCATGTTCCTGGCCGAGAACGCCCTGGACCCCACCGTCTTCCCCAGCTTGCTCCGGCTGGAGACGGAGGTGGTGCGCACGGTCGCCGACCTGCTCCGGGGCGACGAGGACGTCGTCGGCCATATCACCACCGGCGGGACCGAGAGCAACCTGCTGGCGGTGAAGACGGCGCGGGATTGGGCCCGCACCCACCGCCCCGAGGTGGCCCAGCCAGAGATGGTCCTCCCCATCACCGCCCACGGCTCCTTCCACAAGGCCGCCCACTACCTCGGCGTCCGGCCCGTCGTGGTGGAGGTCAATCCCCATACATTCCAGGTGGAGCCGGAAACTATGCGGGCCGCCGTTACCCCCAACACCATTCTCCTGGTCGCCTCGGCCCCCAACTGGTCGCAGGGGGTGATAGACCCCATCCCTGGAATCGCCGAAATTGCCCGGGAAAAGGGCCTGCTTTTCCACGTGGACGCCTGCGTGGGCGGGTTCTACCTCTCCTTCCTGCGTCGGATGGGGTATCCCGTCCCCGATTTTGACTTCGCCGTGCCCGGCGTCACCTCCATCTCCGCCGACCTGCACAAGTACGGCTACGCGGCCAAAGGGGCCTCCACCGTCCTCTACCGAAACCGGGAAATCCGCCGCTACCAGTTGTTCGCCTGCGCCGAAACGACCGCCTACACCCTGGTCAACACGACGGTGCTGAGCAGCAAGTCGGGCGGGCCGATGGCCGGGGCCTGGGCGGTGCTGAACTACCTGGGCGAAGAGGGCTTCTGCCACATCGTGCGGACGGTGCACGAGGCGACCCGGCGGTTGATCCAGGGCATCCACGAGATACCGGAACTGCGGGTGCTCGGCGAACCGGCGATGTGCCTGTTCTCCTTCACCTCCGACCAGATCAACGTCTTCCAACTGGCGGACGCGATGGCCCGGCGGGGCTGGTACATCCAGGCCCAGCCGTCCACTCCGGTTACCCCGCGCAGTCTGCACATCTCGGTCAACTACGGGAACGCGCACCAGGTGGACGCGCTGCTGGCGGACCTGCGGGAGGCGGTGGAAGAGGTGAAGCGGGCCACGCCCATAGATACGGAGAACGTCCGGGCAATGGTAGCCTGGGCGCTGGGGAGTCCCGACCCGCAGGAGGCCTTCCGGCAGTTGATGGGGACGGTGGGGATTGAGGGGGGCGAACTCCCCGAGGAACTGGCCCTCATCAACGAGATTCTGGACCTGCTCCCGGACCCCCTGGCGGATGCCCTGCTGATAGACTACTTCAACAACCTGTACGTCTGAGCTGTTGCCTGGGATAGAGAAAGTGGACTTCTACTGCTCTCGTTGCCAGCAAACGTATTCCCCTGATCCCACGCGCGTCCGTTGCGATTGCGGCGGGGTGCTGGACCTGCGCGACGCGCCCGTACTGGACCCATCCCGAATCCGCCGGGAGGACTTCACCCTCTGGCGCTACCGGCATGCCCTGCCCGTCCCGCCGGACGTCCCCCCGGTCACCCTGGGGGAGGGGATGACGCCTCTGGTGGAGGCCCGCTGGGGGGACATGCCCGTCTTCCTGAAGTGCGAGTTCCTCAACCCGACCGGCTCTTTTAAGGACCGGGGGACGACGGTGTTGGTGACGGCGCTGGCGGCGGCAGGAGTGGGGCAGGTGGTGGAGGATTCCTCCGGCAATGCCGGGTGCAGTCTGGCGGCCTACGCGGCCCGGGCGGGCATCCGCGCCGCCATCTACGTCCCGGCCCATGCCTCCCCCGGGAAGCAAGCCCAGATTGCCGCCTACGGGGCCGAACTGGTCGCCGTGCCCGGCCCCCGCAGTCAGGCTGCCCAGGCGGTGCTGGAGGCCGCCGCTGCGGGCGCCGTCTATGCCAGCCACGTCTACCATCCCCTCATCCACGCCGGGATGAAGACCGCCGCGTACGAAATCTGGGAGCAACTGGGGGGCCGTCTCCCGGACGCGGTCGTCCTTCCGGTGGGGCATGGGAGTTTGCTCCTGGGGCTGGCGCAGGGGTTTGCCGAACTGGGGGGACGGATGCCGCGCCTCTTCGGGGTCCAGGCGGCCGCCTGTGCGCCCCTGGCGGCGGCATGGGAGGCCGGCGCGGCGGACCCCCTGCCCGTCCCGGAGGGAGAGACGGTCGCGGAGGGGGTACGGATCGCGGTGCCGGTGCGCGGGCGGGCCATCCTGGAGGCCGTCCGCAGAAGCGGTGGGGCCCTTCTGGCGGTGGCGGACGAAGAAACGCTGGCGGCCCGGCAGCAGCTGGCCCATCAGGGCTTCTTCGTGGAGCCGACCTCCGCCCTGGCCGTCGCCGCGCTGGACCGCCTCCGGCCCCATCTGGAGGGGACGGTGGTGGTTATGCTGACCGGCAGTGGGTTAAAGAGGTGACAGTCCCCTCCCAGGTGACTGTCACCTCTCTGACGACTATGGCACCAGCACAATCTTGCCGAATTGCTCCCCCCGCTCCATCAGTTCAAATGCCTGCTTCCCTTCCGCCAGCGGCATCACCCGGTCCACCACCGGCTTCAGTTTCCCGGCCCATATGAGGGCCATCACGTCCCGAAAATCCTGGTGGCTGCCCATCGTGGAGCCGATGATGCTGATCTGCTTGCTGAAGATGAAGCGGATGTCTATCTGGGCCTCGGGGCCGGAGGTGTTGCCGACGATGACGATGCGGCCACCCCGGGCGACCACCCGCATGCTCTGGGCCAGCGTCGCCCGACCCACATTATCCACCACCACGTCCACCCCCCGCCGGTCGGTCAGTTTGTAGAGCGTCTTCGGCCAGTCGGGGTCCTCCCGGTAGTTGAGGACAACGTCGGCCCCCAGTTCCTTCGCGCGGGCCATCTTCTCTTCGGTGGAAGTGAGGGCGTAGACGGTGGCGCCGGCCAGTTTGGCAATCTGAATGGCCATAGAGTTGACCCCGCCCCCGGCGCCGATGATGAGGACCGACTCGCCCACGCGCAGGCGGGCCCGGTGGATGAGCATCCGCCAGGCCGTCAGGGAGACCAGGAGCGGCGCCGCCGCCTGGGGAAAGTCCCACCCTTCCGGTATCGCCATCAAGTTGCCTGCGGGTACGGCCACGTACTCCGCCTGCCCGCCCCGAATCTGCTCTCCGAAAATGACATATCCCGGGCTGACCGAATCCTCCCCCCGGCGGGTGTACTCGTCCTCGGCGGTGGAGACGCCGGGGTCCACCACCACCCGCTGCCCGACCTCCCATCCGGAGACGCCCTCGCCCAGGGCGGCGATTTCCCCGGCAATGTCCGCCCCGCACCAGTGGGGCATCGGGAGTTTCAGCCCCGGCCATCCCCGGCGCACCCAGATGTCCAGGTGGTTGAGCGCACAGGCGCGCACCCGGACCAGCACCTGCCCCGGCCCCGGCTGCGGGTCGGGGACGTCCTCATAGCGCAGCACGTCCAGGTCTCCGTGTTCATGGAAGCAGAGCGCTTTCATCAGGACCCCCTCCGCTTGACAGATTGATAAGTCGGCCTTATTATTGTACGGAAAATCGGTAGAAGCGCAAAATGAATCCACCTGTGCGGTGAGGCGGGTATTTCCCCCAGCCGGTGGAGTGGAAATTCATCCGCGCATGTCCGCGTTCATCCGCGTCCCTTGTCATGAAACACTGGCAGACCCTGGAATTACCCAAAATCCTGGAGCGGCTGGCCGCCCACGCCTCCTTCTCCGTCGGCGCCGAAAAGGCCCGCGCCCTGACCCCCAGCACCGACCCGGCGGACATCCGGGAGCGGCTGGCGACCACCACCGAGGCCCGCCGCTTCCTCTCCCTCCATCCCCAGGCCGACCTGGGCGGCGCGCGGGACGTCCGCCCACTGGTGGAGGCCGCCCGGCGGGAGGCCGTCCTGACCCCGCCCGACCTGCAGGACATCGCCCAGACCCTCCAGGCCGCCCGGCGGCTCCGCCAGACCGTCGCCCGGCAGGAGGCCCACTTCCCCCGCCTGGCCGCTATCGCTGCCCGCCTGGAGCCCTGCCCCGAACTGGTGGAGGCCATAGAGCGCGTCCTGGACGAGCGCGGGGAGATTCGGGACGACGCATCCCCCACCCTGGCCCGCATCCGCAGCGACCTGCGCGCCGCCCACGACCGGCTCATCACCCGCCTGCAGCGCATCATCTCCTCCCCGGAGACCGCTCCCTTCCTCCAGGAGCCCATCATCACCATGCGGGAGGGCCGCTACGTCGTCCCCCTCAAGGCCGACTTCAAGGGCCGCATCCGGGGCATCGTCCACGACCGCTCCGCCTCCGGCGCGACCCTCTTCATTGAACCCCTCTCCGTGGTGGAACTGGGCAACACCTGGCGGGAACTCCAGGCCGCAGAAGAGCAGGAAATCCGGCGCATCCTGGCCGACCTCTCCGCCCGCGTCGCCGCGCGCGGCGCCGAGATTCTGGAGACGGTGGACGCGCTGGCGGACCTGGACCTGGCCTTCGCCAAAGCTCGCTACGCCGACGAACTGGACGCCGTAGAGCCGGTGATGATGACCGACGGCGTCCGAGGTGCGGCACGGAGCGAAGCGGAGTGCCGCCTCCGCCTCCTCCGCGCCCGCCACCCCCTCCTGGACCCGGCCACCGTCGTCCCCATAGACGTCATCCTGGACGGCGATACCCACGTCCTGGTCATCACCGGCCCCAACACCGGCGGCAAGACGGTCACGCTGAAGACCGTGGGACTGCTGGCGCTCATGGCCCAGTCCGGCCTGCACATCCCCGCCGACGAGAACTCCGCCCTCCCCGTCTTCGCCGCCGTCTACGCCGACATCGGCGACGAACAGTCCATAGAGCAATCCCTCTCCACCTTCTCCGCCCACCTGACCAACATCCTTTCCTTCATCCATCGGGCCGATGAGCATTCGCTGGTCCTGCTGGACGAACTGGGCGCCGGGACGGACCCGGCGGAGGGCTCGGCCCTGGCCCGGGCGCTCCTGGAGACCTTCCGGCAACGGGGCGCGGTGACCTTCGTCGCCACCCACTACCCGGAACTGAAGGCGTACGCGCAACTGACCCCGGGCGTCTGCAACGCCTGCGTGGAGTTTGACCCCGAGACGCTGCGGCCTACCTACCGTCTGACCATCGGCATCCCGGGCCGCTCCAACGCGCTGGCCATCGCCCGACGGCTGGGCCTGGACGAGGAGATTGTCCGCCGGGCCGAAGCGCTCCTCTCCCCCCAGGAGCGCCAGACGGAGCATCTGCTGGCGGACCTGCACCGGTTGCGGCTGGAGGCGGCGCGCGCCCGGGATGAGGCCTACGCCGCCCGCGCCGAGGCGCAGCGCCTGACCGAGGAACTCCGCCGCCGTCTGGCCCGTATAGACGAAGAACGGGCCGCCATCCTGGAGGAGGCCCGTCGGGAGGCGCAGGAAGAACTGGAGCGACTGCGGGAAGAGTTCCGCGCCCTGCGCCAGCAGTGGCGCAGGATTCCATTGGCACCGGTCGCGCAGGACCCATCTGGCGCTATCCCGCCAGTTACCGAAGCAGAAGCCGAACTGGACCGCCTGGCAGCGGAAGTGGCCGAATCCTTCCCCGTACCGGAGCCCCTGCTCCCCGCCGGCCCCCTCCGGCCCGGGGATACCGTCTGGGTGAAGTCATTGCGGGCCGTGGGGGAGTTGCGGGCCCTGGCGGAGGACGAGGCGGAAGTGCAGGTGGGGTCCATGCGGGTACGGGTTCCGGCGCGGGAACTGGAGCGGCGCGCCCCGCCCCAGCAGACGGTGGAACCGGCGGGCGTCCGCTACGCGCCCCCCTCCGTCCCCCTCCGCCTGGACCTGCGCGGCCAGACGGTGGAGGAGGCGCTGGAGAGCCTGGACCGTTACCTGGACGCGGCGGCACTGGCGGGCCTTCCCTGGGCCCACATCGTCCACGGCAAAGGGACCGGCGCCCTGCGCCAGGCGGTGCGGGACTTCCTCCGTCGCCACCCCCTGGTCCGCTCCTACCGCTCCGGCGAGGAGGGGGAGGGTGGCGACGGCGTCACTGTCGTCGTCCTGAGCGAGGAAACCTGACGAAATACGGAATACGCAATCCGGAATACGCAATCCGCACAAAGGAGAACTCCCATGCCTCCCATTCATCTGGACGTCTGGCTCTACGGTCCGCTGGCCCGCTACGGCGGCGCCGAAGACCGGGGTGCGTATGCCCATCTGAGCCTCGCCATGCCCGAAGGGACGACCCTGGAGGACCTGCTGAAGCACCTGGGCATCCCATCGGAGGAGCGGGGCATCGTGTTTGTCAGCGGCGCGCTGGCGGCCTTCACCGGCCTGGACGCCGGCCTGGACGTGGTGCTCAAAGACGGCGACCGGGTGGGGATTTTCCATTCCCGCACCATGTGGCCGTTCCAGTACCGCTTCGGCGCGGCGATGACCCCCCAACTGGCGGAGGCGCTGCGCCAGCGGGAGGACGGCGGCATCCGCCACGCCTACCGGAGTGTGAAACAGTGACCCTGGCGTCTCTGGATTCTGCCCCCCGACGAGTCCTGATGTTCGGCGGCAAAGGTGGGGTGGGCAAGACCACCTCCTCCGCCGCGACGGCCCTCCACTTTGCCCGTCGCGGCCTGCGCACCCTCATCATCTCCAGCGACCTCACCCCGTCCCTTTCGGACATCTTTGAGACCGAAATCGGCCCCATGGAGCGGCCCATCCCCGGCGTGGAGAACCTCTACGGCCTGGAGATTGACCCGGACGAGGTGATGCGCCGCTGGAAGGAGAAATTCGGGCCGGAGGTGTACGCGGCCGCCTCCGCGCTGGTGGACCTGCCGTATGATGAAGTGGTGGACTACGTGGCGATGGCGCCGGGCATCCAGGAGGAGTTCATGCTGGATTACATCCTGGAGCGCATCCGCGACCGCCGCTACGACCTGATTGTCTGGGATACGGCGCCGGCCGGAGATACCCTCCGTCTCCTGGGCCTGCCCCAGCGCTTCCTGGAGCACCTGCGGGTGGCCCCAAAAGTCTACCTGGAGGTCCGGGACACCTTTAAACTCTCCCGCACCCCGTTCCTGGAAATCATAGAGAGTTGGAAACAACTCTCCGAGCAGACCATCCGCTTCTTCACCGACCCGGAGAACGTGGAGTTCATCATGGTCACCATTCCGGAGGCGCTGGGAGTCTACCAGAGCCGCCGGGTGATACGAGACCTCCGCCGGCATGGCCTGACCGTCCGCTACCTCATCGTCAACGACGTCATCCGGGAGCCGGACTGTGAGTTTCACCGGCAGCGGTGGGAGATGCAACAGCGCTACCTCCGGCAGTTGCGGGAGGAACTGGACGGCCACCTGACGCTGGTGGAACTGCCGCTTCTGCCCTACGAGGTGAAGGGCGTGGAGCGGCTGGCGGAGGTGGAGCGGTACCTCTTCGCGTAGGGTTGGCCGGGGCCGGTGACGCAGGAAGGTCGGTGAAAACGTTGTGGATTTTGAGATAACGGAGGCGGAATGACCGATCTGCCTCGCCTGACCGAAGACCGGATCCGAAAGCGCGCCACTCCCCAGTCCTGGGAGCGAGGGTGGGACTACTTTTCCGGCGGCGCCGTTCTCCGCGCCGTCTGGCGGGATGGCGTCCTCACCGCTGAGGTGGAAGGGAGCCAGTACGAACCATACCAGGTCACCGTGGAATTCACCCCGGACGGCGAAATTGAGAGTGCGGAGTGCACCTGCCCATACGACTGGGGTGGCGACTGCAAGCACATCATCGCCACCCTTCTCTACTTGATCCACCGTCCTGAAGAGATAGAAAAACGCTCACCTCTGGCCGATCTCCTCTCCGGCCTGAGCCGGGAGCAGTTGGTGGAACTGGTCCGGACCCTGGCCCGCATCCATCCCGAAATCGTGGAGGACGTAGAGGATTTCGTCGGCGCGCCGACGCCGCCCCCGGCGGCCGTTGCTCTCTCTCCCACTCCCGCTCCGCCCCCGTCGGTGGACCTGGCTGCGCTGCAGCGACAGATTCGGGCCGACCTGCGGGCCAAAGGGCAAGGACTCTACGAAATGTATTACGGAGACTATTACGAAGGGGACATTGCCCTGGGCGAGGTTCTGCGGCCCGCGATGGAACGGGTTCGGGAACTCCTGGATGCTGGGGACGCCCGGAGCGCGCTGGCCGTCCTGGAGGCGGCGACCATCGCCTGGTTGGAGGGATGCCGACGCCTGGACCAGGACCTGCTGGAGGAGTGGGAGCCCGACTGGGACGAAGACCTGAATGAATTCGGACAGTTCTGGGCGGAGGCCCTGCTGTCGGCGGACCTGACGCGGGCGGAGCGGGCCCACTGGGAGGAGCGCCTGGACGACTGGGCCGACACGATGCCCGGCGGCCAGGCGCTGGAGGTCGCCGTGGCGGCCGTCGTGCAGGGCTGGGACTACCCTCCGCTGGTAGCCGTCCTCCAGGGCCACATCACCGAGAAGGGTGCCTGGGAGGACGAGGTCCCCGATTTCGCCGACGACCTGGCCCTTATCCGGCTGCGCATCCTGGAGCGGCAGGGCCGCTTTGAGGAGTACCTCAACCTGGCCGAAGCGGAGGGCCAGTTCCTGCTCTACCTGCAGATGCTGATCCGGCTGGGCCGGAGCAACCAGGCCTTCGCAGAGGCCCGGGAGTGCCTCACCGAGCCGGAGGGAATCCACATCGTTGCCCAGGCCCTCGCCGGGCACAAGCAGATAGACTTAGCGCTGGACCTGGCCGCGCACGGTTTAATGCTCCAGTCGGCGCGGGGGCGGGCCGCGCTGGCCGAATGGCTCCGGGACCAGGCCTGGGCCCATGGCCGGACCGACCTGGCCCTCCAGGCCGCCTGGCAGGCGTTTCGGGACCGCACCCGCCTGGAGAACTACCGCTGGCTCCGAGAGCATCTGGGGAAAGAGTGGCCGTCCCGACAGGCCGAAGCGCTCCAGATCGTCGCTTCCAGCACCGACCCTCAGGGAGCGGTGGACATCTACCTCTACGAGCGGATGTACCGGGAGGCCATCGCCCTGGCCGACCAGCACCCCTGGGAGGTGAACGTGGACAGGGTGATAGAGGCCGTGAAGGGCGAGTTCCCGGACTGGGCCTTCGGGAAGTGTCGCCGGCGGGCCGAAGAGATTATGGATGCCGGAAAGGCCGGGGAGTACGACGTCGCCATCCGGTGGCTCCGGCGCGGGCGCGATATCCTCCTGGACGCCGGCCGGCAAACCCAATGGGATGCCTATCTCCGATCCCTGCTGGAGAAGCACCAGCGGAAGTATAAACTGGTGCCGATGTTGAAAACGCTTATGTAGGAGGCCTCTATGCCCGAAGAAGCCTCTGCCAACCCCTTTCTGGAAGAGGTCATCGCCTTCCCCGGCGGGGAACGGCTGAAGTCCTGCATCCAGTGCGGCACCTGCGGCGGGTCGTGCCCCTCCGGGTTCGCGATGGACCACACGCCGCGCGAACTCTTCGCGATGATTCTGGCCGGGATGCGGGAGGAAGTCCTCAAGAGCAACACCTTCTGGTTCTGCGTCTCCTGCTACTACTGCACGGTCCGCTGCCCCCAGGAAATCCCCATCACGGACATCATGTACCGCCTGAAGCGGCTGGCCATCCAGGCCGGGTACTACACTGCCTCCATCACCGGCTTCTCCGAGACCTTCGTGGGGCAGGTGGAGACCTACGGCCGCAGTTTTGAACTGGGCCTGGCGACCGGGCACTATCTGCGCCATCACCCCATCCAGAGCATCCGCATGTCCCCCCTGATGCTGAGCATGGTGACCCGGGGCCGGATGTCCTTCACCCCGAAACGGATTCAGGGCATCCGCCAACTGCGGGCCATCCTCCGCCGGGCCAAAGAACTGGGAGGTGCATGGTGAGACGGTACGCCTACTACCCCGGCTGTTCTCTGGAGCGCAACGCCGCCGCCTACGACGAGTCCTTCCGGGCCGTGGCGCAGGTCCTGGGCGTAGAACTGGTGGAGATTGACGACTGGAACTGCTGCGGCGCCACCGAGTACTTCTCCCTGGAACTCCTCCCCGCCTACGCGCTGGTCGCCCGCAACCTGGCCCTCATCCCGCCCGACCTGGACCAGGTGGTGGCTCCCTGCTCCGCCTGCTACTACAATATGTACAAAACCGACAAGAATATGGCCCTCTACCCCGAACTGGCGCGGGCGGTCAACGAGGCGCTGGCGGCGGGCCACCTCCACTACGAGCCGGGCCGGGTCCGCTCCCGCCACGCGCTGGAGGTGATGGTGGAGGACTTCACCCCGGAGGAGATCGCCGCGCACGTCCGGAAGCCCCTGCGGGGCCTGCGCCTGGCCGCCTACTACGGCTGCGTCACCGTCCGCCCCGCGGGCCACGACGACCCGGAGTACCCCACCCGCATGGAGCAGCTGCTGCAGGCCCTGGGCGCGACGGTGGTGGACTACACCCTGCGGGCCAACTGCTGCGGCGGCCACATGACCCAACTGGACGCCGACACCGCCTACGGGATGATTTACTACCTCCTCTCCAACGCGGCCCGGCTGGAGGTGGACGCGCTGGTGGTGGCCTGCCCGATGTGCCAACTGAACCTGGACGCCTATCAGGGCCAGGTCAACTCCTACTTCGGTAGCGACTTTCGCATCCCCATTCTCTACTTCACCCAGATGATGGGCCTGGCCTTCGGGATAGAGCCAGAGCGGCTGGGCTTCGGGCAGGAGATTGTCTCCGCGGAGCGGGTGCTGGAGAAGTGGCGCAACCCGCCGCCGGAGGAGGAGCCGGTGGAGCGCCGGCCCCGCCGGGAGAAGACGGGCCTCCCCATGCCCGAGCCATTGGTGGCAGGACGCGGATGAACGCGGATTTTGGGTAACCACGAAGACACAAAGGCACGAAGAATCAAACCAATTTTTAGAAACCACGAAGACACAAAGGCACGAAGAATCAAACCAATTTTAGAAACCACGAAGACGGAAAGAAACAAACCAACATGAAATCCGTGCAATCCGTGAAATCCGTGGTTTCCCTTCTCCTGGCCCTGCTGGTCTGCGGGGTGGCGGGGTGCGGGCCGGCGGCCGCTCCCACCCCCACGCCGACGCCCGCGCCCCCCGCTGGGAGCACCCCGACCCAATGGCTGGAGCACGGGCTCCGGGCCGGCGCCCTCCCCATCCCGGACCAACCCGTGGACCTCTGCCTCTTCCTCGCCCCCTCCGGCGAGCCCCGCCTCCCCACCGTTGGGCCCTCCGCCCTCCTCCTGGGCACCCTCCCGGACGACCCCTCCCGGCTCTGGCTGGTCCGGGTCCCCCTGCGGAAGGAGGACGGGCGGGTTGCCTCCCTCCGGTGGGGTCAGGCCGAATCGGCCTTCCTGACCCTGGCCGGGCGCGACGGTCTTCTGCTGGGCTTTGGGCCCGACGACCCGCGGAGGCCGTGGCTGGTTGCGGCCGAGGGGGGCCTCTGGCTGCGGGAGGGGGAGAGGTGGGAGCGGGTTCGCCCGCCCTCGGGCGTCGGGGAGGCGGTGCGGGTTACCCTGGGGCCGGAGGGCGTCGGGGCGGTGGAGGAGACCGGCCCGGATGCGCAGGCGGCGCCGCTCCCCTGCCGGGCCCTGGCGGCCGGGGCGTCCCTGCCGGCCCTCTCCGCCGGGGTTGGAGTGGAGGTGGTGGCGCCCCTCACCGCCGGGGGGGAGGTTGTTCCGGCCGAAGAACTGGCCCGGCAGTACGAAGACTACCTGCTTCTTCACGATGAAAGCCGCAACCTCACCTGGGTTTTGCCCAAAGACTTTTTTGGCCCTTATGGGATAGACCCCCAAACCGCCGACGGCCGACTGCTTTCCGCCCTTCTTTCCTCCCATCCTGCCGGGTCGGTGGTGATGGGTGAAGATTTTTCCCGGTTGACCAGTGGTTTGCAAGTCAATGATGGTTATTTAGTGGTGCCGATTGGTGAAAACCAACTTTTGGTTTTTGGGAAAAATATCAACGGACAGATGCGCGGATACCGCTTATATCATCGGGAAGGAGAAACCCGCTGGTTTGCCCACGATTTGGGCGTGCCCTGGAATCCGAAATTAACCGACGTGGTATTTGATCCCTCTTCCGGCCAAGCGGTGGCTCTTTCTGGTTATCGGATAATTCATCGCTATGATTTGAAAAATCGAAGCTGGCAATGGCTTGGAGGTAAGGATGGGGAGTTTGTGGTCGTTGGTGATCAAAGGCTGCAAACGGCGACAATGCTTTCTGCCCTGACAGGCCGCTGTGAAGAAAATTATAGTGGGTGGGAAACTTTGGAAAACCTTTATAGTCTTGATCCGGAAGACGTGGCGGCCCTGGTTTCTTATCTTCGGGAGGGAAAACCAAGCGAGCGAATAAGCGTCCAAGAGACCGAGACTTATGCGGTCTATCATACGGAAACTGTTTCTGTATTTGTTGACCGGCGAGGTGAAGAGGGAAAGCAGGCTTATTTTATCCTGGCCCATTCGCAAGCACCACAACTTTATGAAACGTTTTTGAAACTTTGGCAAAGAATGATCAGTGAGAATTGGTTTTCCCCGGAATTTCTTTATCACATCACTGCCCAATATGGGGCCAATGTCGGCGGCTATCAAACCAAAATTGATCTTGGTCCTCGTGCTGCCTCGCATACTGTTTTTTCCTGCGGAAAGGACCGATTGGTGATTGGGGTGGCTTATTATCATAAAAATTACGATAATCTTGAAGGAATGTTAAACGTATTTTTGGGAGAAGCCCGGGAAATTTTTGTTGACCAATTTTTCCAAACTGCACCACCCATTAAAACCTATCCGAATGACCTGCCGGAAAAAATAGAGATTGGTGGATATTGGTTTACTGTCAATCCTGAAGTCCGCGAGCGCTGGCAAAACCGAGAACCTCTTTTTGTGGTGGCGTTTGATTACAATTTTTGGGAAAGGGAAGTGGTCAAAGACTCTAATTGTCCTGACAGGGTAAAAAGGCAGATGCTGGATATTCTTGATGGTCAACTGCAAACGCTTGTTGGAGATTATCTGCTTAATCTTCGCTAAATCCTCTTGAAATTTTCTGGTGTTTTGGTTATCTTAGAATTTAATGAGACGACTGGTTGTTTTGGGATTAATTTTTCCTCTCTTACTGGTTGGTTATTTTTTTCTGGCTAAAAGGATAAAGGCGGTCCGGATGGAGTGTACGCCAGGAACTTGCTGTTCTGCTGGTTATAAATGCAATTTTGCTAATGCCCAGGAAGGCTATATTTGTCAACCCGACACCTCCTGCGGCGACCAAAGGCGACCAGTACCCTCCCAACCTCCTCCCACTCCCCGGCCGGGGCAGCCGACGCCGACGCCGGGAGGCGGAGGGGGAGGGGGCGGCAATCCCGCGCCGACGCCGGGAGGGGCCGGCCCCAACGGACGGAGTACGGAACACGCATCACGCATCACGCATCACGTTTCACTTTTCACTTTTCACGCTTCACTTTTCACGCATCACTTTTCACGCTCGGGGGTGCCTATGAAAATCGGCGTCTACATCTGCCACTGCGGGTCCAACATCGCCGGGGTGGTGGACGTGGCGGAGGTGGCCCGCTGGGCCGCCTCCCTGCCCGACGTCGCCGTCGCCCGCGACTACCGCTTTATGTGCTCCAGCCTGGGCCAAGAACTGATCCAGAAGGACATCCGGGAACTGGGCCTGGACCGGGTGGTGGTGGCGGCCTGTACCCCCCGGATGCACGAGCCCACCTTCCAGCGGGCCGTCGCCGGGGCCGGGCTGAACCCCTACTTCTTTGAGCAGGCCAACATCCGGGAGCAGTGCTCCTGGGTCCACGACGACCCTGCCGTCGCCACCGAGAAGGCCAAAGCCCTGGTGGAAGCGGCCGTCATGCGGGTGCGGCACCACCAGCCCCTCTTCGCCTCCCGGGTCCGCATCAACCCCGCCACCCTCGTCGTCGGCGGGGGCATCGCCGGCATCCAGGCCGCCCTGGAACTGGCCAACGCCGGATACCTCGTCTACCTGGTGGAGCGGGAGCCCTCCATCGGCGGGCGAATGGCCCAACTGGACGAGACCTTCCCCACCCTGGACTGTAGCGCCTGAATCCTGGGCCCCAAGATGATGGATGCCGGTCGGCATCCCAACATCACCCTGCTGACCTACAGCGAAGTGGAGGCGGTCTCCGGCTACGTGGGCAACTTCACCGTCCGCATTCGCAAGCGGGCCCGGTCGGTGGACGAGGAGAAGTGCACCGGCTGCGGCCTCTGCCAGGAGAAGTGCCCCACGAAGGTGGTGGACACCGTCTACGAGGCCGGGCTGGGCTACCGCAAGGCGGTCTACCGGCCCTTCGCCCAGGCGGTGCCGCCCGTCCCCGTCATTGACCGGGCCAACTGCCTTTGGTTCACCAAAGGCCGCTGCCGCCTCTGCGAGAAGGTCTGCCCCACGGGCGCGATTGACTACAACCAGCAGGACACCATCCTGGAAGTCCAGGTGGGCAACATCATCCTGGCGACGGGCTACGACCCCTTTGACGCCCGGCGCATCCCCCAGTTCGGCTACGGCCGCTTCCCCAACGTCTTCACCGCGATGGAGATAGAGCGGATGCTCAGCGGCGCCGGCCCCACCGGCGGGCGCGTCGTCCTGCGGGACGGCGAGACCGTCCCCCGGCGGGTCGCCATCATCCACTGCGTCGGGAGCCGCGACCGGAACTACCACGAATACTGCTCCCGCGTCTGCTGCATGTACAGCATCAAACTGGCCCACCTCATCCACCACAAGACCGGCGCCGAGGTCTACAACTTCTACATTGACATCCGCGCGCCGGGCAAGATGTACGAGGAGTTCTACCACCGCATGCTGGACGAGGGCATCCGCTTCATTCGGGGCAAGGTCGCCCAGGTGACCGACGCGGTTCGGGGCCCGGAGGAGGAGGGGCAGTTGGTCGTCCAGTACGAAGACACCCTCATCGGCAAACAGCGGCGGATGGCGGTAGACATGGTGGTCCTGGCGGTGGGGCTGGAGCCCCGGCGCGATAGCCGCGAGGTGGCCCGCATCTTCGGCATCAGCACCGACGCCGACGGTTGGTTCCGGGAGAAACATCCCAAACTGGACCCCGTGGCGACGATGACCGACGGCGTCTTCATCGCCGGGTGCTGCCAGGGCCCGCGGGACATCCCCGACTCCGTCGCCCAGGCGTCGGCGGCGGCGGCGCGGGTGATGTCCCTCATCGGGCAGGGGGAGGTGGAGATTCAGCCCTCGGTGGCCGTCGTGGACGAACTGATGTGCACCGGCTGCGGCCAGTGCATCCCGACCTGCCCGTACGCGGCGATAGAGTACCTGCCCGACAAGCGGGTGGCGCACGTCATTGAGGCCCTCTGCAAGGGGTGCGGCACCTGCACCGGGACCTGCCCGTCCAAAGCCGTCACCCTGCGCCACTTCACCGACCAGCAACTGGTCTCGGAGATGATGGGGGCGATTTTCGCGATGCGGGCGGCGGAGAGTGTCGCCACAGAATAAACTTCATCTTGAGGAGCAGATATGGATAACCCCAATGTCATCCGGCGCCACCCCGTCATCGCGTTCTACGTCCTGGCCTTCCTGTTTTCCTGGCTGGGATGGGTGCCGCAGGCGTTATCTGCGCGCGGCCTGTTCCCCTTTACCAACCCGCTCTTTAGCCTTCTGGGCGGCGTGGGGCCGACCCTGGCGGCGGTCGTGGTCACTTTGGCCCTTCGGGAAAAGGACGGCATCCGCAACCTCTTCGGCCCCCTCTTCCGACTGCGGGCCTCTCCTGGCTGGTACGTGTTGGTCTTTCTCTTCTGGTTCGGGGTAGCTGGCATCGCGCTGGGTATTGGAGCTCTTTTCGGACAGCCGTTTCCCGAAATCGGGGGGTTCGCCTGGTGGAGCCTGTTGCCCGTTTTCATCACGATGTTGCTCTCCAACGTCTGGGAGGAGATTGGCTGGCGAGGGTTCGCGCTGCCGCGCCTGCAGGAGAAGTACACGGACCTGGCTACTATCTTCATCATGGGATTCCTGTGGAGTTTATGGCATCTCCCGCTGATGCTGGACCCCTCGTCGCCGATGTCCGGCCTGCCGTGGTATGGGGAAATCCTCTTCAGCCTCTCCCTGACGGTTATCTACACCTGGCTATATCGGAATACCGGCCGCAGCCTGTTCTTTGTGACGGTTTTCCACGCCCTCTCCAACACGGTGGCATTTGCCCTGGCGGAACTGGG
>JACIWQ010000219.1 GCA_014360895.1 Thermoflexales bacterium | reverse complement strand
CTCTCCTGACCGGAGGTCAGGAGAGGGGAGGGGGTGGCCCGAAGGGCCGGGGGAGGGGTGAGGATGACCCGGCCCCAACTGTTCGGGGCGCTTCGCGCCGGCTGCCGGCCTTCGCCGACCGGGCTTTCAAGAGTCGGCGCAGGCCGACCTTGTTGCGAACGGAGTGAAGCAACCTGCGAACGGAGTGAAGCAACCTGCGAACGGAGTGAAGCACCTGGCCAAAGGCCCAAGTAAGGGCGACGCCTCGGGCGAGCGATGTCATCGGGAGCGGAGCGAAGCGACCCCGGCGTGGCCCTTGAGTCGGCTTTAAGGAGGCAACATGAACGGTTACATGGGCAGAATCCTGCGCGTGGACCTCTCCGGAGGCCGAATCTGGGAGGAGCCGCTGAACGAAGAGTACGCCCGGCTCTTCGTCGGCGGGAGCGGCCTGGCCGCCCGCTACCTGCTGGATATGGTCGGCCCCCAGACGGACCCCCTCGGCCCGGAGAACCCCCTCATCTTCATGACCGGCCCCCTGGTGGGCACCGCCATGCCCTCGGCGGGACGGCTGAGCGTCTGTGCGCTCTCTCCCCTCACCCGCATCTGGGGGGAATCCAACACCGGCGGCTTCGTGGGGCCGGAACTCCGCTTCGCCGGGTACGACGGCATCATCGTCACCGGGCGGGCCGACCGCCCCGTCTGGCTCTCCGTCGTGGAGGGCCAGGCCCGCCTGCACGACGCGGCCGACCTCTGGGGCCTGGATTCCTACACCACCCAGGAGCGGGTCCGGGAACTCCTGGACGAGCCGAAGGCGCGCGTCCTCTGCATCGGCCCCGCCGGGGAGCGGCAGGTGAAGATGGCGGCAGTGATGAACGACCACGGCCGCGCCGCCGGACGGACCGGGATGGGCGCCGTGATGGGCGCCAAAAACCTCAAGGCCGTCGCCCTGCGGGGCACCGCCTCCGTCCCCCTGGCCGACCCGGAGGGCTTCAAGGCCGTCGTCCGGGAGGTCAACGCCGCCGTCTCCGAAGATATGGCCGCGGAGGCCCTCCGGCTGGCGGGGACGGCGGGGTATGTGGACATGGCGCTTATGTTCGGCGACCTCCCCATCCGCAACTGGCGGGTGGGAGAATGGGAGGAGGCCGGAAACCTCTCCGGTGTCCTCCTGACCAATGAGTACCTGAACCGCCAGATGGCCTGCTACCGCTGCCCCATCGCCTGCGGCCGGGAGACCCGCGCCCCTCGCTACGGCCTGGAGAAGGTGGACGGCCCCGAATACGAGACCATCGGCGCGCTGGGGACGATGGTGATGATTGCCGACCTGGAGGCCGTCATCTACGCCGGGCACCTCTGTAACGTCTACGGGCTGGATACCATCAGCACCGGATGTACCATTGCCCTGGCCTGCGAACTGTTTGAGGAGGGGATAATCACCCCCGCCGATACCGGCGGTGTGGAACTGCGCTTCGGCGACGCGGAGACGGTCCACCGGCTCATCGCGATGATGGCCCGCCGGGAGGGCTTCGGGGACGTCCTGGCGGAGGGGAGCGCGGCGCTGGCGGAGCGCTTCGGCGTTCCGGAGCGGGCCGTCGTCGTCAACCGGCTGGAGGTGCCCATGCACGACCCGCGCGCCTTCGTGGGCATGGCCGTCACCTACGCCCTCTCCCCGCGCGGCGCCTGCCACATGGAGGGGGACATGTACGGTGTGGACACCGGGCAGGGCCCGGCGGTGGAACTGGGCATCCTCCCCGGAGACCGCTTTGAGATGACCGAGGAGAAGGGGCGCATCGCGGCCCGCCAGCAGGCCTGGCGCAACCTCTACAACGCGATGATTCTCTGCCAGTTCCAGAACCCCGGCGTGGAGCGGGTGCGGGCGGCGCTGAGCGCGGCCACCGGCTGGGACCTGGCCCCGGAGGACCTGCTGGAGGCCGGCAAGCGCATCGTCACCCTGAAGCGGGTTTTGAACATGCGCCGGGGGCTCACCCGCGCCGACGACCGGCTCCCCGCGCCGCTGCTGGAGCCCCTGGATTCGGGCGGGGCAGCGGGGGTCGTCCCCAACCTGGAGGTCCTGCTGGCGGGGGCCTACGCGGAATACGGTTGGGACCCGCAGACCGGCGCGCCGACAGCGGCGGCGCTCGGGGCGGCGGGGCTGAGCGGACGCGGATAGTCGGGAACGTGCCAGGCACTTCAGATGTGCCTGGCACGTTCTTTGCGTTTTTTGAGCCTAATGGTAGAGGAACCCCTATCCCCACCCGCTGGGGCGGCCTGGCGGGCCGCCGTGGCCGTCGTCGCCAGCACCCTCCTCCTGGTGGTGGATAGTTACCACGTCCTCTGGGGAGACCGACTGCTGACCCGCACCCTGCTCTATCTGGTAGTGCCCCTGGGCATCATCCTGCTGGCCTTCCGGGAGTCCCCCGCCCGCTACGGGGTCCAGTTGGGGGACTGGCGGGCAGGGCTAACGTGGACGCTGGGAGCCTGCGCGGGACTGGCCGCAGTGATGGCCGTCGTCGCCCGGACCCCGGCGTTTCGGGCGTACTACGGGGCCGCCGCGTCCGGCCCCCTCTTCTGGCTGGCGGACGGGGTGGAGTTATTGGGGTGGGAGTTTTTCTTCCGGGGGTTTCTCCTCTTCGCCCTCTACCGGGCCTGCGGGCCGCTGGCGCTGCTCTTGCAGGCCGTCCCCTTCACCCTGGCCCACATCGGGAAGCCGGAACTGGAGACGCTCAGTTGCATCTTCGGCGGGGCCGCCTTCGGCTACATCGCCTGGCGGACCCGCTCATTCCTCTATCCGTTCCTGATCCACTGGTTTCTGGCCTCGTTTACGGCGGTGGTTGCGGGCCGGTAATAGCCGCAAAGAACGCAGAGGGCGCAAGAATTTTTAGCCCATCGCGGTTTTGGCGGGTAACCGCACAGGATTTTGCGGCGGCCCGAA
>JACIWQ010000218.1 GCA_014360895.1 Thermoflexales bacterium | reverse complement strand
GGTGGCTCTCCACCGCCCGCCCCCTGCCGCGCCGGATGAACCGCGCGCTACGTTGACCAGCAGGCAAAGTACGCCCGGATCATCGCCTCCATATCCAGTGTGATCCCCGCCAGCGGCCCCACTTCCTGCGGCGGGTCGCCCCGCTCCCGCGCGGGCAAGGGGAACTGGCGCGGAAGCCCATGCCGTTCGTTGAAGGCATGGCGCAGCCGCTGGATGGCCTTCCCGGCCTCCAGGAATTCCCGCTCCGTCATCCCCCAGCCGGTGGCGGCGTTCAGCCAGGCCAGGAACGGCGGCTCGCCCATGTAGAGCGCGAACTGGCAGAACCCCAGACTATCGTAGGCCCGCAGGACGGCCATCCCGATCGCCATCACCCGCCCCTTCGTCTCGTAGTCGTAGCGGGCGCCGGGTTTGACCCCCTCCAGCGCGAAGTACGGCATAAACGGCGGCAGTTCCACCGTCCCGGCCAGGGTGGCGGTATGGCGACCGGGGGCCGGGTCTACCGCGTAGCCCAGCGCCACCCCCGGCTCGTAGAGGCCCCGGTGCATGGGGAGTTCCTGCCCCCCGGCGTGGACCGCCGCCTCCTGCGCCTCCGGCCCCAGCCGCTCCGCCGCCCGCCGGACACCGTCCGCCAGCCAGTCCCCCAGGCCCGGCTCCCGGCGGGCGATGCGCGCCGTCAGTTCCACGATGGCCTCGCCGTTGCCCCACGCCAGCGGCAACTCCTCCGCCAGTTCCGGCGGTAGCCACCCCCGCTCCCGGCACTCTATCGCGAACGCGACGGCGACGCCGGTGGAAATCGTATCCAGCCCGGCCCGGTTGCAGATGCGGTTGCAGCGCATCACCGCCTCCAGGTCGTCGTTCAGGAGGAGCGGGCCGAAGGCCGCCAGCGTCTCGTATTCCGGCTTGTGGTCGGTATCGCCGTCGGGCAGGCGGACGATGCCGCCGCAGGCCACCGGGCAGAAGGAGCAACCGTACCCCCGAATCTTAGGCCGGATGACCGCCTCGTCGCTCAGACGGGCGGCCCGGGAGAGCGGAAAGTCCCGGTAGCCGATGCCGGTCCAGTTGCGCACCGGCGTATCCCCCAGTTCCACCAGCGCGGCCGTCCCGGCGGCAGTCCCGTAGAGGCGGTAGGTGTCTATGATGATGGATGTCGGGCCACTGCTGGGCCGGGCCCGCAGACGGCGCATGATGGGCAGGATGCGCAGGAGGAAGCCGGAGATGCCGGAGGCCCAGCGTGAGGGCTTGCGGCGAAAGAGTCGCCGGTACTCATCGGTGACGCGCCGGAAGCCCTCGGGGTCGGCCAGTGGGGGGCGGGCCTTCCCCCGCACGGCGATGGCTTTGAGGTTCTTGGCCCCCATGACGGCGGCCAGGCCACCGCGCGCGGCGGCCCGTCCGTCGTCGTTGATGATGGCCGCGATGAGCGACCGTTTCTCCCCGGCCGGGCCGATGCAGGCGACGCGCACATCCCGGCCATGGACGGCGCGGAGGGCCTCCTCCGTCTCGCGGGTATCCCGGCCCCAGAGGTCGGTCGCGTCCCGGATTTCGGCCCGCTCGCCGTCTATGTAGAGGTAGACGGGCCGCTCCGCCCGGCCGGTCACGAAGACGCCGTCGTAGCCGGTCCCCCGCAGCGCGGGGCCGAAATTGCCCCCGCAGTTGGAATCCCCCCAGGCGCCGGTGAGGGGGGAGCGGGCGCAGACCATGAAGCGTCCGCCGAAAAGCGCGCCGCTCCCGGTAAGAAGCCCCGGCAGGAAGCCGATGACGTTCTCCGGCCCCAGCGGGTCGGCGCCGGGCGGGATCCGTTCGTAGAGGGCCCAGACCCCCAGGCCATATCCGCCCAGGTAGCGGCGATAGACCTCCTCGGGGGGCGTCTCCACGGCCGTCTCGCCGGTGGAGAGGTTGACGAAGAGCAGTTTTCCCCAGTAGCCGTTGGGCATAGGAGACCTCCCGTTACGGGGCTGGCGGGGGCACCGATGTCGGCGGTGATTCCAGCCAGAGGAAGCGGCGGGTCATCCCCTCATCCGACGCGGTGGTGAAAGCACCATTCTGGGTCTCCCGCACCACCCGGACCTCCCACTGGAATTCCCGCGCCTGCGAGCCTGGGGGCGGGAAGAAGTCGGCAGGGAGCCGGTAGGCCGTCGTCCGGGTCCGCACCCGGACAATGGGCATGCCCGGGCGCACGATGCGCACTTCGTACCACTCGTTGGGGCGCAGGACGGCGACGGAGGCCCACTGGAGGACGATGACGGCCTCCGGCCCGCCGAAGACGGCCCCGTCCGGCGGATAGAGGAGGGGCGGCGGTGGGTAGGGCGGGATGGGCGTCGGCGTGGCGTAGGGGTTGGGGGTAGGCGTCGGAGTGGGCATGGGCGTCCCCAACGGGATAATCAGCGGCTGGTTGACGCGGATGACGTCCGAGCCCGCGGGAATCTCCGGATTCGCCGCCCGGATGAGGGAGACGGTGACGCTGTATTTCTGCGCGATGGAGATGAGCGTCTCCCCCGGCGCAACGACGTGGATGATGTAGTCGCCCGGCGTCGGGGTCGGCGTGACCGTCCCCGGGATGGGAGAGGGGGTGGGAGTGGGACGGGCGGGCGGGATGAGCAGGACCTGCCCGATTTGCAGTGCGTCCGGGTTGATCCCCGGGTTCAGGGCGACGATTTCTTCCACGGTGGTGTCGTACCGGACAGCGATGGAGGAAAGGGTGTCGTTCGGCTGGACCTGGTGGGCCCGGGGCGGGAGGGGGGTGGGCGAGGGGGTCGGCCCGACCAGGCTCAGCGAGCGGTATATGTTCACCCGCCCCCACCCGTAATGGTCGTCCCGTCCCACATCCCCCTTGTCGTCCGCCCCGTCCTGCAGCGCCTGCTGCACCGCGTCGCTCCCCAGCAAGGGGTTGCGGGAACGCAGCAAGGCCGCCG
>JACIWQ010000217.1 GCA_014360895.1 Thermoflexales bacterium | reverse complement strand
GGCCCCTCCCCTCTCCCACAAGGGGCGAGGGGAGGGGGTTCGGGGGGTGGGGGTGAGGGCTGTCCCCCTCCGGGGGAAGAACTTCCTGCCGCAGTGTGGTTTTTGCCCTATAGCGGAAAATCTGTGTTCGTCCGCGTTCATCCGCGTCCTATTTCCAATGAAGTTTAATCTCCGCATCTGTTGACAGGGGTACAGCTCTGGCTATAATAGCCATTGCGGCCCAGTCCGAGACACCGTCCATCACCCCGTTGGGGAGGCGGTGGTTCGCCTGCACCGGCCTGGCGGCCGGCGTTACGTTCTCCTACGCCAGCCGAACTGCTACCGAACGACCCGAATAGAGAGGTGCCCCTTGCCTTCACGAAAACTTCTGACCGGTAACGAAGCCCTGGCCCTGGGCGCGCTGCATGCAGGCGCCCGCGTCGTCACCGGCTACCCAGGTACCCCCTCCACCGGGGCCATAGAGAGTTTGCTGGCGATGAAGCCGCCGGATGTCTATGTGGAATGGAGCACCAACGAGAAAGTGGCCCTGGAGATTGCCGCCGGAGCTGCGTGGGCGGGCCAACGGGCTCTCTGCACCATGAAAATGTCAGGCCTGAATGTAGCTTCCGATTCCCTCTACTCGGTCGCCTACTCCGGCGTCGTCGGCGGACTGGTCATCTACGTGGCCGACGACCCCGGCGTGAGCGCCGGGATGTGCGAACAGGACTCCCGGGGGTTTGCCCTTCTGGCCGACCTTCCCCTGCTGGACCCTTCCTCCGTGACGGAGGCGTATCAGCTCACCCGTCTGGCGTTTGACCTCTCCGAGGCGGTGGGGACGCCGGTCCTGGTCCGACTGGTCACCGCGATCGCGCACGCCTCCGCTTCGGTGGAGTTGGATGAACCCCTCCCCCTCCCGGAGCGGGAGCCCCAATTGCGGCGGGACATCGCCCGCTTCACCAAAGCAGGCGCGGCCATCTGTATGCAACAGCACCGGGACCTGATCGCCCGGCTGGAGGAGGCCGGGCGATGGCTCCGACAGACAGGCCTGAACGCTCTCCAGATTGCGACAGCGGACAAAGGCCCGAAACTGGGGATTATCGCCGGCGGCGTGGTCAACGCGTATCTGGAGGAAGGGTTAGAGATTGCGGCCCGTTGGGGTCTGGACCCTCAGACGGTTTCTATATTGCGCGTTCGGGCACCCCATCCCTTTCCATCCGAAGAGGTTCGGGCCCTGCTGCAATCGGTGGATGCCGTCGTCGTCCTGGAAGAACTGGAGCCCCATCTGGAGCGAGGGGTCTATGTGGAGGCGCACCGGCTCGGTTTCACCGGTCGCATTGTGGGCAAACTGGACGGGACGCTGGAACGGGTCGGGGAGTACGATGTGCGCCACGTCGTCCGGGGCGTCGCGGCCGCGCTGGGTCTTTCCCTCCCCCCGGACCTCTTCGCGGCCGAGACGGAGGCGGAACGACTGGCCGCGCCCCGTCCGATCACCGTCTGCCCGGGCTGTCCGCATCGCGGGACCTTCCTGGCCATCAACCGGGCCATCCGCCGGGCCGGGTACCGGCGGGACCAGGTGATGGTGACCGGCGACATCGGCTGCACCATCCTGGGGATGAACCCACCCTTTGAGACGGTCTGGAACGAGGTCGCGATGGGGGCCAGCATCGGCCTGGCCCAGGGCTACGTTCACGCCGGGGTCCAAACTCCCGTCATCGCCACCATCGGCGACTCCACCTTCTTCCACGCGGGCATCCCGGCCCTGATCAACGCCGTCCAGCACGCCGTCCCCCTGACGGTGATTATTATGGATAACGGCTGGACGGCGATGACGGGGATGCAGGTCAACCCCGGCACGGATGAGGACTTCCAGCCGCCGGGAGGCCGTCGGGTGGACATCGCACAACTGGTGCCCGCGCTGGGGGTGGAGCACTTCTTCGTCGTGGACCCCTTTGACCTGGAGGGGACGACGGCGGCGATCCAGCAGGCGCTGACGTTGCCCGGCGTCAAGGTGATTCTATCCCGGCAGGAGTGCGCCATTCAGGCACAGCGTCGGGGCCGCCGGGCGGGCACGGTGCGCGTCGTGCCGGAGAACTGTAATCTCTGTAAGTTGTGCGTCATGCTCACGGGGTGCCCGGCCATAGACCTGGGAGCGGAAGCGGTGGTCATTGACCCCGCGCTCTGCTACGGCTGCGGTCTTTGCGCCCAGGTGTGCAACCGGGACGCCCTGGTCCATACTCCGGGGTAGGCGATGGAAACCGAAAAGGTTCTGGATGTCTTTCTCATCGGCGTTGGCGGTCAAGGGCTCCTGACCATCGGGGAAGTCATCGCGGAGGCGGCCGTGGCCCTTGACCTGCCGGTCTGCTTTTATCCCTACAAGGGCATGGCCCAGCGGGGCGGGCTGGTCAAGGCCCAGTTGCGGCTGGGGCGGTCGGCGGCGGGGCCGAATATCCCGCCCCGGGGGGCCGACCTGGTCATCGCGATGGAGGTCTCGGAGGCCCTGCGGGCGGTGCGTGCCCTGCGGCCCGGCGGGGAGTTTCTGCTCTTCGGGGAGCGCTGGCTCCCGACGGCCGTCATGCTGGGCAAGGCCGCGTATCCAGCGCTGGAGACGGTGCTGGAGCAGGTGCGCGCGGCGGGGGGGCACCCTCTCTACCTGCCCCCGGACGCATCCCCGGTCGTCCTGCCGGCCAACCTGTTCGTCCTGGGAGCGGCGATCGGCCGCACCCGCCTGGGAGATGTTCTGCCCGCTGAGGCCGTGGAGGAGGCCATCCGGCACCGGTGGCCCCGGGACCCGGCGCGAAATCTGGCCGCCTTCCGGGCCGGGGTGAGGGTAAACGTAAGGTGAGGGTCACCTTGTTGCGGTTTAACAAATTATTCCGGTAGTAGCCTTTTGTGAGGGGAACATCCCCTCATCCCCCCTTACCCCCCTTCTCCCCCGGAGCGGGGGAGAAGGG
>JACIWQ010000216.1 GCA_014360895.1 Thermoflexales bacterium | reverse complement strand
GCGGCGGGCGGCTGCGCCGCCCGCCGCCAAATCCCCATCGTCGCTACCGCCGGATTCGCTCCCCAACACCGAAGATAGTGGGCGGCAGGTGAATCCCGGCGGCTTCAATCTTATCCATAAACTTGGGGCGGATACCCGTAGGGCGAAGCCGACCGATGACCTTCCCGTTTTCTATTCCGGCGATCTCAAACTTGAAAATCTCTGCCATTGTGATAATATCGCCCTCCATCCCTTCTATCGCTGTGATGCTAACCACTTTCCGGGTGCCGTCTCGCAGGCGTTCCAACTGGATGATGAGGTCCAGTGCGCTGGCAATCTGCTCCCGGATGGCCCGGTGGGGAAGGTCCATCCCGGCCATCAGAATCATGTTCTCCATGCGGGCCAGAGCGTCCCGTGGGGAGTTAGCGTGGATGGTGGTCATAGAACCTTCGTGACCGGTGTTCATCGCCTGGAGCATGTCAAACGCCTCCGGCCCCCGGCACTCGCCCACGATAATTCGGTCCGGCCGCATCCGCAGGCTGTTGATGACCAGGTCGCGGATGGTCACCTCCCCCCGGCCCTCAATGTTGGGCGGACGGGATTCCAGCGTGACCACGTGCTCCTGTTGCAACTGTAACTCCGCCGCGTTCTCAATGGTAATGATGCGCTCATCGTTGGGAATGTAGCCGGAGAGGACGTTCAGGAAGGTCGTCTTTCCGGTGCCAGTACCACCGGAGACCACGATGTTTAACTTGGCCTGCACACAAGCTTTGAGAAACTCCATCGCCTCCGGCGTGATGGAGCCCAGTTCAATCAGTTTCTCGGCCGTCAACGGGATTTTGAAGAATTTCCGGATGGTCAGCACCGGGCCGATCAGGGAGAGGGGTGGGATGATGGCGTTGACGCGCGAGCCGTCGGGCAGACGGGCATCCTGGTAGGGGACGCTCTCATCTATGCGCCGGCCCAGGGGAGCGATGATGCGCTCTATAATGCGCATCAAATGTTCCTCGGACTCAAAGGAGGCAGTGGTGCGCTCAATTTTGCCGTATCGCTCCACATAAATGTTTTTGGGACCGTTGACCATAATTTCAGTGACGGTGGGGTCGGCCAGGAACGGCTCCAGCGGCCCGAGGCCCAGAATCTCCGCCACAATCTGCTCAAAGAGCCGTTCCCGCTCCGCCCGACTGAGGACAATCCGCTCCTCGGCCAGAATGTTCTCAAACATCTCCCGGATGGTGCGCCGGACCTCGTCCTGCCGGCTGACATCCATCGTGGGGTCCAGTTCGTCTATCAGTTTGTTCTGGATACGGGTCTTCAGGTCCCGGTAGGTATCTCGCAGCGGGGACGGGGCCACGGTCGGCCGTGGGGTCGGCGTGGTGGGCCCTGCCGGCCCCGCCGGTCCCGCCGGGGTGGTCGGTTGCTGGGTTCCTTTCTCAATTCTTCTGAGCAATGACATCGCTTACCCCTCCATCAAAAATCGTAAATCGTCTGAGGTCTGTCGCCCCCATTCAAATTCCCAGGGCCCGGCCCAGAAGACGGCGGCTGACCTCCACCGAGGGCTCCTCTTCTTCCTCCGTCTTGCGGAACTGGCTCAGCCGTTCCAGGACCCCAGCGGCGAGATGGACGAAGGCCTGGCCGACGGGCTTGCTGGCTTCTTCCGTGACGATGGGCAGGCCCCGATTGGCGGCCACAATACCGGCCCGTTCGTCGTAGGGAATGTGGGCCAATGCAGGGATCAGGGCCCGTTCAATCTGATCCAGCCGCAACCCGGTCCTCCGATCGGAATGATTGATGACCAGGCCGATTTTCGTGCGGGGGTAACCCAGCCGGTCCGCCAGTTCCAGAAAATGGCGGGCGTCCTTGATGTCCGGGATCAGGGGAGTCACAACCAACAGAATCAAGTCTGCCCGGTCCAGGAAGGTCAGCGTCAACTCATTCAGCATGCTCCATGTGTCCACAACCACAATGTCAAACTCCGAGAGGAGTCCGTCCAGAATGGCCCCGATGCGGCGGCTTCCCTCGGCCGTCCCGCTGTCGGCGCCGATAAATGCCTCTGCGGCCTCCGGGTTCGGCGGGGCCAGGAGGGCCTTGATGCCCGAGGGGTGGGGGGTCAGCACACTGGTCAGCAGGTCGGTGTCCAGTTCCTCCACCCGTACAGCCAGGTCGGCGACGCTGCGGGTGGCCTGAAGGTTCAGCATCACTCCCACGTCACCGAACTGGAAACTGCCATCCATAATGGCGACTTTCTGGCCCACACCCAGACGGGTCTGGAGGGCGACGGCCAGGTTGACGGCGACGGTGGTGCAGCCCACCCCCCCTTTGGGGGAGAAGACGGCGACCAGTTGCCCCTGCCGGCCCGCCGCAGGGCGCCCAGCCGGGCCGGTGGGGGCGGCCTGGAGGGGAGCCATCCGCGCGACCTGGGCCTGCCCGATTTCGTAGACCCTACGAATCGTCGCCATCAACTCGTCCCCGCTGGGGGGCTTGACCAGGAAATCGCGCGCGCCTGCCGCCATCGCCCGGCGCATATACCCGGTCTCCCCCTGGACGGAGAGGATGATAATCTGGGCGGTGGGCACTTCCCGCACAATCTGCTCGGTGGCGGTGATCCCGTCCATCCCGGGCAGGTTGATGTCCATAATGACCACGTGCGGGACCAGTTCTCGCGCCAGTTGGACGCCTTCCTCTCCCGTGGCAGCTGTGCCGACCACCTCTATATCCGGGGCGAAGGAGAGCAGTTTGCGCAGGTTCTCCCGGGTCTCGGCAATGTCGTCTACAATCAGGACACGAATTTTTTCGGCGCCCACAGGTCCTCCGCAGAAATCTATGACGGTTGCCCGGCAGGTTCACTCGGCTGGCACGCCACCCGTCGCGGTCGGGATGCTAATTTGCCCTTCCAGCGGGTTGGGTTCTGGTGCGATGACCGCATAGGGCAACTTCGGCGGGACGACAAAATTATAGCGGACGATGATGTAATCCTGGGAGACCGTATCGGTGGAGA
>JACIWQ010000215.1 GCA_014360895.1 Thermoflexales bacterium | reverse complement strand
CGAGCCGGACGGTGGAGACGGCGAGGCAGACGGCGGCGGTGCGGGTGGAGGCGGCCCGGCAGATGCGGCGGCCTCCGACCATCCAGCAGGTCTTTCTGCCGGGGATGCCGGGGATGGGACAGGGGCCGGTGATTCTGCCTGCGCCCAGCCGAGGGGAGGAGGTGGAGTTGTGAGGGTCTACGAGGTTCATCGGGACCCGAGGCTTGACCTGAGGGCGCTGCTGCAGGCGGCGGTTCGGGCCTACTATGGGCGGCATCGCCGTGTGCCGCCGGAGGTGGTGGTGCACAAGACACTCACCGGGGAGGCCCGCCAGGCGCTGGATGTCCTGGACCTGCGGAGCACGAAGGTCCGGGGACTCGGTGGGTGCAGCGTTGGAGAGGTATGGCTTTTGCGGGACTTCACTGCTGGAGGTGCGGGATGAACATTGGACTGGATGTCGGGTACAGCGCCACGAAGGCGGTGGCGGGGGGACGGCGGGTGGCGTTTCCCTCGGCGGTCGGGACGCCGGACCGGCCTCGCTTCTCGCTGGGGGAGAACCACGCCATCATCCTCACCCAGCCGGTTCACGTCCAGGTGGGGGAGGCGGCGGTCCAGCAGAGCCGCTTTCTCAAGCGCCGGGAGGACCGCCGCTGGATTGAGGGGGATGAGTGGTACACGCTCTTTCTGGCGGCGCTGACGGAGATGACGGATGCGACGGTGGCCGAACTGCGCGTTGTCACCGGCCTGCCCGTCGCCTTCTACGATGATCGGCAGGTTCTGCGGGCGCGTGTTCTGGGGGAACACCGCGCCCAGCGGGAGGGGCGTCGGGCCCAGGTATTCCGGGTGGTGGACTGTCGGGTGATTCCCCAGCCCTTCGGCATTCTTCTGGCGGCTGCCCTGGACGACCGGGGTCGCATTGCGGACCCTGTGCTGGCGGGGGGCACGGTGGGGGTGCTGGACATCGGGGGGAAGACGACGAATCTCCTGGCGGTTCACCGGCTCAACGAAATTCGCCGGGAGACAGCGAGCGTCAATGTGGGAGCGTGGGATGCGGTGCGGGCGATGCGGGAGTGGTTGTCGGAGCATTGTCCAGACCTGGACTTGCGGGACCACCAGGTGATAGAGGCGGTTATTGAGCGGCGGGTTCGCTATTATGGAGAGCCGGTGGACCTCTCCAGGGCTGTGGATGCTGCGCTGGAGCCGCTGGCCGACCAGGTGATAGCGGCGGCCTCTCAGCTGTGGAACGGGGCGGCGGGGCTGGATGCCATCCTGGTGGGCGGTGGGGGGGCGTTGCTGCTGGGGCCCTACATTCAGCGCCACTTTCGGCACGCCCGGGTGGTCCAGGACGCCGTCTTCGCCAACGCCCTGGGCTTCTGGCGCTTCTGCCAGAGACTGGCCGGGGACGCTGGTAATACCCGGTAGTAATTACCCGGTAATACCGCCGTGAAGGTTGTTCGCTCTTTCACCCTGGATACCGAGGAGCATCGGGATATCCTGGCCTGGCTGGACGCGCAGCCCAACCAGAGCGAGGCAATCCGCCAAGCGATTCGGGAACATATCCGGCGCGGTGGGGTCACCCTGGCCGACGTGTACCAGGCGGTTCGGGACCTGGAACGGCGGATTGGTGGGGGTGGGGTGGTGGCTGCGGGCCCATCCGATCCTGCGTCGGATGAGCCGGAGGAGCCGCCGGACCTGGCGGCAGCGCTGGATGCGCTGGCGAGACTGTAGGAGGGGATGATGGGAAGGGATAGCGGAGACCTTCCGCAACTTTCAGTTCTCATTTCACCATTTCAGGAGGCGAGATGGAGGGGTGGATTTTGGCGGACAGTGACGTTGTGACGGTGCGGGAGGGGGCGGAGCAGTGGATTCTGCTGCCGCCGACGCCGATAGGGGAGGCGCTGGCCCGGCTGCTGGGGGGAGAGGTGGCGGTGTGGGCGGACGGGCGGCTGGCGGTTCGCCACGATCGGGAGGTGGATCAGCGGCTGGTAGCGCTGATAGAAGTGCTGGTCGGGTTGCGGTGGGCGCATCCGGTCTATGTGCAGTTGGACCTGGAGGGGGTGAGATGAGCGAGGTGCGGCACATACCGATACCGGTGGAGGTGGTGAACGACGGGACGTTGACGGCGCCGCTGTTTCGGACGTATGTGCAGTTGTTGGGGCTGGCGTGGGAGAAGGAGTATCGGGAGACGCCGGCGCTGCGGGCGGAGGAGTTGATGGAGGTGCTGGGGTGCAGTGAGCGGTCGCTGCGGGGGCATCTGGCGGAGTTGGAGGGGAGGGGGCTGATAGAGGTGCGGCGGCGGGCGGGGCGGGTGGTGATACGGTTTCCGGAGAGGAGAGGGCGGGGGGCCTCTGCCGGTGAGGAGGGGGCGGAGGAGCGGCAAAGTTTTGCCGAAAGCGGCAAAGTTTTGCCGGAATCGGCAAACTTTTGCCGGAGTCGGCAGAGTTCTGCCGGTGAGGAGGAGGCGGAGGGGTGGCAAAGTTTTGCCGAAAGTGGCAAAGTTTTGCCGGAATCGGCAGACTTTTGCCGGAGTCGGCAGAGTTCTGCCGGTGAGGAGGAGGCGGAGGGGCGGCAAAGTTTTGCCGAAAGTGGCAAAGTTTTGCCGGGATCGGCAAACTTTTGCCGGAATCGGCAAACTTTTGCCGGTTCTGAGAATATTGCTGCTGCTGTTGCTGATCTAGATTTTTTAAATAACAGCAGCAATAACAACAGCAGCAACAGCGGCAGGAACGGCGATCGGCGGCAACCATTTGCCGGGAGCGGCAGGCTTTTGCCGGAGGGGTTACGGGAGAAGTTGCGGTGGATTGGGTTCAGTGGGGCGGGGCCGATGCGGGAGTTGGAGGCGGCGTGGCAGAGGGACCCGGAACGGGTGGAGGGGTGGGTGGAGTATGTGCTGGAGGAGCGGCGGCGGGGGAAGTCACTGGGAGGGGGGTACCTGCTGCAGAGCATACGGTCGGGCGAGCCGGCGCCGCCGGACCCGGGGCGGGAGGATCGGCGGCGGTACATAGAGGGGGATCACGTCCG
>JACIWQ010000214.1 GCA_014360895.1 Thermoflexales bacterium | reverse complement strand
TGTCTCTTCCCCGAATTGGGGTAGAATATCCCCCATCAGCGAACAGAGATGCGCCCGCTCACCGGAGGGCTCTGGATTTTCGGCATTCGTACCCCCGAATCCCGCATCTTGTATAGGAGGTCTCATGCTCAGACACCGCACACTTTGCATCAGCCTTCTCCTGACCGTTCTGCTTTTCCTTTCCACCTCACCGGTTCTGGCAGCGAGTCCCTCTCCCCTTCGGGTCTACTACGCCGGGCCCGAAGGCGGCGTGCGGACCGCCCTCACCCTGGCCCCCGACTTCCGCCTGGTCTCCGACCCCTCGCAGGCCGACGTCCTGGTGCTCAATGGCGCCATCCCCGACCCCCAGGCGCTGGCCGCCCGCGTCCGGGAGGGCGCGGGGCTTGTGCTCATCCTGGGCCCGGACCTCTCCGCCGGCGATGTGGAGGCCCTGCTGGGCTTCCCCGTAGCGCTGACGGCGCGGGAGGAGCCGCTCAGCCTGGTGGCGGTGGAGGGGGTGGACGACCCCGTTCTGACTGCCATCGCCTGGACCAGTGCGCCGCAGGTGCGCGAGCGCTACGAGGTGGAGACGCCCGTCTCGGCCCTGACGCCGCTGGTGGTGGGCTTTGAGGACGGCGCCTGGGTCCTCTGGTCCGCCCTGGGAGGACGGGCCTACGTCTTCAACGCCTTTCTGGACCGGGCCAACCCCCAGTTCCAGAGTTGGGCGTACTTCAACTACTTTATCTACCACCTGACGATGCGGGCGGCGGGTCGGACGCCTCTCTCCTTCGCCGACTATCCGGCCTCCCCCGTGCCCCACGCGCGGGACCGGTTGGTCCTCTACCTCCTGCTGGCGGGGATGCTGGTGGTGGCCGGGATGATTTTCTGGGCCGTCCGGCGCTACAGCCGCGCCCACCCCGAAGTGCTGGACGTCCTGGTGGCCGATCGGCAGGACTTCGTCGCCCGGGAGGCGGGGACGGCTTGGGAGGATGTGGGCTTCCACCGCCCCCTGGCGGGCTTCTTCGTCGCCCTGATGATGGGGCTGGTCCTCTTCATCCCCCTCATCATTTACCAGAACCTGGTCCTTCCCGTCTACATCCTCCCCTCGGCCCAGGCGCTGGGCATCTGGGGACGGGTGGTCCAGTTCTTCAACTTCCTCTGGCTCCTCTTTGACCTGGGGACCAGCGCGGCCTTCATCAAGTTCTTCGCCCAGTACCGGGTCCACGACCCCCGCCGGGCCATTCAGTACGGACAGGTCTTCGTCTGGTGGCAGGCCCTCTCTGGCGCGTTCCAGGTGGCGATGGTGACGGCGGTGGCGGGGACGTTCCTCCCCAAAACCCCCTACGCGCTCTACACCTGGAGCATCATCATCCACACCTTCATCCAGATTCCCGGCTTCTACCAGGTGATGCGGCACGGGCTGATGGCCTGGCAGCGGTTTGACTACGCCCAGATGCTGGACATCGCCCTGAACCTCATCTTCCCCATCGTCACCCAACCGGTGCTGGTGACGCTGATGGTGCGATGGGGGACGGCGCACCCCATCTTCGGCGGGCCGATGGGAGGTGTCCTGGGGTTGGGGATGGCGGCCTACGCCTCCGAACTCCTCACCTTCCTGGTGGGCCTGTGGCTTTACCGGCGGCTGGGCTACAACGCCCGTCTCCTCTTCCTGGCCCACTTTGACTGGAATACCGTCAAGGAGGCCTTCCGCTTCGGCGTCTTTGAGATGCTCGGGTCCATCGCCTGGGCGGCGGGCCAGGCAACGGAAATCCTCATCACCCAGACCCGCCTGGTCAACTACAACGAGGTCTGGGGAAACTGGACCCTGGCTCAGAACTTTATCTTCGCCTACAATGTGCTGAATACCTTGTACTCCAACCTGATGTCCTCCATCTCCGAGGCCATCTCCCACGCCCGGAAGGTGCTGAGCCAGTACTATGCGGTGATGGCCTACAAGTGGGGCGGCATTATGAGCGCCTTCATCGGTGCGGTCCTGCTGGCCGTGGCCGACCGGTTCATCCTGGGTGCCTCCGGGCCGGAGTTCGTCCGCGCCGCCGCGTATGCGATCCCCCTCATCATTTGGGGCGCCATCCAGTACCCCTCCTGGGTGGGGGATAACGTCCAGTTGGGGGCCAACCGGCCCTACCTGAAGTCCATCCTGGTGGCCGGGGAGCAGGTCATCCGCATCGTCCTGGCGCTGATTCTGCTGCGGCGCTACCAGATCAACGCCCTCATCGTCGCCTACTTCGTGGGCCTGCTGACGAAGGACATCGTCGCCTACTTCGTCAACCACCGGCTCTGCTACCCGCAGCGGTTCTACTTCTGGCAGTCGCTGGGGGCACCACTGCTGGCCGGGGCGGCCCACTACCTGGTCCTGCGCTGGCTCACCGGCCTGGTCTGGCAGGGAGATCAGGTGACCAGTGTCCTCATCTTCTTCATCGGCATTCTCCTCTCCTTCCCGCTCTTCGCCTTCTTTTACGGCCTCTTCGGCGGATGGGACGATGCGACGCTGGCTGAAGTCCGGCGCGCGGTGGGTCTGACCAGTTTCGTCCGGCCGCTGGCCTGGCTCTTCTGGGGGGCCAGCGCGCTGGGGGCCCGCATCAGCCCCCTGCATGGCCGTTTCCCCATCACCATCTACGCGGCGGCGATGGAGGAGGCCCACTCCCTCACCGGGGAGCGTGTGAGGTTGATTTAGTATTCCGTACTCCGTACTCCGTGTTCCGTACTCCGTTTACGGAATACGGGGTACGCAATACGCAATGCGCCATGCCCACAGTCCTGGTCGTAGAAGACGAACCCGTCCTTCTGGAGACGCTGGAGTATAATCTGAAGCGGGAGGGATACCGGGTCCTGACCGCCGCCGAGGGGTGGACGGCGGTGGAGGCGGCCCGTCGGGAGCGCCCGGACCTGGTCATCCTGGACGTGATGCTCCCCGACATAGACGGCTTTGAGGTCTGCCGGATCCTGCGGCGGGAGAGTACCGTCCCCATCCTGATGCTCACCGCCCGCACCGACGAGGTGGTTAAGGTCGTCGGGCTGGAGGTT
>JACIWQ010000213.1 GCA_014360895.1 Thermoflexales bacterium | reverse complement strand
CACCCTTGACAGGAGCGGTCCCAAAAGTATAATTGTAGCGCGACAAATATACATTCGGAGGCCCCCCTATGAAAATTCATCCTCTTCTGGCCGTCATCGTCCTTTTCGGCGGGCTGGCTGGATGCCGGACTGTCGTACCCTCATCTTCTCCGATGCCCGCCCCCGGCGAAACCCTCATCATCTTCCACGCGGGCAGTCTGGCGGAGCCGGTGCGGGCCCTCACGGAGGCCTTCCGGGCCCACCGCCCCGGCGTCGTCTTCCAGACCGAGGCATCGGGCAGCAACGAAGCCGCCCGCAAAATCCGCGAACTGGGCCGGGAGGCCGACCTGATGATCTCGGCGGACTACCGGGTCATTGACCAGTTGCTCATCCCCGAGTTTGCCGACTGGAACATCCTCTTCGCCCGCAACGAGATGGTCTTGGCCTACACCGACCGCTCCCGATACGCGGGCGAGGTGAACGCCGATAACTGGGCCGAAATTCTCACCCGGGACGGCGTCATCTGCGGCCGCGCCGACCCCAATACGGACCCCTGTGGCTACCGGACGCTGATGGTCTGGCAACTGGCGGAGGCGTACTACGGGATCCCGGGCCTCTACCGTGCGCTGGAGGCCCATTGCCCGGAAGCGTACGTGCGCCCCAAGTCGGTGGAACTCATCGCGCTCCTGCAATCGGGCGATATGGACTACGCCTTTGAGTACCGCTCGGTCGCCATCCAGCATGGCCTCCGGTTCGTGGAGTTGCCGCCGGAGATCAACCTGGGGAGTGTGGAATACGCCGACTTTTATCGCCGGGCGCGCGTGGAAATCGCCGGCACCGGCCCGGGCCAGACCCTCGCGGTGGTGGGCGAGCCCATCGTCTATGGAGTGACCGTCCCCAAAAACGCCCCTCATCCCGACCTGGCCCTGGAGTTTGTCCGGTTTCTCATCGGCCCGGAGGGGCAGGCGATAATGGAGCGCATGGGCCAGCCGCCCATTGTGCCCCCCGTCACAAGGGACAGGGATGCTCTCCCGGCCCTCCTTCGGCCACTGGTCATGGAGCAACGACCATGAGAGCCCTTTTCGCCAACCGATTGACCGTCCTCTTCTCGGCCCTCGGAGCCCTGCTGGTTCTGTTCGTGGCCGTCCCGCTGGCCCGGACGGTCACTGCCTCCAGCCCGGCCCTCCTCTGGCAGACCCTCCTGGACCCGGAGGTGCGCGGCGCCATCTCCCGGACCCTCTACGCGTCCTTCATCGCCACCCTGTTGGCCTTTATCTGCGGCGTTCCCCTGGCCTACCTGCTGGCCCGTGTGGATTTTCCCGGCAAGGGGGTGGTGGAGGGAATCGTAGACCTGCCTGTCGTTGTCCCGCACTCGGCGGCGGGCATCGCGCTGCTGATGGTCTTTGGGCGACAGGCCCCGCTGGGCCAGATGTTCGGCCTCCTGGGCCTGAAGTTCGTCTCCGCTGTGCCGGGCATTGTGGTCGCCATGCTCTTCGTCAGCCTCTCTTTTCTGGTTAACGCGGCCCGGGAGGGCTTTGAGGCGGTGGACCCCCGTCTGGAGCGGGTGGCGCGGACGCTGGGCGCGTCGCCCTGGGAGGTCTTCTGGCGCGTCTCCTTTCCCCTGGCCTGGCGCAGCATCCTCTCCGGGGCGATGATGATGTGGGCCCGGGGGCTGAGCGAGTTCGGCGCCGTCGTCGTCCTCGCCTACCACCCGATGGTGGCCCCCGTGCTCCTCTACGAGCGGTTTGAGTCCTTCGGGCTGGCCTACGCCCGGCCGGTGGCGGCGTTGATGATTCTCATCTGCCTGGCCGCGTTCGCGGTATTGCGGAGCATCGCCGGGAAAAGACCGGAGGGCACGGGATGAGCTTGCGGGTGATAGATTTGTGGCTGGACCTGGGAGAATTCCACCTGCGCGGGGTGAATCTGGAGGTCGCCCCCGGGGAGTATTTCGTTATTCTGGGCCCGACCGGCGCCGGGAAGACGGTACTCCTGGAGACCATCGCGGGCCTTCACTTCCCCCGGCGGGGGCGAATTTTCCTGAACGGCGGGGACGTCACCCGGGTTCCGCCGGAGCGCCGTTCCGTCGGGTTTGTCTATCAGGACTACGCGCTTTTCCCGCACCTGAGTGTGGCGGAGAACATCGCCTTTGGCCTGCAGCTGAGGGGCCTGGACCGCCGGGCAGTCGCCGCGCGGGTGGACGAAATCAGCCGACGGCTTTCTATCCGCCATTTGCTCCACCGCCGCCCCGGGACGCTGAGCGGGGGGGAGGCCCAGCGGGTGGCGCTGGCCCGCGCGCTGGCGATTGAGCCCTCCGTCCTCCTGCTGGATGAACCCCTGAGCGCGCTGGACCCTCAGACGCGGGAGGACTTGCAGCGGGAATTGGCCCGGGTGCACCGGGAACTGGGCACCACGACGGTTCACGTCACTCACGATTTTGAGGAAGCTGTCGCGCTGGCGGACCGCATCGCGGTGATGCATCAGGGACAAATCGTCCAGGTCGGCTCGCCGGAGGAGATTTTCCGCCGGCCCGAATCCGAATTCGTGGCCTGTTTTGTGGGGATGAGGAATATCTTCCGGGGCGAAGTCTTCCCTGGAGAGGGGGGTTATCGGTGGCTGATCCCAGAAGGTGCGGGGCGGCAGGGGATCCGGATAGCGGTTCTGACCGACCGGTCCGGTTCTGTGCACGCGTCCATCCGACCGGAGGATATGGTGCTCTCCCAGGAGCTGCTCCACTCCAGTATGCGCAATTCCTTTCGGGGGCGGGTAGTGGGCATTCTGGACCGGGGGGCCCTCATTTACGTCACGGTGCGCGTCCCGGCGGATGGGGTTTTGCCGGAGGCGACGGATTTCGTCTGTGCCATCACACGCCCCTCCCTGGAAGAGATGGGCCTGCGGGAGGGACGGGAGGTCTATATCGCCTTTAAGGCCTCGGCAGTGCACGTGTTCCCATAAGGTGACGGTCACCTTCTTGCGGTTTAACAAATTATTCCGGCAGTGGCCTTTTGTGAGGGAACACCCCCTCATCCCCCCTTACCCCCCTTCTCCCCCAGGGCGGGGGAGAAGGGGGGA
>JACIWQ010000212.1 GCA_014360895.1 Thermoflexales bacterium | reverse complement strand
GCGGGCGGCGTTCGCCGCCCGCCCCCCAATTTTGGGGCTGGAGCAAAATCTTATCTGAGAAAATCCCTCAGCCGACGAGCGTGCGCGGGATGGCGGAGCCGGCTCAGGGCCTGGGCCTCTATCTGTCGCACCCGTTCCCGGGTGACCCCCAGTTTCTTCCCCACTTCTTCCAGGGTATACGTCTCGCCGTCCACCAGCCCGTACCGGAGTTGGAGGACCCGTACTTCCCGGGGCGGCAGTTCCTGCAGGATTTCCATAATTACGTCCCGCAGCATAGAAGCGCTGACCGCCTCCACGGGGACGACGGCCCCCTCGTCCTCAATGAAATCCCCCAGTGCGCTTTCTTCTTCATCGTCGGTCGGCATATCCAAGCTCAATGGACGGCGGGCGAAGGTAATCATCTGCTCCGCCTTCTGGGTGGGGATGTCCATCGCCTGGGCCAACTCCTCGCTGCTGGGCTCCCGGCCCAGTTCCTGAGTCAGCCGATGGGAGACCCGCATCAGCCGGTTAATCTGGTCGCCCATGTGGACGGGGACACGGATGGTGCGGGACTGGTCGGCGATGGCCCGCGTGACAGCCTGGCGAATCCACCACGTCGCATAGGTGGAGAATTTGTGCCCCAGGCGGTAATTGAATTTGTTGGCCGCGCGGATCAGGCCGATGTTTCCCTCCTGGATGAGGTCCAGGAAAGAGACCCCACGGCCGATGTACTTTTTGGCCACCGAGATGACCAGACGGGCATTGGCACGGATGAGGTGGTCCCGGGCCGCCAAGCCGTCTTCCACCAGTGCCTGGAGTTCCCTGCGCCGCTCAGGGTCTAACCCGTTCTTTCGCAGTTCCTTTTCCGCCAGCCGTCCCCGCTCCATCCGCTTGGCCAGTTCTATCTCTTCCTCCTGGGTCAGCAGCGGGACCTGTCCAATCTCTTTCAGGTACAGGCCGATGGTATCATCTATCTCTACGGCGCGGAAGTAGGTCTCTTCGTCTGCCGCGAGGGTCCCCTCTCGTTCCAGTTCCTCCTCTTCTTCCAGTTCTATTTCCTCTGGAACTTCCAGGCCCAGTTCTTCGGGCTCGCCAACGGGGATCCCCGCGCTCATCAGAAGAGCGAAGATTTCTTCTAACTGATCCAGGTTCTCCTCTGCCTCGGGGAAGACGCTCAGGATGTCGTCAAAGGTGACGTAGCCCTGAGCGCGGCCGAGGGCCAGGAGGTGGTCCACGCCGCTCTCCTCCGGCTCTGGAGTCCCCTGAGATTCTTCTTCCAGCAGGATTTCTTCTTCGTCCATCATTGCCATCATCTTTCAACTACTACCAATATACACCAGATTTCCGCAGAAGGCAACAGCCAGCTTCTGGGAGGTCTCGTTTGGCTGTGAAAAGCTATCGCAGAGCCGCGAAGGGGTTGGGAAGAGAACGGGGTTTTACGGCGGTCGGAGGCTGCCGCGAAACCCCATTCTTTGCTTCTCATTCAGCGATCCGGTGACAGCAGGCGCAGGCTGGCGGTCGCGGCGGCTTGAAGGATCTCCTCTCCCAGGCCGGCCTCCAGCCGCTCCAGTGCGCTTTTCATCTGGTCTGCAGGCACGGCCAGCAGGACGTATTCCAGTGCCCGTTGGAGTATGTCCCGGCAGGCCTCTACGGCATCCGGACGACCTGACCCCAGCGCTTCCTGGCAGGCGCTCCAATCCGGGCCGAATTCTCGGGCGAATTGCTCTCCCATTTCTTTCCCACCCGAGTGGGTGCACAACAGGGAAAGCAGGCTGAAGACGGCCTGAAAGTACGCTTTTGTCAGTTCTACTGACGAGGGGGTCGGCACGGCGCCGCGCACTGCCTGGGCCAGCAGGACCTCCAGCGGAGGCCTCCCTTCGGGCCGGACGTCCTGGCGGGCATCCCAGGGGGTCAGCAGCCAGTAGACGTCGGAATGGGGTTCTTTCTCCCTCAACGCCTGCACCGCGTAGAGTTGTCCGGCCAGATGCGCTCGTTTCATTTTATCCTCCCGGCTCCATCTGGCGGTTCCGACGTGGCGCCTGGGGGGGATGGTAGGGCATCGGGATGAACTCTACTCCCGGTCGCTGCTGGGATGTCTGTGGGTAGAGGTCCATCAGGTCGTAGATTTCCCGGGGCATCTCGTCGCTCACCGGGAGGCCCAGAGCTTTTGCCTGTTCGTAGTCAATGGGATAATCGTGGGTCCACCGCCCCTCGCTGAGCGCGCGGGCGACCTCCTGGGCCTGTTCCTCCGGCAATTTATCCCGGATCAATGCGTAGACCGTCTCGTAGACCTGGCGGATGGCCTTGCGAGCCACATCGCCCATAATCAGCGTGTGGTCGTCCCGGTTGGGGTTGGGCTGTTCCAGTGCTTTGAGAATGGACGCGGCCGGGTAGTAGTTTCCCTGGGGTCCGCCCAGTTGAGGGTCCACGGGTCCCAGGACGGCGTTAGGGTCCATCACAATCCGGTCCGCCGCGAGGGCGATCAGCGTGCCGCCGGAGAGGGCGTAGTGGGGGACAAAGACGGTGACCTCCCCCCGGTGTCGTTTCAGCGCGCAGGCGATTTGTTCGGCCGCCAGGACCAACCCGCCGGGCGTGTGCAGTACCAGGTCTATGGGCATCTCCGGCGGCGTCAATCGGATCGCCCGCAGGACCCGCTCCGAGTCCTCAATGTCAATATAGCGGGCAATGGGGAAACCCAGCAGGCTCATCGTCTCCTGCCGATGGATCATGGTGATGACCCGGCTCTTGCGCTTGACCTCAATGGCGCGGATGGCCATCTGGCGCCGGGTCAAGAGGAGCCGTTTTTGCAGCAGGGGGACGAACGCCTGCAGCAAAATCAGCAGCCACAGGATGGAAAGCACGTCGTTCATCTGGGCGCCTCTGGGTCTTGTTGGTGTCGCTCTCAACGGTGATGCTCATAAAATATACAACCTTTGTGATACTTGTCAACTCGGTAGTGCACTGAGGTTCGGACAAACGTTGAGACAGGCTCGTCCTCACCCCTCCCCCGGCCCTTCGGGCCACCCCCTCCCCTCTCCTGACCGAGGGTCAGGAGAGGGGAGAGGGTAGCGGCGAAGCCGCTGGGGGTGGGGTGAGGAATCGTGCACCCCCCTGTCCGAACTCACGTCCGAAC
>JACIWQ010000211.1 GCA_014360895.1 Thermoflexales bacterium | reverse complement strand
CTCGGAGGCCATTTTCGCCCTCTGATTGGGGGCGGTCCCCGGTATGGGGACCGCCCCCTTCCCTCTCATTGACGGGCAAACTCTATGATAATCTGGGCCACCTCGGCGCCGACGCGCTCGGTGGCCTCCACGGTGCCCGCGCCCACGTGCGGGGAGCCGATGACCTGGGGGAGTGCCATCAGCCGCCGGCCCCGGTCCTCCTTCTCGTCCTCAAAGACATCCAGCGCGGCGCCCGCCACCTTCCCGCTGACGATGGCGTCGTAGAGGGCGGCCTCGTCCAGCGTCCCGCCGCGCCCGCAGTTGACGATGTAGACGCCCTTCTTCATCTTCTCAAACTCCGCGCGCCCGATGATGTGGCGGGTCTCCGGCGTCAGCGGGACGTGGAGAGAGATGAAGTCGGAGCGGGCCAGCAGTTCATCCAGCGAGACCTGAGTGGCGCCGGGGACCTCAGTGGGGGTGCGGCGGTAGAAGAGGACGGTCATCCCCAGCGCGGCGGCCTTCTGGGCCACCAGTTGGCCGATGTTGCCGCAGCCGACCAGCCCCAGCGTCTTCCCGGCCAGTTCTATCCCTTTACTAAAGGCCTTCTTCTCCCACTCCCCGGCTTTCATAGAGGCGGTGGCCTGGGGAATCTGGCGGGCCAGCGCGAAGAGGTAGCCGATGGTCAGTTCGGCCACGGAGTTGGCGGAGGCCAGCGGGGTATTGCGCACCTCAATCCCCTTCGCCTGGGCGTGTTTGACGTCTATGTTATCCACGCCCACGCCGCCCCGGACGATGAGTTTCAGATTGGGGGCCTTATCCATCACCGCCGCCGTGACTTTGGTGCGGCTGCGGACGACCATCACGTCGTAGTCGGCGGCGACGGCCTCCAGTTCCTCCGCCGTGATGGTATCCCGGACGTCCACCTCAATCCCGGCCCGGCGCATCGTCTCTACGGCTTCCGGGTCTATGGGGTCACAGATCAGGACTTTCATGGTTCACCTCCATGTCGCACGTCGCAGGGAGCAGGTCGCATGTCGCATATTTGCGACATGCGACCTGCGACATGTGACAGTTTACTGCAGCCCAAGAATGTCGTTAATCTGCTCCAGCAGCCAGCGGATGTCCTCCACCGTCAGGTCGCCCATATGCGCGATGCGGAAGCACTTCTCCTTCAGGTCGCCGTAGCCGTTGGAGATGATGGCGCCCCGCTTGCGCAGTTCCTGATTGAGCCCTTCCACACTGATGCCCCGGGTGTTGGTGATATTGGTGACGGTGGGGGAGAGGAAGCGCTCGTCGGCGAAGAGGGCGAAGTACTTACGGGCCCAGTCCTGGACGATGGAGGCCATCTCCTGATGGCGCCGCCAGCGGTTCTCCAGCCCCTCGGCCAGAATGTCGTCCATCTGCTTGTTCAGGGCCTGGATGAGGCTGATGGCGGGGGTGGCGGGCGTCTGGCCCTTGTCGTACCGCTTGTCCATCTGGGCGTAGGCGAAGTAGTGGCCGGGGTACTTGACCTGTTTGGCCCGCTCCCGCGCCCGGTCGCTGACGGCGCAGACGGTCAGGCCCGGCGGCAGGGCGAAGCACTTCTGGACGCCCGCGAAGCAGACATCCAGCCCCCAGGCATCAAACTCAATCTTCACCCCCGCCATACAACTGACGGCGTCCACCAGAATGAGCACGTCCGGATACTTCTCTCGGACCAGGGCCGCGATTTCTTTGACGGGGTTCATCACGCCGGTCGCCGTCTCGTTCATCGTGATGGTGATGGCGTCGTAATCCCCTTTGGAGAGCGCCTCGTCCACCAGTTCAGGGGTAATTCCCTGCCCCAGGGGGACTTCCACTTTCTCGGAGGGGATGCCGTTCTGCAGACCGATCTCGTACCACCGCTGGGAGAACGCGCCGCAGACGGTGAAGAGGATGGGCTTGCCGGTAGAGGCCTGCCGGATGGAGCCCTCCATGACGCCGGTGGAGGAACAAGCGTAGAGGTAGACTCGCTGCTGAGTGTAGAGAAGTTGCTGGAGTTTGGGGGTCACCTCTAACTGGAGTTTGGAGTATTCCGGAGCCCGGTGCCCGATCATCGGTACGGTCTGCGCTTCCAGAATCTCCTTTCGTACATGGGTCGGTCCGGGGATAAAGAGTTTGGGATACATGGTTCACCTCCTCAGATGTTGTGGAAACGGGTGGTAAAGCGCCAACGACGAAGTCGCGGGGACTTCGTATGGTTCCGCTTCTCATTGTAGTGAAGCCGCAGGAAAAGTCAAGTTTGAAGACGGGTGCGCTACCGCATCAGTCCGCGCACGGCTTCGGCGCTCTCCTGCTGCAGCGCGGCCTGGGCGATCTGGCGAGCTTCTTCCCTTGTCAGTGAACGGATCATCCGTTTAGCCTGCGGAATCGCCATGGGGCTCATGCTGAGCTCGTCCAGGCCCAGTCCCAGGAGGATGGGAATGGCGGCGGGGTCCCCGGCCAGTTCCCCGCAGAGGGAGACCCACTTTCCGCGCTCGTGGGCGGCGGCGACGACGTCCCGCACCAGCCGCAGGACGGCGGGGTGGAGCGCGTCCGCCAGCGGGGCGACGGCCGCATGGGTCCGGTCGGCCGCCATCACGTACTGGCTCAGGTCGTTGGTGCCGATGGAGAAGAAGTCCACCTCTTCGGCCAGCCGGTCGGCCATCAGCGCGGCGGAGGGGACTTCCACCATAATGCCGATGGCGACGTCGGCCACGGGGTGGCCTTCGGCCCGGAGGTCAGCGCGGCATTCTTCCAGGAATGCCCGCGCGGCCCGCACTTCCGCGACCGTTGCCACCATGGGGAACATGATTTTGAGGTTGTGGCCTGCGCCGGCCCGCAGGGCGGCCCGCAACTGGGGGCGGAACATTTCCGGGCGGGCCAGGGAGAGGCGGAGCGCGCGCAGACCCAGGGCAGGGTTCCGTTCGGGGGGCAGTTCCAGGCCGGGCAATCGCTTGTCGCCGCCCACATCCAGCGTTCGCAGAACGACGGGGCGGTCGCCGAAGAGTTCCAGGATGGCCCGGTAGGAGTAGTACTGTTCCTCCTCGTCGGGGAGGGTGGGGCGGCCCAGGTAGAGGAACTCGGTCCGGAGCAGGCCGATGCCGTCGGCGCCGACCTCTCGGGCCAGCCGGGCTTCC
>JACIWQ010000210.1 GCA_014360895.1 Thermoflexales bacterium | reverse complement strand
CCGCGAATCTCGCAGATTACCAGTCTGAGGTTGAGACGGAAGTTGGGACAACCTCACCCCACCCCTCTCCTGACCGAAGTCAGGAGAGGGGAGAGGGTGGCCCGAAGGGCCGGGGGGAGGACGCCCCCTTGTCCCAACTCACGTCCGAACCTCAGTACCAGCCAGTCTGCGGGCGGCAGCGGCGCCGGGAGACTGGCGGCCGCCGCCCCATCCCCTATTCCAGATGGGCCAGAATCTCCGCCACCGGCGGACGGTCGTTGGCGTTCTGACCCACGTAGGACCAGCGAATCGTGCCGTCCGCCAGCACAAAGACCGCCGGGGCCGCCAGCCCGTCCCCCAGGAGATTGTACACCCCGTACATCTCGGCAACCCGGTGGTCGGGGTCCGCCAGCATGGGGAACGGAGCACCGATGGACGCCCGGACTCCCTCCACGGCCTCTGGTGATGCCACCGCCAGCGCAACCACTTCTGCCCCCCGGGCCTGGAACTCTCCGTATCGGTCTCGCAACTCCACGAGTTGCGCCCGGTCCGGCCCTCAGCCGCACCGCTGGAAGAAGACCAGGACCACCGGCCCCTGCCTCATCTGGTCGGAGAGGGTCAGCGTCCCCCCTCCGGCCCGACTCAGTGCGAAGTCCGGGGCCTGGGCAAACTCGGGCGTGGGGGTGGCCGCCGGGGTGGGGAACGGGAAGGAGACGCGCATTTGCTCTTGATAAATGACCACCTCCGCCCGGGCCCGCTCCTGAGTCAGCCACTCCGCCACCGGCGTCCCCTGGGCCTCCAGCGCCGCCTGGGCCCGCTGGACCACCAGGAGACGGGCCACGGCCCGCTCCAGGGAATCCCGACCCAGCCCGACCTGGCCCAGTGCGGCAACGACCTGCTCGTCGGTGACGCCCCAGGCAGCCTCCAGCGCGGCAATCTGGGCCTCCACTTCCTCCCGGCCCGGCGCCGGCTGGGATGGCGCGGCGCGTAGAACCAACACCTCGTTGATGAGTCGGTCCAGCGTCTCCTCCGGCGGGGGGGCCGGGACGCCCGCCAGGCGGCTCATCGCCCAGTCCAGCAGGACCGCCTCCGCCCAGAAGTTCCGCCCGACCGGCTGGCCCTCCACCAGGGCCACCGGTGGGTCTACAGGGGACGGGGTGGCGGAGGGAACGGGAGGGACAACCGGAGCTCCTTCCTGACTGAGCATCCCGATGACCAGAAAGAGCATCAACAGCGCGATCCCTCCCGTCGCGAGGGCCCAGCCCCAACGAACTTTTCTGACCTCCATGCGCTTTCCCTCCGCGAGGAGAAAATACCACAATCTGGCGGAAAGTCAACAGTTGGTATTTTGCGCCACCTGTGCTATACTTATCCCGAACCCACCCGAAACCAGGAGAGGAAAGTTGCCATGAAACTCCGGGAAGTGCTCCAGTTGATTGAGGGCAAAGTACTCACCCGCAACACGGATCTGGACCTGGAAGTCAAGATGGGGTGCGGCGCCGACCTGATGAGCGACGTCCTGGCCTTCACCCACGAAGGGACTCTCCTGATGTCCGGGCTGACCAACCCGCAGGTGGTGCGGACGGCAGAGATGGCCGGCATCCAGGCCATCGTGTTCGTACGGGGAAAAATCCCCCCACCGGAGACCATCGCGCTGGCAGAGGAGAAAGGCATCGCCCTGCTGGCCTCCAAGTACACCATGTTTGAAACCTGCGGTCGGCTGTATCGGGCCGGGCTCCCCAGTTGCGGGCTCTTTGAAAGCAGCTTGAAACGCTGGCGAGAGTTCTTCGGCGAAGAATAGGCAGGTCCGTCCGGTGAGCACCCCTCCTTCCACCCCAGAACAGAAGCGGGAAATCACCCGGCTCCAGGAACTGGTCTACGAACTGCGGGTGCGGGATGCCATGACCACCCGCGTCATCACCGTCACCCCTCAGACCACCATCGCGGAGTTCCGGGAGGTTCTGCGCGCCAACCGAATCTCCGGGACGCCCGTAGTGGACGAGGGGCAGATGGTCGGCATCATCAGCATAGAAGACCTCATCAAAGCGCTGGCCGCCGGACAAATGAACGCCACCGTTGGCGAGAAGATGACCCCCCGGCCGGTGACCCTTTACGACGACGAACCCCTCATCCACGCCGTCGGCAAGTTCTCCAGCCTCGGCTACGGCCGCTTCCCGGTCATCAACCGGCAGGGGGACCTGGTGGGAATTCTGGTGCAAGGGGACATCGTCCGGGCCCTCCTGCGCCGGTTAGAGATAGAGTACCACGAAGAGGAGGTCCGCCGATACCGCGCCAGCCACATTTTTGAGGACATTCTGGCCGACCAGGTGACCCTGCGCTTCCGCTACCAGGTGATCGGAGGGGACTTTGAGCGCGCCGGGGAGGCCTCCAGCCGTCTCAAAAAGACCCTCTCCCGCCTGGGGATTCATCCCCGCATCGTCCGCCGGGTCGCCATCGCCGCCTACGAGGCCGAGATGAACATCGTCATCTATACCGACGGCGGGGAATTGGTGGCCGAGGTGGACCCGAAGCGGGTGTACCTGGTCGCGCTGGACCAGGGCCCCGGTATCCCGGACATCCAGAAGGCAATGGAGCCGGGTTTCTCCACCGCCCCGGAGTGGGTGCGGGAAATGGGTTTTGGCGCCGGTATGGGCCTCCCGAACATCCAGAACTGCACGGACGAGATGCGCCTGGAGTCCACCGTCGGCGTGGGCACCCGGCTGGAGATGGTCATCTATCTGGATTCCGAGGCCCGGCCTTGCTCGCCAGGATGATTCCGATGCAACGGAAAACAGGAAAGCTGTACCGGACGCCTCTCCTCCCCCTGGCCCTCCTGCTCCTTTTGCTGCTGGCCTGCCAACTGCCGGTGCAGATGACGCCGGTACCGCCGCAACAACTGCCCGAAACGCCATCCGTGGCGGGTCCCCGCCCGTCCCCATCCCCACCCGCAGCGGGGAAGTCCCCCACTCCAGCCGGGCCGCTGCCAACAGTCACCGAAACACCTCTTCCCGCTCCACCCTCCCCCTCACCGACCCCGGCTTCGGCGAGAACATCCCAGCCTTCCCCCTCGCCCCCGCCGCCACCTCCCCCACCCTCCCCGACCCCGCCTCCACCGCCTCCGACCGTTCCTCCGTCCGGCCCGGTTG
>JACIWQ010000021.1 GCA_014360895.1 Thermoflexales bacterium | reverse complement strand
GCGGCCAGGGGCCGCCGCCGCTACCCTCAACCCTCTCCGATGAAAGTCTGGGAGTACATCCTCCGACGTCTTCTGCTGGCGGTTCTGGTTGTCTTCGGGGTCTCCGTGGTCACCTTCTTCATCGCGCGCGTCGTGCCCTCCGACCCGGCGGCCCTGTGGGTGGGCCCTCGCCCCTCCCCCGACCAGATTGCCGCCGCGCGCGCTAAACTCGGCCTGGACCGTCCCCTCTACGTGCAGTACTTCTACTACCTGGGCAACCTCCTGCGCGGCGACCTGGGCGTCTCCATCAAAACCCACCAGCCCATCGCACAGGACCTGCGCGCCTATCTTCCGGCGACGCTGGAACTGGTGCTGGTCGGGATGGCCATGGCCGTCTTCATCGGCATCCCGCTGGGCGTCCTCTCTGCCGCCCGGCGCAACCGCCTGCTGGACCACTTCAGCCGACTGGTCGCCGTGGCGGCCGTCTCTATCCCCACTTTCTGGCTGGGTCTACTCCTTCAACTTGTCTTCTTCGGCCAACTCCACTGGCTCCCGATCGGCGGGCGGGTGAGCATTGAGACCACTCTCTATCAGCCGATCCAGACGATCACCGGCTTTTACCTGGTGGACACGCTCATTACCCGCAACTGGTACGCTTTTGGGGATGCGCTGATTCACATCATCCTTCCCGCTTTCACGCTGGCGACTTACGCCATCGGCCTGACCATCCGGATGACCCGCTCCACGATGGTGGAGGTCCTGCAGGAGAAGTACATCGTCGCCGCGCGGGCCGCCGGACTCCCCGAGCGGACCATCCTCTTCCGCCTGGCCCTGAAAAACGCCATCGTCCCGACCCTGACGGTCCTGGCCCTCTCGTTTGTCTATTCGCTGACGGGCGCGATTCTGGTGGAGGTCATCTTCTCCTGGCCCGGGCTGGGCAGTTATGTGACGTCGGCCATTATCAATGTGGACTTCCCGGTCATCATTGCGGTCACGCTGGTGGTGACGGTCTTCTACGTGCTCATCAATCTGGCGCTGGACCTGGTTCAGGTCGCGCTGGACCCGCGCGTGGTGCTGAAGTAGCGCATCTCGCCATTCCCTATGACGACCCTGCTCCGTCCATTCCTGCAACGGTGGGCCCGGGAGCACCGCTCCCAACTGGAAGAGTACCGCCTGATGGGGCGGGCCTTCCTGCGGGACAGGCTGGCGGTTGCCAGCCTGGTCATTATCCTGCTGTTCATCCTGGGCGCCATCTTTGCTCCCTGGCTCACTCCATATCCGGAGCAGGGCCGGGGGGAGCCGAACGTCCTGGAGAAATTCCTCCCGCCATCCTGGCAGCACCCCCTGGGCACCGACAACCTGGGCCGGGACCTCCTGGCCCGCATCCTCTTCGGTGGGCGGACCTCGCTCTCCATCGGATTCCTGGTCGTCATCATCGCCGTTGCCATCGGTACGCCGCTGGGCGCGCTGGCGGGCTACTTCGGTGGCTGGCTGGATGAGGCCATCATGCGCCTGACCGACATCTTCCTGGCCTTCCCGTCTCTCCTCCTGGCCATCGCCATCGCCGCCGCGCTGGGGCCCAGTTTTACCAACGCGATGATCGCCGTCGCGCTCACATGGTGGCCCTGGTACACCCGCCTGGTCCGCGCCCAGACCCTCTCCCTGCGCGAGCGGCCGTTCGTGGAGGCGGCCCGGGGGATTGGGGTGAGGGAGGGGACCGTCATCCTCCGCCATATCCTCCCCAACGTGATGACGCCGGTCCTGGTCCAGGCGACGATGGACATCGGCTCCGCCATCCTGACCGGCGCGGCGATGAGTTTCATCGGCCTGGGTGCCCAGCCCCCCACCCCGGATTGGGGGCAGATGGTCAACCTGGGGCGCATTTACTTCATCAACCACCCCTGGCTGGCAACCTTCCCCGGCCTGGCGATTTTCCTGGTCTCCCTCTCCTTCAACCTGTTGGGAGATAGCATTCGGGACATCGCCGACCCCCGCACCCGGAGGGCCATCCGATGAAGGAGCCCCTGATCTCCGTCCGCGACCTGCGGGTCCAATTCCAGACCTACGCCGGGGTGGTCTATGCCCTGAACGGGGTCTCCTTTGACCTGTATCCGGGGGAAATTCTCGGCCTGGTGGGGGAGACGGGATGCGGCAAGTCGGTGACAGGGCTGGCGCTGCTGGGGTTGATCCCACCCCCCGGCCAGGTGGTTGGCGGAGAAATCCGCTATCGCGGCCGGAACCTGCTGGCTCTCCCCCCGGCCCAGTGGCAGGCGCTGCGGGGCGGGAAAATCGCCATGATTTTCCAGGACCCGGCGGCGGCGCTGAATCCCGTCTTTACGGTGGGCGAACAGATGGAACTGGTCACCCGCCGCCACCGCCGCCTAGGCCGGGACGCGGCCCGTCGTCAGGCGGCGGAGGTCCTCCGCTCCGTGGGGATGCCCGAACCGGAGCGCATCCTGGAGACCTACCCGCACGAGTTGAGCGGCGGGATGCAGCAGCGGGTGATGATTGCGATGGCCCTTTCCTGCGGCGCGGAGGTCCTGGTCGCCGATGAACCCACCACCGCACTGGACGTGACCATCCAGGCCCAGATTCTGGACCTGCTGGTAGACCTGAAACGGACGCGCGGGCTCTCCATCCTGCTCATCACCCACAACTTGGGCGTCGTCGCCGAGACATGCGACCGGGTGGCCGTCCTGTACGCCGGATTCATCGTGGAGACAGGCCCGACGGAGGCCATCTTCCAGGCCATGAAGCACCCGTATACCCAGGGTCTGCTGGCGGCGATCCCCCGGCCATCTCATCGGGGACGCCCCCTTCAGGCCATTCCCGGCACCGTCCCAGACGGCCTGCAACCGCCGCCGGGCTGCCTGTTCCATCCCCGATGCCCCTTCGCCTGGGACCGCTGTCGCCAGGAGCGGCCGGCGCTTCTGGAGGTCGCCGACGGGCATCAGGTCGCCTGTCACCTCTACGACAGGGAGGCGGAGCGATGACCGAGCCGCTGGTCCAGGCCCGCCAGTTGACCAAGCACTACGTCCTGCGGGGCGGGCTGTTCAGCCGCCGACAGGTCGTCCGTGCCCTACACTGGGTGGACCTGACCGTCTACCCGGGGGAGACCTTCGGCGTGGTGGGGGAGTCGGGCTGCGGGAAGACCACGTTGGGGCGTTGCCTGCTCCGGCTGGTGGAGCCGACCTTCGGCGAGGTCCTCTTCCGGGGAGAAAACCTGCTCCAACTGGACCGGGAGACCCTTCGTCAGCGCCGCCGGTACTTCCAGATGGTCTTTCAGAACCCCTATCTCTCGCTGGACCCCCGGATGAACGTCCTCCATCTGGTGGGGGAGCCGCTGGTGACCCATACCGACCTGCGGGGGCGCGCGCTGGCAGAGCGGGTGGTGGCGCTGCTGGAACGGGTGGGCCTCTCGGCGGACCAACTGTACCGGTATCCCCACGAATTCTCCGGCGGGCAACTCCAGCGCATCGCCATCGCGCGGGCGCTGGCGCTCAATCCCCTCTTCGTTGTTCTGGACGAGCCGACCTCAGCGCTGGACGTCTCCGTTCAGGCGCAGATTCTCAATCTGCTGAAGGAACTGCAGGCCGAGTTGGGGCTGACGTATCTGTTCATCTCCCACGACCTGAGCGTGGTCCAGCACGTCAGCGACCGGATTGCGGTGATGTACCTGGGCCGGGTGGTGGAGGTCGGCACGACGGACCGCATCTTCCATGACACCCGCCATCCCTATACCCAGGCGCTGGTCTCCAGTACCCCGATACCGGACCCCCAGGCCCGGCGGGCGCGGGTCGTCCTCCAGGGAGGCGTCCCCAGCCCGCTCAATCCCCCGCCGGGGTGTTCGTTTCACCCTCGCTGTGCTCAAGCCCTGCCCCTCTGCGCGACCGAAGAACCCCGATGGGTGGACGTCGGGGATGGCCATCTGGTGGCCTGCCATCGGGTTGGTTGAGAGGAGAGATATTGCGGCCATCCAGGGCGGCCGCCAGCGCCTTCGCTCCCCCCGCTCTTCCCACCGCAGTTGCTAACTCCTTGCTGGTATTGTAAAATGGTTATGACCCGTAAGATACGCACTGCCTCGCTGTTAGGCAAAACGAATGCATACTGCTTCGGATTCTGGAGGCAATGATGGGCGTCATCGGTGCTGGAGGATCAAAGAGGACAGCGGATACGGTCCGGCTGCTGGCGGATGTCGCCCGGGAACTGAGCCGCATCAGCAGTGCCCTGGCAGCTTGCGCCGGGGAGAATTCCCCCGAGGCGGAAAGCCTCAAAGCCAGCCAGAGCGCGCTGGTGGACCTGGCCCGGCAACTGGAGGAAGAGGCCGTCGGCGAGGAGACGGCAGGCCTGAAGGACCAGGAAACGGCCCGCCTCCGGCAGGCCGTTCTGGAAAACCTCCACCGCCGGGGCCCCGCCCTTTTCCCCGAACTGGCCGCCGCCACCCTTTCGCTGCCGGACGAAATCCGCCCTGTCCTGCAGGCAATGGAGCAGGAGGGATTGGTGGAAATCCAGACCCTCCGGGGTTGGGAACTGGTCTCCCTGACCGCGCGCGGGCGGGACGCAATCCGCAGCGCATAAAGTGGGACGGGCGCTCCGATGACGGCGAACGACGTGGTCAACGCGCTGGGCCCCTACGTGCTGGTGGTTGTCCTGGCCGGCCTCTGGGCCCTGACCGAGGTGATTCAGGCCTTCCGGAGCGACATCCGCCGGGCCCTGCGGAGCGGGTGGAGCGGGCTGTTGATGGGGATCAACGGGGCCCTGGCCCTTCTGGTCTTCATCCTGGCCCGGTTGGCCTTTCCTTCGGCCAACCCCTACCTCCTGGCCCTGACGGCGGGGATTGGATGGCAGGCGCTCATCCGGACCCGCATCAATCTCCTTCAGCCCCTCAACCCGGAGATCGGAGGAGCTGTCTCCCTCTCCCTGGCCGACCTCTACGGCCGCCTCCAGCGCTTCTGCTGGGAGCAGACGAACCAGGGCCTCCTCTCCGGCCGCATCCGCCTCCTGGAAAGAGCGACCCGTCTCCCCGTGGAAGAACTGGAGCATCAGGTCCGCCTCTTCGCCCACGCCTCCGCCCTCCATCCCCCCGAACAGGTGGAGGCCTACCTGGAGAAACTGCGCGGCCGGGGAGCAGAGGAGCGGGCCCTGGCCCTGGCCGCGTACCTGCTCACCCAGGGTGGCTACGACTTCCTTCAGGAACGACTGAAAGCGATGGAGAAATGAGATGCCCGCATCGGACCACCCCCACGTCCTCCTCCTGCTCAGCAGCCCGCTGACGGCGGACCCCGTGGCCGTGGACCGGGCCCTGCAGGAACTGACCGACGCCCTGCAGGCCATCCCCGCCCCGGCCACCTTCGTCACCCGCATCGCCGAGGCCGACGCCATCGGCGCGTACCTCTCCCGCCGGGACCGCCCCACCTTCTCCGTCCTCCACTACCTGGGGCACGGCTATAAGCCGGAAGACTGGCCTGCGGGCTACCTGATTTTTGAGGACCGGGCCGGAGACATCCGCCCCCTCCGGGATCGCCAACTCCTTATGGTCCTCAACCCCACCGGCCGCCCGGAGCCGGAGTTCCGCCTGGCGGTGGTGACCGCCTGCCATTCCCAGAGCGTCGCCGCTGCCCTCCACGCCCTGCGGATCCCCCACATCGTGGCGGTGGACGCGGAGGAAACCGTAACCCAGCGGGTCGCCATCACCTTCTTCTGCCGCTTCTACACTGCCCTCCTCACCGGCAACACCGTCGCCGACGCCTTCCGCGCCGCGCAGAACGCCGTCGCGCTGGACGAGGACCTCTGCCGCCGGGGCAGGGAGGCGCTGGCCCTGGCGGAGGCCCGCAAGTTCCGCCTCCTCCCGGAAGATAGCGACCACGACGAAGTCCTCTGGCCCGCGCTGCCGGAGGGAAAGGTGGAGATAGAGCTCCTCCCCGCCCTGACCGACCCGCCCTTCCACCTCCGCCCCGCCCGTTTCGTGGGTCGGGGAGAACCGATGCGGGACGTCCTGCGCCTCCTGCGGGAGCGCCGGGCCGTCTTCATCCAGGGCGTCAGCGGGGTGGGGAAGACCGAACTGGCGAAAGAGGTGGCCCGCTGGCTGGCCGCCCGCCGCCGGGTGGCGCCGCAGGACGTGAAATTTGTGGACCTGAGCCGGGTTTACGACGCCGACGGCGCCCGGATGGCCATCGCCACCGCGCTGGGCCTCCCCGCCGGGAGCGTCCCCGACGCGGCATCCCTGGCCGGTAGCCTTCCTCAGAACCTCCTCCTCATCCTGGACGAGGCGGAGAACGCCGTCCTCCGGGGCGGGAGAGCCTTCCGTGACCTTCTGGAGGCGCTGGCCGCGGCCCCGGCCTCCCCCCGCATCCTCGTCACCTCCCAGTCGGACGTGGGGAGCGCCCACCTCCCCCGCTATGACCTCCGCCGCCTCTCCCTCCAGGCCGCCCTGGCCCTCTTCGCGGCGGAGGCCAATGTGACGGATGCCGAGTGGGCCCGGATGGAGGAAGCTGACCTGGAGGAACTCCTGCGCTACACCGACTACCTCCCCCGCGCGGTGGCGCTGGTGGCGCGGGCCTGGCGGGCCTCCCGTAGCCCCGACCTGAGGCCTCTGGTGCGGGACCTGCGCGAGAAGTGGGACCAGGTGATGCGGGACCCGTATTACCCCGACGAGGTGAAGAGCGTGGCCGCGGGCATCGCCCTGGCCTACGACCGGCTGCGGGAGCAGTCCCCCGCCGCCGCCGACTTTTACCCCCTCCTGGCCCTCTTCCCCGGCGGCTTCCCCCAGGACGGCCTGGAGCCGGTCTTCAGCTCCCAGGCCCGGGAGTGGGTCCGGGAGATAGAGAACCAGTCCCTCCTGGAACGGCCCTGGCCCGACCTTCTCTACCTCCCCACCCCCTTCCGCCTCTTCGCGGAGCAGCTCCTGGGGGACGAGGAGGCCGCCCGCGCCCGCTGGGGCCCGGCCGTCCTGCGGTTTTACTTTGATTTTGACTTTGACGAGGAGCCCCGCTACTGGGTGGAGTTACTGGACCGGGCGCTGAGGGAGGGGGGCGAAATGATGCCCCTGGCCGTTGCCCGCTATGTCCACAGAGGCCTGGCTGGATTGGGGGCTGGAGCACGAGGAGGGGCGGGAAGGACGGGTGCGCTCGCCCCACCTGGCCGCGCTGCTGGAAAACGTTTACACCGTGACCGGGCGGCTGTATCAGGAGGAGACCTTCCAGCGCTACGAGCGCGCGCTGGCGTGCGCTCGGCGCTGGGGGGATCGGCTGGGGGAGGCCAACACCCTAAAGGCCATCGGCGACGTGCAGAGTTTCCGGGCCGATATGGATGCGGCGCTGGATTCGTATGGGGAGGCGCTGAGGCTTTTCCGGCAGGTGGGGGATCGGCTGGGGGAGGCCAACACCCTGGCCTCCTTAAGCCGCCTGGCCCTCCGCCAGGGTAGGGATGAAGAAGCTCGCGCGCTCCTCCAGCAGGCCGTCTCCCTCCACGAAGCCATCGGCAGCCGCTACAACGTGGCGGTTGACCTGGGCAACTTCGGCCTGGTCCTGCGGGGACTGGGCCGCCTGGAGGAAGCCCGCCCCTACCTTTTGCAGGCGGCGGAGATATTTGACCAGATTGGCCTTCCGCAACTGTCTGCGCAGATGCGGCGGGCGGCAGAGGCGGAAGCAGAGGTCGTCCCCCTCCACCCGGCGGTGGTCCGGATGGCGCCGCTGCTGCTGGCCCTCGTCGCCGCCGCGCGGGGGGAACTGCGGGGGGAGGCGGCCCGGCCCGTTCGGGAGGCGCTGGCCCGCGCGCTGGAGCGGGTCCTGGCCGGGGAACGGGACTTCCGGCGCTGGCTCAGGGGCTGGACGAGGTGGACCTCCAGGCGCTGATACTGGTCCTGGCGGCGCTGGAGGATGAGCGGGCGCGGGAGGTCCTGCGGATGCTGGCCCGCGAGGGCGCCGACTGAAGGCGGCCTCTTTGGGCCTTTGGCCTCCCTGTCGGCGCAGGCCGACAGGTTTTGCGTCAGCGAAGGCTGACGTCCGGCGCGAAGCGCCCAGGCAGGCTGATTTCCAATCAGCGCCGACTGAAGGCGGCCTCTCTAGGCCGGATGCCAGCCGTCGGCCTTCGCCGACGGGGTTTCGCGCCCGCGCAGGCGGGCACCCGGCCGAAGGCCCAGGCGAGGCCGATTTCCAATGCGCTGACCGAGGTCAGCCTCTCTGGACCGGATGCCAGCCGTCGGCCTGCGCCGACAGGGGTTTCGCGTCCGCGCAGGCGGACGCAAGGCCGAAGGCCCAGGCGAGGCCGATTTCCAATCGGCGCCGTCGGCCTTCGCCGACGGGGGGTTCCGCGTCCGCGCAGGCGGACACAAAGCGGATGTCCCGGCGAGCGGCAGCGAACCCGCCTGCGCCCAGGCCAGGCCGATTTCCAATCAGCGCCACCCCACGAACGGAGTACGCAATACGCAATACGCAACACGAGGTGCCCATGTCCACCATAGACGACCTGATTGCCCAACTCCATCAGATGCGCCAGCAGGCGCGGCTGGCCGGCGGCCAGGAGCGCATTGACCGCCAGCACGCCCAGGGAAAACTGACCGCCCGGGAGCGAGTGGAGAAACTCCTGGACCCCGGCTCCTTCCGGGAACTGGATATGTTCGTCACCCACCGGGCTGTCGGCTTCGGCGTGGAGAAGCAGAAGTACCTGGGGGATTCCGTCGTCACCGGCTGGGGGACGATCAACGGCCGCCTGGTCTACGTCTTCTCCCAGGACTTCACCGTCTTCGGCGGCTCCCTCTCCGAGGTCCACGCCGAGAAGGTCTGCAAGATTATGGACCTGGCGATGAAGAACGGCGCGCCCGTCATCGGCCTCAACGACTCCGGCGGCGCGCGCATCCAGGAAGGCGTCGTCTCCCTGGCCGGGTACGCCTACATCTTCCTGCGCAACGTCCTGGCCTCCGGCGTGATCCCCCAGATTTCGGCCATCATGGGTCCCTGCGCGGGCGGCGCCGTCTACTCCCCCGCCATGACCGACTTCATCCTCATGGTCAAGGACACCAGCCACATGTTCATCACCGGCCCGGACGTCATCAAAGCGGTCACGCGGGAGGAGGTGACCTTTGAAGAACTGGGCGGCGCGATGACCCACGCTACCAAGAGCGGCGTCGCCCACTTCGCCGCCGAGAACGAGGAGCACTGCTTTGACCTCATCCGCCGTCTCCTCTCCTACATCCCCCAGAACAACATGGAGGACCCGCCCTTCGTCCCTACCGACGACCCCGAGGACCGAAAGGACGAGGAACTGAAGACCATCATCCCCGAAAGCCCCACCCGTCCCTACGACGTGAAGGAAGTCATCCGGCGGGTGGTGGATAACGGGGAGTTCCTGGAGGTCCACGAGCACTGGGCCCAGAACATCGTCGTCGGCTTTGCCCGACTGGGCGGGTTCTCCGTGGGGATTGTCGCCAACCAGCCGCTGGTCCTGGCGGGCGTCCTGGATATAGACGCTTCCCGCAAGGCGGCCCGCTTCGTCCAGTTCTGCGACTGCTTCAACATCCCCATCGTCACCTTTGTGGACGTGCCGGGGTTCCTGCCCGGCGTGAACCAGGAACACGGTGGCATCATCATCCACGGCTCCAAACTGCTCTGGGCCTATTGCGAGGCGACGGTGCCCAAAGTGACGGTCATCCTGCGCAAGGCCTACGGCGGCGCGTATGACGTGATGAGTTCCAAGCACATCCGGGGCGACATCTCCTACGCCTGGCCGACGGCGGAGATTGCGGTGATGGGGCCGGACGGGGCGGTGAACATCATCTTCCGCAAGGAGATTGCGGCGGCCGCCGACCCGGAGGCGGAGCGGGAGCGGCTGGTGCGGGAGTACCGGGAGCAGTTCGCCAACCCCTACATCGCCGCCGCGCGCGGTTACATAGACGACATCATAGAGCCGCAGGAGACCCGCCCCCGGCTGATTGAGGCGCTGAAGATGCTGCGGAACAAGCGGGATGCCAACCCGCCGAAAAAACACGGCAACATCCCGCTGTAGCGGCCGACTTCCGGCTTCCGGCTTCCGGCTTCCGACTTCCGGCTTCCGGCTTCCGACTTCCGGCTTCCGGCTTCCGACTTCCGGCTTCCGGCTTCCGACTTCCGGCTACCGGCTATCATGACATCTCTCTGGCTCACATCCGACCGTCCCTTCAACATCGCCCACCGGGGGGCCAGTGCGGTCGCGCCGCCGAACACCCTGGCGGCCTTCCGCCGCGCCGCCGAACTGGGCGCCGACGGCGTGGAACTGGACGTCCACCTCTCGGCCGACGGCGTCCCGGTGGTCATCCACGACTTCACCGTGGACGCGACGACGGACGGGACCGGGCGGGTACGGGACCTGCCGCTGGCCGCGCTGAAGGAACTGGACGCCGGTTCCCGCTTTGATCCCGCCTTCGCCGGGGAGCGTATCCCCACCCTGGAGGAGGTCTTCGCCGAGGTGGGGGGCCGTCTCCTGATCAACGTGGAACTGAAATCCATGCCCGGCAACGACTACCCGGGGCTGGAGGCGGCGGTGGCAGCGCTGGTCCGGCGGCACGGCCTGGCCGACCGGGTACTGGTCTCTTCGTTCAACCCCTTCGCCCTGCAGCGGTTCCGGCGGGAGATGCCGGAGGTACCCATCGGGTTTCTCTACGAAACGGCGACCCTTTCCCGCGCCGCGCGGCTGGCGGCGGCACTGGTCCGCCTGCGGCCCCAGGCCGTCCATCCATGGTGGGGTATGGTTACCCCCCAGGTCGTCCGGCGGGCCCACGCCCGGGGCCAGCGGGTGGTGGCCTGGACCGTGGACGACCCGGAAGCTATGGTCCGTCTGGCAGAGTGGGGAGTGGATGCCATCATCACCAACCACCCCGACCGGATGCAGCGAATCCGGCTGGACATTTGGGGAATTTCGGGTATCATTATGTGAAATAAGAAACTGACCAGCTTCTTCTGGACGGAGGTGTGGCAAAATGGGCAAGCGCTGTTTTCCAGTACGCTGGCTGGTCACTTCTCTCACACTGGCCCTGGTAGGAGCAGCGGGCCTGCTCCTGGGTCTGCAACCCGAAACGGCCGCGGCCCCCCAAACTGCCCCTCTACTCCTTCCCGTCCCGGCCCTCCTTTCCCAATCTCAGCCGGGCTTGCAGATAGACAAAGAGGGCCCCGATAAAGTCACTATTCTGGATACCATCACCTACACCATCCGCATCACCAACACCTCCGGCCAGACCCTCCAGAACGTCATTATCACGGATACCTACAGCAGCAAAATTTATCCCTCCAACGCCCCCTTCTTCCTGGCCGAGTACAACGGCAACTATGCTGCCCAGGGAATCACCGTGCAATGGTTCACCTACACGGTGAACACGGCCCTCAAGCGGGGAGAAATCTACTGGCACCTGGGCACGCTGAACCCGGGGGTCGCCGGGACCATTGTGCTGACCATGGGCGTCCCCGATGGCCTGCAGCCGACGTACAAGCAACCGGGACCCGAAATAGGCCCCTCCACTCTGGAAAACTCTCTGATCATCACCACCAGTACTCCCGGAGTGGTGGCCGGTCAAGACATCGCGGTCTCCGCCATTGTCGGTCCGGTGCTGAAACTGCAAAAGTCGTACCAGACCGAGACGGGACTCTCGGATAGGGAACGGGTCGGACGTCTGGTAACCTATACCATCCGGGTGGATAACATCCCGACCACCGAACGGGATGATTCCTGGCCGGCCACCGGGCTAAAGGTATGGGAGATTCTCCCCGCCTCTCTGGATTTCATCACCGCCACCGCCTCCGTCCCCGGCGTGACCGTCTTCTACACCCCGACGGCCCGGACCATCACCTGGACCTTCCCCGCCGAGTTCGTCCTCAATCCCGGCGAGGCGACCTTTGTCACCTTCACCACCCGCATCACCCTGACGGCGCCAACGGACCAGAGCATCAAAAACGATAAGAACCGCTGCCAGGCTATATCGGCCGAGATGGTCAAACCGGTCCAATGCGCCGGCGATGTTTCCATCCGGGTGCTGACCCCCCAGTACAAAACGGCGGAAACCGCCTCTCCGCCCACTCAGGTGGATAGAAGTTACCCTAACCGCCCGGTCACCTACACCATCTACGTCTACAATCCTCTCCAGACCGAGGTGACCGGCGTGGTGGTCACCGATGCCATGCCCTCCACCTTCTTCTACCAATCCATGGTCAACGGCCCCCAGCCAGCTGAGGTCCTCACCAATGTTGTCCGCTGGGAGAACCTGACCCTGCCCGCCAACGGGGTCATCAGTTTCACCTTCCGCGCCTGGATCGGCGCGCAGACGCCCGTGGGGGATAACTGTAGCAGCAAGGAGTATCAGAATTTCATCACTGTGACCGCTCCGGCCTTTCCGGTGACCTACTTCACCAAAGAACATGGCAAGGTCAGCATCTACCCGCAAATCACGGTGAACAAGGCGGTGGCGCCCAATATTCAATCCCCTGGAGACCGGGTGGTATACACCATCACGCTGAGGAACGTCGGCGATACCATCATTTCCGGCATCATCGTCACCGATACCCTCCCCCTGGATTTCCGATTCTCAGAGATGGCATCTTCCCCTCCGGAGAATCCCCAAATCCTGACCGATACTCCGAACGTCCTCTGGTGGGGGCCGGCCCAGGGGATTCCTCCAATGGCGCCGGGTGGGGAGTTTTCGTTCTCTTTTTGGGCAACCGTAGATGGAGTAACCAACCAGAGTTACCCCAATCAGGTCTCGGGCTACAGCCCGGATACTTATGTCTGCCAACGCACTGCAGCATCGGTGAAAGTGGATTCCCCCTTCCGTTACACCAAAACCGCCGACCCGCCCGTTGTGGTTCAGGGGGAGAACCTGCAATATGGTGTGCAGTTCTGGAATGTTTCGTCGGTGCGCGACTACGCGATAGACGCGTTTATAGACAACCTGCCCTCCGGTTTCTATGCCGGTGGAAGCGCCCAGCATTCATACATCATCACCCCTCCTTTCACTCTGGCGCGAAACGGCAGCACCGTCTGGGCCTATACCTTCACCGTCTCCGTCATCGGAGAGGGCACGGGCACTGCGTGGTGCAACGACCTTTTTGAAGAAGGGAAGCGGACCAAATGGCAGGATACGAATACCTTTGGCATTCACACGACAGACCCCAACGCACTGTGGATGAACAGAGACAAAGCCGGGCCGGTCTACGTCTACCCACACGTCTCCCTGGTGCCGGTGGCGAACCCCAACCCGGTGGGGTTGGGCGGTCTGTTCACGGTCACCCTCTACCTGACCAACCACATCCGCAGCCCCGCGATGCCGGTGACGCTGACGATGGTGAACTACGAGTTGCCGGTCGGTTTTCAGGCACTCCCCGGAGAAGGGCCGACTCCGCCGGATGAATGTGCCAACCAGGTCTGTACATGGCGCACCCGGGTGGTGCCGCCTTCCGGGAGCCTGGTCCTCCACCTCCGCGCGCGGGCACCGTTCACCCTCACCGATTTCACCAGTTATGCCCAGGCCTATCCGGAGAACATGAATTTATGCATTCCGAAGGGCAAACTGGTCATCAGCGTGGTCCGGGGAGTGGAGTTAAAAAAGAGGCCCAATGTCCCGCAGATTGGCCCGTTGGGAATCCTGGAATATACGCTGGAAGCTACCAATCTGACCGGTGGGCCCGTCTACAACGTCCGCATCACCGACACCTTTGAAGGGGGATTCCAGTATGTAGAAACGACCAGCGGGCGCCAACCCATCAGTACCTCGCCCCTGGTATGGGAGATTCCCTATCTGGGGCCTGTCGGCAGCGGGGCAAATAAAGAAACCATCCGCTTCCGGGCCCGCTCGGGTATGCTGGTCGGGTACTGGTATAACTGGGTAGACGGGGTTTCCCCGTCCACGTATGTGACCCGAAGCGCTAACTATGTGAACGACGTAAAGGTGCTCGTGATTTCCGGCATCGGCCTCTACAAAGTGGCCAGTCCGGAAACCATCGCGGCCGGAGAATCGGTGGTCTACACCATTACCCTGTATAACGGCTCGGACAATTACGACCTCCGGAACATCCGTATCACCGATACCCTTCCGGCCGGTTTCACGTACGCCGGGATGGTATCGGGAATCCCGCCAGCCCAGACCAGCCCGCCTGTCTGGATAACCGCAGGCCCTCTGAGAAAGGGAGAGAGCCTGGTCCTGGTCTTCCGAGCGACGACGAACGCCCAGATGGCCAGCGGTCGCTACTACAACCGGGTCTCCGGATATGCGGAGAAGGCCGTCGCCCCCTACGACCCGGTGGTGGTCCCCGATACCGGCGACACCGCTCCGGTCTACGTCCAGGGCATCCCCACGGTGGAACTGGCCAAGAGCGTGACACCCCAGGAGGTCCGGGCCGGAGGAACGGTCACCTACACGGTGACCATCTACAACGATACCGACGCGCCCCAGACAATCCGCCTGACGGATACGCTCCCGCTCTCCGTCACCTGGGCCGGGATGGTGGAAGGGCCGGCACCGGTGATAACCTCCCCGGTCGTCGTCTGGGACTCTATCTCTGTCGGGGTCAACCAGACCGCCACCCTGCGCTTCCGGGCGACGGTGGACCAGATGGCCCGCAGTGGGACGCACTACAACCACCTGGAAGGCCGTATCGGCCCCTTCGTCCTGCCGCCGCTGGACGCGGCCCCGCTGACCATTGTGGAAATCCCCCGGGTGGATGCCCAGGTCTCCATAGACGACGGACGGGCTACCGCCAGCCCGGGCGACATCCTGGAATACACCGTCTTCTTTACCAACTCCTCCCCTATCACCCTGGAAAACGTTGTCCTGACTGTGACCCTGGACCCGGCGGACTACATGGGCGCCTCCGGCGCGGGATGGGGGGAGATCGGTGGGGGCGTGTACACGTACTCCGTGGGCTCGCTGGCACCCGGCGCGTCCGGGAGCGCCCCCCTGGAAGCCACCATCAACTCCGACATCCCCGATGCGTTCTGGACGGTGACCGCCACAGCCCAAATCGGCTACGAGACGGCGGAGGAGGTCATAGAAGAGAATTTGCAGAACAACACAGACCAAGATGTGGACGTTCTGCGTGGCCCGGACCTGGTGGTGACCTCCCTCACCTGGCAGCCCGCGCAACCGGTGGCGGGGCGTCCCATCACCTTCTACGTCACGGTGAAAAACCAGGGCACCGAGGCCGTGACCCGGCGATGGGATGACAGCGGCCCGGACGAACATTGGCTATTTGTTCTGGAACTCTACGCGAAGGGTTCGGGGCTCCCCTCAATGCCACCAGCGGACGTCTTTGACCACATCGGCGGGTACTGCGCCGATGTGAACTGCGAGATCTCCCGATACGAGTTCCTGGCTTGGCCCACCGGACTTCAGGCAAACGAGGAACGGGCTATCCCCTTCGTGGTAGTTCTGCCGGAGGACACTTATCACCTCTACGCCCAGGCCGACGTGACCTGGTCCGGGGACCCGCCCTGGGGACAGAATTTCGGGTTGATCCGGGAGGCCATGGAAGATAACAACATCTATACGGGCGGACAGATAACCGTCCAGAGGCCTACTCGCTACGTGTATTTGCCCCTCGTCCTGCGCAACCGATAAGTGGGAAAGGACTGCCGATGAACGCGCCGAAAGTGCTTCGCAACTGGCTCTCTCTCGGGATACTGCTGGTGGTTGTGCTGCTGGCGGTGGGGATCGGATCAAGGACAGCAGCAGCACAGCCACCGCCGACCCCGACCCCACCACCGACTCCGACACCACCGATAACTCTGACCCCACCCCCGCCGACTGAGCCGCCGTCGCCCACTACTCCGCCCACGGTGCCGCCGTCGCCCACTACTCCGCCCACGGTGCCGCCGTCGCCCACCACTCCGCCCACGGTGTCGCCGTCGCCCACCACTCCGCCCACGGTGCCGCCGTCCCTGACGCCGGTGCCGCCATCCCCGACGCCGCCACCGACCCCGACGGACACACCGGCGCCGCCCCAACCGACGGAGCCGCCGGCTCCACCGCCGCCCCAGCCGACCGATACGCCAGTCCCACCGCCGCAGCCACCCGGGCCCACCGCTATGCCCTCTCCCACCCCGCGAGCGGCCCGGGCAACCGGGGAGCGATTGCCGAAAACAGGCCTGGCCGTCGGGGCACTGTGGGGAGGGGTCGGCCTGGGGACGGTGATGATGGCCTTTGCCCTCATCCGGCGCTACGGTCGGGGCCGACGTAAACCCGACCGGACATAAACGCCCTTTCGTGGTCGGTGAGATCAGCCAGGAGAAGGCAGACCGGCTGGTCGCCCGAACTAAGGCAGGGTCCGTTGCCCAAGCCGCGGTTGGTGCCCCCGCCGGACCTGGTGTATGCCCAGGTTGTCCAGCATCGGCGCAAAGGCCGGGTGGTGAGAGTCGCAACGAAGATCGTTTGGGGTACGCCGGAAGCGCTGGAGGAACATCCGTCAAGGGAGATTAGGCTCTCACAACAGATAAAACGCTACGGCCTGGGCCAGGATGGCCAGGCCGATTTCTATAGCCTCTTCGTCAAAATCAAAGCGGGGGTTGTGGTGCGGCGCGCCCAAACCTTTGGCCGGGTTCGCCGCCCCAACGAAGAAATAGCACCCCGGCACCTGGCGCATAAAGAAGGCCGCATCCTCGCTCCCCATCGTCCGCTCCCCGGAGGTGACCCGTTCCGGGCCCAGGACCGCCTCCGCCGCCCGCCGCACCACCGAGGTCACCGCGTAGTCGTTGATGACGGCCGGAGTGAGCGGGATAATCTCCAGTTCGGCCCGGGCGCCACAGGCCGCCGCGACGCCCTCCATCACTTCCCGCACCCGCCGGAGCACCACCTCCCGGGCCGACGGCTCGTAGGTGCGGATGGTCCCCGTCATCTCCACCTGGGCCGGGATGACGTTGAAGGCATCTCCGCCATGGATGGCCCCCACTGTCACCACCGCCGTCTCCAGCGGGCTCACGTTGCGGCTGACCACCGTCTGCAGGGCGGTGACGATGTAGGCCGCCGCCACGATGGGGTCCACCGTCTGGTGAGGAAGGGCGCCATGCCCGCCCTGCCCGTGTACCGTACAGGTCCACCGCTCCGCCGCTGCCATCACCGGGCCGGAGGTAACATCCACCGACCCCACCGGCCGGTCCGTCCAGATGTGCGAGGCCAGAAAGACATCCGGGCGGGGATCCTCCAGCGCGCCGTCCCGAATCATCGCCTCGGCCCCGTTTCCTCCCTCCTCGGCGGGCTGAAAAATCAGTTTGACGGCGCCGGCCATCCGGTCCTGGCACGTGCTCAGTAACTCCGCCAACCCCATACCCATAGCCACATGCCCGTCGTGGCCACAGGCGTGCATCCGCCCCGGGATGGTGGAGGCATATTCGGCCCCCGTCTCCTCGGTGATGGGGAGCGCGTCCATATCAAAGCGGACCATCACCACCGGGCCGGGCCGGGCCCCCTCTATGACGCCCACCACCCCGGTTCGGCCGACGCCGGTCCGCACCCGATAGCCCAGCCGTTCCAGATGGGCCGCGACGATACCCGCCGTCCGCTCCTCGGCATAGCCCAACTCGGGATGACGGTGAAAATCGCGTCGCCAGGCAACCAGTTTCTCCCGCATCTCTTTCGCGGCGGCAAAGAACTCGTTCATGGCAATCTCCGGGATCGCGGTGTATATAATGCCTCCAGGCGCGGGGCCAGAACCGACCAGTCGTAGCAGCTCTCTACAAAGCGACGGGCCGCCCGGCCCATAGCCGCCCGACGGGCCGGGTCTTTCAACAGGGAGACCACGGCCGCGGCGAACGTCTCCGCGTCGTCCGCCAGGAGTAACTCCCGCCCGTCCTGCACCTCGTACCCCTCCGCCCCCAGACGGGTGGCCACGACCGCCCGCTCCATCGCCATCGCCTCCAGGAGTTTCAGCCGCGTGCCTCCGCCGATGCGCAGCGGGGCCACGTAGACCGTCGCCCCGGCGATGTAGGGGCGGGCATCCTCCACGTAGCCGGTCAGTGTGATGGCCGGGTTCTCCCGCAAAACCTCCAGCCGACGGTGAGGGCGCTGCCCCACCACCCAGAGCCGGACATCCGGTATCTGCTCCTGGATGCGGGGCAGGACTTCCTCGGCGAACCAGAGCACCGCGTCCACATTGGGGCGGAAGTCCATTTTGCCCGTGAAAACCAGGGCATTTCCCTCCATGCCGGGAGCCGGGGGAATGTGCGGGTCATAGGTGGAGACGTCCACCCCGTTGGGAACAACCACCGGTCTCAGGCCTGGGACCAGGGCGCTCAGTGCCCGCGCGTCCGCGTCGGAAACCGCGATCACACAGTCGGCGCGACGGCAGATTTCGGCCTCATATCGCCGGAGCCGTCCCCACTGGACCAGCGAATAGAGGGCTCCATGCCAGCGAGCAGGATGGCGCAGGTCGGTCAGGAAGGCCCGTTTCTGGAGGAGGAACTCGCAGTTGAAATCGTCAAAGATGATCAGCGGGCGCGGGCGAGCCTGCTCCAAAACGTCCATGAAGGGAGCCATCTCAATCCCTTCTATGTGGACGGCGTCAAAGGGTTGGGCGTCCAGCCGTTCAGCGAGACGTTGACGAAAAAGGGGGCTTTCCAGTCGGAGAGCCATATCGGGCTGGCGACTGAGCAGAAGGTCGCGCAGGCGGCGGGAAAGGGGACGGGGGGACGGTTCGGGCACAACATCCAGAGAAATGTCCCCGAAATGAGCGGGCAAAGGGGGAACCCTCGCGTCTGGGTGAAAAGAGAGGATGTGAACTTTATGACGACGAGCCAGGGCGGAAATCATCCCCCAGGTGCGGAGGGCGCCACCCTGGCGGGGCGGATAGGGCACCTGAGAGGTCAGGAACAGCAGGTTCATGGAGCGGGGGGTGACCAACCGCTTATACCGGCTCAAATGGGAGGAGGGCACCGTTAGGGGCCAACTGGCTGACCTTCAGTTCGGCCTGGTCCAGTTGCCGACCACAGTACACGGCCAGAGCCTGACCCCGCTCATAGAGGGCCAGGCTCTCTTCCAGCGTCAATCCACCCGCCTCCAGTTTGCGGACCACCTCTTCCAGTTCGGCGAAGGCTTCCTCAAACGTCATCTCAGAGACCGGCTTCATATCCTGCTCCTGCTCCAAAGCATCTGCCCGACGCTAAAGGCATTGGGCTTATCCTGCGAAGCCCCTTCGGGGCTCTCCGATAGCCCACAGGGCCACGCCCCAAGGGGCCTCGGCCCGAGGGGGCTACCTCGCCCACCGCAAAACCCTTCCACCCCCGTGCGGTTGCAGTGTGGACAACTGCTCGCAGTTGTCCCCCAAGCTGCCGCCGAAGGCCATCTCACAACACGCGGGCGACCAGCAGGCCAAACAGGCCGAGCAGAAGGCCCACGTGGAGCCAGAGATGGGTTCGGGCCATCCAGCCGATCACCGGCCAGGGTGGCAGCAATTGGAGGATGAAGTTCAGCCCGATGAACCCCATGCCGATGACCACCAGAAGCCCCGGCGCCCTGGCCAGGAAATCGCTGGTTGCTTTGACCAGTTTTGCCAGCATACTGCCCTCCCGGCCTTGATTGTAGCACATCCTGGCCGGGACGTCAACAATGGCCGTATCCCTGGGCATCGGTGAGGGGCAGGGACAGGCAGAAGGTTGGGGGAAGCGGCGGTGGCCTTTGGCGACCACCGTCCCCTTTGGGGTCATCGGAGCGCTCCACCGGAGGTCCCGCAGACCACGCCGACACAGACGGCTTTGTCGTGGATAAACGCGAAGAGGCAAAGAGACGGTCTCATTTCGGCCCCCTTTCTTCAGAAGACAAGCGATGAAATAAGAACAACCAGGAAGCAGCAGAAGAGAGCAGACAGTACGAAAAGGCCGGCAGCCCCGCGCTCCCGGCTGTTCACCAGGGCGAGAATCAGGCAGAACAATGCCGCGACAATCCCGATCAAGAGAACCATCCCACAGAAGGCGTCAAAGAACGGGTTCCCGCTCATCGTACCCTCCTTCAATAAACCGTGACCGAAGATTCTGGAACCGCCGCCGTATGGATGGTCAGGCGATGGCCCATCTCCTGGCACCAGTCCCCGGTGTACGTCTTGATTCCATACCTTTTGGGGCACATAAACAGATGGGCCCACAGGCCACCCCGGAGAGCCTGGGTGTGCTGGCACTCCCCGTCATTTGCCCGCGCTGCCGGGCAATCGCAGATCAGTCGGCCACTCCGGTAGAAAACCAGGGCGGGAAGCCCGGCCCCCTGGACCACCACCATCCTTCCCGGTAACCGGAAATAACACTCCTCCCCCGGCAACAGACGGTCACAAGAGAAATTCAGCCCGACTTCCATCATTCTGGGAGCCATGGCGCACCTCCTTGCTTCACGACCCGATTATCCTGGATTCACCATGATGATAGAGCAAAAACAAGCTCCGCTCACTCTCACTTCTCCCCCACCCCTCTAACCGCCCGTCCCTCAGCATTTTACAGCCGCCTGACCGGGATCTAACGGGATGCTCACAGAAAACTCCGTCCCCTTCTTGAAGGGAGCAAACATATGCCGCTGTGCGGCGCGGAGAAAGGAGAGAGGGACTTCCGCAAACGCCCCTGTCCCAACCCTGGCCCAACCTCAGCAACCTGATGAGGTTCGGACGCGAGTTCGGACAGGGGATTTGCGCGGTTCCTCACCCCACCCCCAGCGGCTTCGCCGCTACCCCCTCCCTTCTCCTGACCCTCGGTCAGGAGAGGGGAGGGGGTGGCCCGAAGGGCCACGGCCCGAGGGGCCTCGCCCCGCCACGCGGCGAGCCGCTCGCGGCGTGGCCGTGGGGCCGGGGGAGGGGTGAGGACGAGCCCGTCTCAACTTTTGTCCGAACCTCAGAGCAACCTGCACTTGACTTCTGGCAAATTTGGGGCATAATAGAAGCACAATGGCACAACCCATCGCATCCCAACATCTCTCCAGGAGGTGGTGTGCGAACCATTTCAGATTGAGTGTTTGCTGACCCCACCACAAGTCTTCTGTGTATCCACCAATAAACCCCAAATCCAATTCAGGAGGAGAAAACCATGCGGAAGTGGGTCCTGACCTTCATTACTCTGATGCTGCTGGCCTCTCTGGTAGCCTGCGGCCCCAAGCCGACGCCGGAAAAGAAGTTCCGCGTCGGCATGGTCACCGACGTCGGCGGGATTGACGACAAGTCCTTCAACGCCACGTCGTGGCAGGGGATGGAACTGGCGAAGCAGGAACTGGGCGTGGAGGTCGCCTATCTGGAGTCCCAGCAGCAGGCGGACTACGCCTCCAACATCACCCAGTTCATTGACCAGGGTTACGACATGATCATCACCGTCGGCTTCCTGCTGGGCGACGACACCAAGAAGTTCGCCGAGCAGAACCCGAACGTGAAGTTCGCCATCGTGGACTTCGCCTACGACCCGCCCATCCCCAACGTCCTGGGCCTGACCTTCGCCACCGATGAGGCGGCCTTCCTGGCCGGGTACCTGGCCGCCGGAATGACCAAGACCGGTAAGGTGGGTACCTTCGGCGGTATCAAGATCCCCCCGGTCACCATCTTCATGGTCGGCTTTGAGTACGGGGTGAAGTACTACAACCAGAAGCACGGCACCAACGTCCAGGTGCTGGGTTGGGATACCGCCAAGGACGAGGGCCTCTTCGTGGGCAACTTTGAGTCCACCGACGACGGCCGCCGCGCGGGTGAGGACCTCATCGCCGAGGGCGCGGACATCATCATGCCCGTTGCCGGCCCGGTCGGCCTGGGCACCGCCGCCGCCGTCAAGGACCACCCCGGCACCATGCTCATCGGCGTGGACACCGACTGGTGCGTCAGCGCCGCCGAGTACTGCCCGGTGGTCCTGACCAGCGTGATGAAGAACATGCACATCGCCGTCCGGGATGCCATCAAGATGGCCGTGGAGGGCAAGTTCCAGGGCGGTGTGTACGTGGGCACGCTGAGCAACGGCGGTGTGGGCATCGCCCCCTTCCACGAGTTTGACGACGACGTGCCCGCCAGCCTGAAGGCCGAACTGGAAGAGGTCGCCAAGGGGATCAAGGACGGCACGATTGACACCGGCTGGAAGTAACCCCTCCGGTGTCGGGCCGGTCTGAAAAGAAGGGGCGACGCTCTGCGTCGCCCCTGTTTTTTCGCCGCGCTTTGTACCTCCGCGCCTTTGTGGTAAAATTTCGCCAGTATGAACGGAGCACCCTTTGGCTCGCACGAGTGGCCCAAAGTCCTGGCGATCTATCTGGCCCTCTCCGAATACCCCATCCTGGCCCGCCAGATTCGGGAGCGGATGCGCCAGGAGATGTTCGCGCGCGGCATCATCACCCCGGAACGGTTTGAGGCCGAGGTCCGGGCCAAGGCCATCCTCACTCAGCAGGAAGAGGGCCTGACCGAGCCCCTCTTCCAGGAGTCGGCGGAAGAATGGGAGGAGCGGCTCCGCATCATCCGTGACTACCTGACCGACTTCTACTTCGCCCTGAACCTGCCCTATTCGCTGTTTGAGGACATCGTCCGCGCCGCGCTGCGCCCCCGCCGGCCGGAAGAGGAAATCGTCCTCACCTTCAACCCCGAACTGGCCCCCTGGGACCTCCTCTTTCCCCAGGCGGAGCAGTACGAGCAGTTGCCCCCCGAAAAGCGGGAGAAAATCATCCACCACCTGCGCCAGATTTACGTCGTCATCATCCGGGGGATGATCAGCGACCAATTAGGCTTTCTGGGGGTGGCGCGGGAGTACTTCAATATCACCGACCTGAAGGAAATCCGCCGCCGCCGCATCGGTCGGGGCAAAATCGGCGGAAAGGCCGCCGGGATGCTCCTGGCCCACAAAATCCTCCAGGCCGATAGCGCCGATGCTCCCCTCCCCCTTTCGGAGCACGTCGTCATCCCAGAGTCGGTCTTTCTGGGCGCGGACGTCTTCTACGACTTCATCGCCCACAACAATCTCTACCCGTTCTTTGACCAGAAGTACAAAACCGAAGAGGAAATCCGGACGGAGTACCCGGAAATCCACCGTCGCTTCGCCGAAGGCGAGTTCCCCCCATACGTGGTGGAAGCTCTTTCCAGGGAACTGGACCGCCTGGGGAAAGTCCCCCTCATCGTCCGTTCCTCCAGTCTCTTGGAAGATAACTTCGGCACCTCCTTTGCGGGCAAGTACGAGAGCATCTTCTGCCCCAACCAGGCCGGCCCGCGAGAGAACCTGCAGGCCGTCCTGGACGCCATCCGCCGGGTCTACGCCAGCACGCTCAACCCCGATGCCCTCCTCTACCGCCGACAGGTGGGCCTGCTGGACTACGACGAGCGCATGGCCGTCCTCATCCAGCAGATGGAGGGCCTCCGGTATGGACGGTACTTCTTCCCTCAGGCCGCCGGGGTAGCTTTCAGCCGGAATCCGTTCCGCTGGACGCCGCGCATTGATCCCGAAGAGGGCTTCATGCGCATCGTCTGCGGGCTGGGCACCCGGGCGGTGGAGCGCGTCGCCGGGGATTACCCCCGTATGGTCGCCCTGAGCCACCCCACCCTGCGGCCCGAAGTCCATCCCGCCGACATCCGCAAATATTCTCAGCACTTCATAGACGTCATTGACCTGGAAGCAAACGAGTTCCGTTCGCTCCCGATTTCCCATGTCCTCGGCCCCGACTACCCCGGATTGGCGTACCTGGCCTCTCTCTGGCAAGACGACTATCTGAAGGACATTCTCTTCGCCGGAGAAGTCACCCCCGGCAACATCGTCCTCACTTTTGACCGTCTGCTCCGGGAACGGTCCTTCACCGACCTGATGCGGGCCATTCTGCACCAGCTCGCGCGGGCATACGGGCGCCCCGTAGACGTAGAATTCACCCTGGACATCATCCCCGGCCGTCCCCACCCCCGCTTCGTGGTCCACCTGTTGCAGTGTCGTCCGTTATCCAGACGGGAAGCTGCCACCACGCGCTCCCTCCCGACGACGCTAGCTCCGGAAGACATCCTCTTCGTCGCCACCCGGCTGGTGCCCGACGGCGTCGTCTCGGGGGTGGAGTACGTCGTCTACGTGGACCCCCACCGCTATGGAGCGATCCCGGACGATTCCACCCGCTACGAGGTCGGGCGGGTCGTGGGGCGGATCAACGAGCGGCTGGCCGGCCGCCGCTACATCCTCCTCGGCCCGGGCCGCTGGGGCAGTTCCAACATCTCCCTGGGCGTCAAAGTGGGCTACGCGGACATCTACAACACCTCCATGCTGATAGAGATCGCCTTCGCCGGTCCGGCGGGCACTCCCGAGGTCTCCTACGGGACTCATTTCTTCCAGGACCTGGTAGAAGCCCACATCTATCCGCTGGCCCTCTACCCCGACGAGGGGGATTTCTTCCGCCGGGAGTTCTTTGAACAGAGCCCCAACCTTCTGCCCACCCTGCTCCCCGCCGACGCGCCCCTGGCGGACGTGGTGCGCGTCATCCATATCCCGACCGTCTGCGGCGGACGGCTCCTGGACGTGGTGATGAACAGCCAGGAAGAGAAAGCTGTCGCGTACCTGCGACCCGCGTAAAACGAAAGGCGAAACCCGCAGTAAGGAGAACGGCCCCATGAACCCTATTCGCACCCTTCGGCTCTTTCTCTCTGCCATCACTCTGCTGGCGGCGCTGACGGCTCTTCTGGGCGGACTGGTCGGTTGCGGGGGGCCGGCGCCCGCCGCCACACCGACGCCCACCCGGACCCCCCGCCCGACCACCATGGTCTTGCCGCCCTCGCCGACCCCGGCCCCCTCCCCCACCCCCACGCCTCTCCCCACGCCGACGCCCATCCCGGAGAACGTCAACCCGCTGACCGGTGAGGTGGTGGCGGATAAGGCACTGCTGGACCGGGTGCCCGTCCTCATCAAAATCACCAACTACCCGCCCCAGTACGTCTGGCCGCAGGCGGGCATCAACAGCGCCGACCTCATCTTTGAGCACTACAACGAGGGCTTCCGCTACGGCACCCGCTGGACGGCCATCTACCTGAGCCAGGACCCGTCGCGGGTGGGCCCCGTCCGTAGCGGTCGGTTGATTGACCTGGAACTGACCGCCATCTACAAGGGGGTGCTGGCCTGCTGGGGCTTCAGCGACGGCGTCCGGGACATCATGCGGGATTCCGACCTCTACCCCGACCGAATCGTCTCCTACAGCCTCCCCGAGACGCTGAGCCCGGACCCCTTCTACCGGGACTTCAGCCGGGACGTCCCGCTGGAGCATACCGGCTACACGGACCCGGGGCGGGTGCGGGCCTGGGCAGAAGCCCACGGGGTGAAAGGACGGCAGCAGGGGCTGGAGGGCATGGTCTTCTCCGCCGCCCCCCCGACCGAGGGCGCGCCGGCCCGCCGCCTGCGCATCTCCTGGCATCAACTGGAGACGGAATGGGCCTACGACCCGGCCTCCGGGCGGTATCTCCGCTTCTCCAACAGGATTGCCCATACCGACGCGCTGGACGGACAGCAGTTGAGCGCGGCCAACGTCGTTGTCCTCTACGTCTCCCAGTGGCTGACGAACATTGTGGAGGAGCCCCACAGCGGCCTGCTCTCCATCCAGTGGGCGCTCTGGAACCAGGATAACCCGTACCGGCGCGCGGTCATCCTGCGGGACGGGGTGGCTATAGAGGGCATCTGGAACCGGGAGGGGCGCTGGGACATGCTCACGCTGACCGACCCGGTGGGCAACCCCATCCCCCTGAAGCCGGGCACCACCTTCTTTGAGGTCGTCCCGACGGCGGGGCAGTGGGAGATACCGGTGGTGATAGAACCGTAGGGGCAACCGATGCGGTCTCTGTTCTTTGAACTCCGCTACCTTCTGGGAAACGCCCCCTGGGATACGGGGGTCACGCCGCCAGAGGTGGTGGAAGGGGTGGAGCGAGGGGAACTGCCGCCGGGGCGGGCGCTGGACCTGGGCTGCGGGACGGGGACCAACAGTCTCTACCTGGCCCGCCACGGCTGGGAGGTGGTGGGGGTGGATTTTTCCGTCATCGCTATCTGGCAGGCGCGACGGCGGGCCCGCCGCGCCCGCCTGCCCGTCCGCTTCTACCGCGCCGACGTGACCGACCTGGGTTTTCTGACCGGTCCCTTTGACCTGGCGCTGGACATCGGTTGCCTGCACGGTATCCCGCCGGAGGGTCGGGAGCGGTATGCGGCGGAGGTCACCCGGTTGGTCCGGCCCGGCGGCCTCTATATGCTCTACGCGTTTCTCCCCCGCCCCGACGGCCCGCCGGGGCGTGGGATTGCTCCGGAAGAGGTCCGTCGCCTACTTGTCCCGGCCTTTCAGGTGGAGCGGCAGGAGAGGGGAGAGGACCCTTCCGGTCCCCGGTCGGCCTGGTACTGGCTGCGGCGCGGGGAATTGCTTCGCCCTTCGGGCTCGCAATGACGGCCGGGGGGTCATTGCGAGGGCGCGGAGTGCCTGCCGGAAAGGCCGAAAATCTCGCGCGCCCGCGCAATATCTCGCCCGATCTGTTCCACCAGCGCATTGAGGCCGGGAAAGGTCTGCTCGTCCCGTAGACGGGCGATGAAATCCAGCGCCAGCGTCTGGTCGTAGAGGTCGCCGTCAAAATCCAGCAGGTGGGCCTCCACGGTGAGGTGGTCGGGGGCAATGGTGGGGCGGACCCCCACGTTGACCACGGCCGGCCAAGAGCCTGCTTCCTGAGTATGGGCGTATGCGGCGTAGACGCCGTTGGCCGGGATAAGGCGCTCCGGCGGAGGGGCCAGGTTGGCCGTGGGGATGCCCAACCGTCGGCCCAATCCCCGCCCACGCACCACCCGCCCGGTCAGGCGATACGGGCGGCCCAGACAACCGTTGGCCTCCTCTATATTCCCTGCGGTGAGCGCGGCCCGGATGCGGGTGCTGCTGACCACTGCCCCCTGCCACTGGAGTGGTTCCACCACCCGAACGGCGAACCCCTCCTGTTCCCCCAACTGTCGGAGGAAGGGAACATTTCCCTCCCGGCGATGGCCGAGGGCAAAATCCGGCCCCACCCACAGTTCCACCATATGCAGGTGACGGCGAAGCAGGTCAATGAAACGGGTCGCCGGAGTGCCCGCCATGGTCGGGGTGAAGCGCAGGACCACCAACACGTCCACGCCCAGGTCGGCGATCAGCGCGGCCCGTTCCTCCGGCGTGGTCAGCGCGGCCACCGGACTGCGGCCCAGGAGCGCCCCGGGGTGGGGATCAAAGGTCAGTGCGACGGCCACCCGTCCGGCCGCATGGGCGGCCCGGGCCATGGCGCCGATGAGGTGCTGATGGCCCCGGTGCACCCCATCAAACGCCCCGATGGTGACGTGGGAGGGGGTGGAGAGATTCAGGGACTCCAGGTCGTGAGTAAGTTCCATACAGGTCGCAAGGCGCAGGTCGCAGGTCGCAAGGCGCAGGTCGCAGGTCGCAGGTTGGTGTTATTTTCGGGCCAGGGCCAGCGCGCGGGCGGCGGCTTCCTGTGGAGTGTCCGCATAAATGACGGGCGCGGGCGGATGCCCCTCGCGCCGGACCTCCCAACTCCCCAGCGCCACCACCGGCACACCGAACAGGAGAGCGAACGCCATCTCGCTCAACGTGCCGTAACTCCCCCCAACGGCAACCACCGCGTGGGCCGTCCGGACGATGATGACGTTGCGCGCCTCCCCCAGGCCGGTGACGATGGGGATGTCCACATACGGGTTGGCCTCGCGGCGGTCGGGGCCGGGGAGGATGCCGATGGTCAGGCCGCCAGCGGATTTGGCCCCCCGGCATGCGGCCTCCATGACGCCGCCGCGCCCGCCGCAGATGAGGATGGCACCCCCTTCGGCCAGCGCGCGGCCCACCGCCTCCGCCGCCGCCTCCTCCTCCGGCGTCGGGGCCACACCTCCGATGACTGCTATAATGGGACGAAACGGGGTAGTGGGTTGCATCTTTCAGAGCAGAACCTTGCGCGGATGCCATACCGCCCGGTCGGGTTGGTACTCCAGAACCGCCAGCAGACGGCCGTCGGGGCCATAGGCGCGGGCCAGCAGAGCACCGCCCCGATGCGCTTCGTGGTCGGCCCCCAACGAGATGGCCGGGATGTCCCGGCCGTGGCGGACCGCCCGAGCCTGACCCTCATCCAGGTACAGCGCCGGATAGCGGCGCAGGGCCGCGTCCGGTGGGAGCAAGAGGTCCGGCAACCGCTCCGGCGTGAGCGCATCCAGTTCGGCCGCGTCCTCCAGATGGAAATCGCCGCTGGCAAGACGCACCAGTGCTGTCAGGTGGGCGCCGCACCCCAGCGCGTCCCCCAGGTCGCGGGCCAGGGCCCGGATGTAGGTGCCGGGGGAGCAAAGGACCTCCAGCGTCAGTTCCGGCGGTTCCCAGGCGGTCAGGTCCAGGCGGTAAATCTCCACCGGCCGGGGTTCCCGCTCCACCGTCTGGCCCTGGCGGGCCAGGCGATACAGGGGCCTGCCCTCCCGCTTCAGGGCCGAGTACATCGGGGGGACCTGCAGGATGGGGCCCCGGAACTGCTCCAGCGCGGCCTCCACCGCCATCCGGTCCACCGCGACCGGATGCTCCGCGATGACCGTCCCCTCGGCGTCGTCGGTGTCGGTGGCGACGCCCAGGCGGACCCGGGCGCGATAGAGTTTGGGGGAATCCATCAGGTATTCGGCCAGACGGGTAGCCCGGCCCAAGCAGAGGAGGAGGACTCCGGTCGCCATCGGGTCCAGGGTGCCGGCGTGGCCGACTTCCCGCTGCCGGGCGACAGCGCGCACGCGCGCCACCACGTCGTGGGAGGTCAGGCCGCGCGGTTTGTTGAGGTTCAGGATGCCGTCCATCGGAGCGAAGAACACGAAAGGGAGCGAAGGACGCCAGGTGTCAGTGGCCGGGGTTAACGGTCATCCAGTTGTCCGGAACGACGCAGTTCCTCCAGGCGCGCGAGGGTGGTCCGGACGGCCTCCTCCAGGGGCGGGTCCACCTCAAATCCCACGGCCATTTTATGCCCGCCCCCGGTGGGGAACGAGCGCGCCAGGGGCACCAGATTGAAGCCCGGCCGGGCACGGGCACTCACCCGAATCATTCCCCCTTCGGGCCGCTCCCGGAAGACCAGAGAAATCCGCACATCGGCCGCGTCCAGGATGAAGTTGGCCAGGCCCTCCGTATCCTCCATCGTCGTCCCGGTGGCCCGGTACATCTCTCGGGAGATGGAAGTCCACGCCACCCCGTCCCGGACCTGCATACGGGTCAACGCCTCGCCCCACAGCCGGAGCGCCTTCAGCGGGTGCTGGCCCCGGTAGGCCATCATCACCTCGTAGAGGGAGCCGCCGGTTTCCATCAGGAGCGCGGCCGCCCGAAGCGTCTCCGGGCCGGTATCCGGGGTGGCGAAGGCCCGGGTATCAAACACGATCCCCGCCAGCAGGCAAGTCGCAATGGTCCGATCTATCGGGACGCCCAGTGTCCGAACCAGCATCAACACCACTTCGGCCGTGGAGGCCATCTGGGGGAAGACCACGCTGAGGTTCCCGTAGCCGGTGTTGCTTTCGTGGTGGTCCACCACGATCAACGGGACGCCGAGGCGCAGGATGGCATCGTAGAGCCGGGAGCCGATCTGGGCAGGTTCGCCGGCGTCCACAGCGACCACCAGGTCCGTCTCCGGGCCGGGCAGGTCGGCCACCACCGTATCCAGGCCCGGCAGGAAGTCCAGGCCGAAGGGGATGGAGTCAAACAGAAAGACGGTGGCCTCTTTGCCCAGTCGCCGCAGCGCATGGGCCAACCCCAGGCTGGAGCCCAGCGCGTCCGCGTCTGGCCGCTCGTGGGTGACGATGGCCACCCGGCGCGCCGGGCGGATATACTGACCGATTTGCTCCAGCAGCGGATGGGGAGGGAACGGGGTCTCCGTCATTCCTCCGGCCGTCCTTCCTCCCGCAGACGGTCAATCAGGCCCGCGATGCGCTCACCCCGCTCTATGGAGGAATCCCAGTGGAAGACCAGTTCGGGAGTGTTGCGCAGGCGCAGCCGTCGGCCCAGTTCCCGGCGAAGGAATCCAGCGGCACTCTGAATCGCGGCCTGCACTTCGGCCTGCCGCTCTGCGTCCCCCAGAGCCGTGAAATAGACGTGAGCCCGGGTCGCATCCGGGGTCACTTCCACGCCGGTGATGGTCAGCATCTGCAGGCGCGGGTCGTTGACCTGCGTCTGGAGCAGGTCGGTCAGGTGGGTCTGAATCAAATCGGCCGCCCGTTTCTGGTATTTCTTGCCCATTGTACATCGTCCGGGATCAATCCTGCGCGACCCGCTCCTTCACATAGAATTCCAGGATGTCTCCCACCTGAATGTCGTGGAATCCTTCCAGGCCGATGCCGCACTCGTAGCCGGCCTTCACCTCGCGCACATCTTTGGCGAAGCGCTTCAGGGAAGCCAGGGGGCCGTCAAATTTCTGCTCCCCCTGCCGGAAGAGGCGGGCGCGGGCATTGCGGCGCACCTCCCCTTCCAGGACGTAGCAGCCCGCCACTCGCCCAACTTTGGGAATCTCAAAGGTCGCCCGTACCTCGGCCTTGCCAATCGTCTTCTCCACGTAGGTCGGTTCCAGCAACCCTTTGAGGGCCAGTTCTACTTCGTCTATCAACTCGTAGATGATGTCGTAGATGCGGACATCCACCCCTTCGCTCTCGGCCAGCCGCCGGGCCGCCGGGTCCACCGTCACCTGGAAGCCGATGACGATGGCCCGCGAGGCAATCGCCAGGTTGATGTCGGACTCGGTGACATTCCCGGCGGCCGCGTGGATGATGTTCACCTTCAAGTCTTCGCTGCCCAGTTTGGAGAGAGAGGAGACGATGGGTTCAATGGAGCCCTGGACGTCGGCCTTGATGATGAGGTTGAGTTCTTTGGCCTGTCCCTGCCGGATGCTCCGGGAGAGGTCGTCCAGGGTAAGGCGGGCAGGGCGGGCCGCCTGGGCCTGGCGCTCCTGAAGCCGCTGGGCCGCGATGGCGCGGGCGACCTTTTCGCTCTCCACCACCTCAAAGATGTCCCCGGCGGTGGGGACGTCCGAAAGGCCCAGAATCAGGGCGGGCGTGGAGGGAGGGGCCTCGCGGATGGGCTTCCCGTGGCTATCCAGCATCCGGCGCACCCGCCCGTACACCGTCCCGGCGACCACCGCGTCGCCCACCCGCAGGGTGCCGTTCTGGACCAGGACAGTCGCGGTGGGGCCCATACTGCGGTCCAGTTGGGCCTCCAGGACGGTACCGACAGCAGGGCGGTCGGGATTGGCCCGGATGTTCTGCTCATCGGCGACCAGGAGAATGGTCGCCAGCAGGTCGTCCAGGCCGATGCGCTTCTTGGCCGATACCGGGATGACAAACGTATCACCGCCCCATTCGTCCGGGGTCAGGCCCAGGTCGCTCAGTTGTCGCTTGACCCGCTCCGGCTGGGCGGTGGGTTTATCTATTTTGTTCAGGGCGACGATGATGGGCACGCGGGCCGCGCGGGCGTGGTTGATGGCCTCTATGGTCTGGGGCATCACGCCGTCGTCGGCCGCGACGACCAGAATGGCGATGTCGGTCGTCTGTGCGCCACGCGCCCGCATCGCGGTGAAGGCTTCATGGCCCGGGGTATCCAGGAACGTGATGAGGCGTCCGTTATGCTCCACCTGGTAGGCGCCGATGTGCTGGGTGATGCCGCCGACCTCCCCGGCGGCAACGTCGGTCTGGCGGATGGCGTCCAGCAGAGATGTCTTACCGTGGTCCACGTGCCCCAGGACGGTGACCACCGGCGGGCGGGGGCGCAGATTCGCCGGGTCCTCCTGGGCGTACAGTCGTTCCCAGAGAGGGGTCGGTCCGGCGAAGGCCGCCTTCTCTTCCGCGACGGCGACCACCTCCTCGCGCGGCTCAAACCCCATTTCCGAGGCCACAATGGCCGCCGTCTCGTAGTCAATGGTCTGGTTGATGGTGGCGATGATGCCGTCGTACATCAACCGCTTGATGACATCAATGGGGCTGACGTTCATCAATTGGGCCAATTCGCGGACCGTCAGACGGGCCGGTATTTCAATCACCCGGTTGTTTTTATCTGCCATAATTCCTCCTTCCGGACCCAGGACTATCGGAGGGGCAACGGTACCGATTGCCCCTCCGATGCGTCCGCCTCTTCCAGGCGCTCCGGCAGAGACTGAGCGTAGGCCCTGAGGGCTTCCACTGTGGCCTCGTCCAGGGTGGTACGCAGGGCAGTATCCAGCCGACGCCGCTTCAGCGCCTCCTCCCAGCAGACCCGTTGCGCGCAGAGATAAGCACCCCGTCCGCTCTGCTTGCCCCGCTCATCCACCCGGACCTCTCCCTCCGGGGTGCGGACAATGCGGATGAGGGCCCGCTTGGGGCGCACGGTACGGCATGCCACACAGGTGCGCTGAGGGATGTGTTTGCGTCGGCCTCCCGATCCGGCCATTCTGCATGCTCCGATGCGGCGCTAAAACTCCTCCCAGTCCTCCCCGCGACGGCGATGCTTGCGGATGGCGACGGCGCGACCCAACTCCTCGTCGTAAATGAACTCCCGCCGGGGCTTCTTGTGCCGCTTGGGCGGCTTCCGGCCCAGTTTCCGCTCCACCACCTCTTCTTCTTCCCACTCCTCGGCCTCTTCTACCTCTTCCACCTCAAGTTCGGCAGGGAGTTCCACAGAGACCGCCGTCGGCTCCAGAGGCGGGGTCATCGGTGCCTCAGGGGGCACTTCTAGAGCCACCTTCTCGGGCTCAACAACGGCGGGTGCCTCTTCCGGAACCGGCAAGGGTTCGGTCGGGACCGGTTCTTCGGGCAAGGATGTGGGTTCTGCCGGGGCCTTCTCCCCCAGCAGTCCCACAGGCCCCGTCGGGGCTTCCTCTTCGGACAGGAACTCGGGCTCACCCGAAACAGCTTCCTTCGGGAGCACCCCAGGCTCTGCCGGGACCGCCTCGGCAACGGGAGCAGGTACCGGTGAGACCACCTCCTCAACCGCTGGCGGTATCTCTTCCCCCGGGGCCACTTCCGCGACCGGCGCCGTCGGCTCCGGGGCAGTTTCCGGCGCCGGGGCCTCCGCCTCGGGGACCGTCACCGGGACCATGAACGGTTCCAGGGCCTCGCGAATCTCCGTCAGCACGCGGGCGCCGATGCCCTCCAGTCTCAGCAGGCCCTCCTCCCCTTCCGCCAGCCGCTCCATCAGCAGGCCCACGGTGGTCAGTTGATGCCGCTCCAGGTGCTTCTGCGTACGCTCGCTCAGGCCCAGTTCTGAGATGGGAATCTGGTACGTGTGAACAGGGATCCGGGCGCGGGCTTCCCGGATGGCCACCTCGCGCGCCCGGCGCTCCTCCTCCGCCGCGGAGACGCGCACCTTCGGCTCTTTCCGGCGTCCTTTGCGCGCTCGCTTGACTTCCAGGAGATGGTTCCGGACCTTTTCTACGACCTGGCGGATGGCCAGCAGTTCTTCGGCGGTATAGGGCGTCTTTTCCTGATTGCGGCGCGCCAGCGCAGCTTCTATCTGGGGCAACAACTCCGCCGTCGGGCCCAGGGCCTCCCGAATGTCCGGGTCGGACTTGATCTGTCGGAGCACCCACTGGACCGCCTCAGTGGCACTCTGGATGTCCACGCGCCAGCCTGTCAGTTTGGCCGCCAGCCGGGCATTCTGCCCGTTCTTGCCGATGGCCAGAGACAACTGGTCGTCGGGAACGACGACGTAGGCAATGGGCTCTGTGGAGTCCTCGTCCAGCACCACGCTGAGAACCCGGGCCGGGCCCAGTGCTTTAGCGATGAAAGTCACCGGGTCGGGGCTCCATTCAATGATGTCCACCTTCTCGTTGCCCAATTCCCGCAGGATGGACTGGATGCGCGTCCCGCGCACGCCAATGCAGGACCCCACCGGGTCCAGCCCGGGCTGGCGGGAGGCCACCGCGACTTTAGAGCGGGAGCCCGCTTCCCGGACGATGGCCTTGATTTCTATGGCGCCGCTCTGAATCTCCGGCACTTCCAGTTCCAGCAGCCGCTGGAGCATCTTCTTGTGGCTGCGGGAGACAATAATCTGCGGGCCGCGCGGGGTCTTGTTGACCTCCAGCACATAGACGCGAATCCGGTCGTGGAGGGCATAATGCTCTCCCGGCACCATCTCCTTGCGCGGCAGGATGGCCTCGGTCCGCTCCAGATGCAGAATGACCCCCTGGGGGGTGATGCTCTGGACGACCCCGTGGACCAGTTCCCCCTCCTGATCCGCCAAACGGGTATAGCGGACCTCGCGCTCGGCTTCCCGGATACACTGCATAATCCGCTGGCGCGCGGCCTGCGCGGCAATCCGGCCGAAGTCGTTGGGGGTGCTATCCACCATCAACGTCTCCCCCAACTGGACGTTCGGATTGATCTTCCGCGCCTCCTCCAGCGAAATCTCCACCTGCGGGTCCGTGACCTCGGCCACGACGCGCCGTTCGGTAAAAATGCGCGTCTTTCCGGTCTCCAGGTCAATCTGCGCGGTGATGTTTTGAGAAGGAGGCGCGCCCACGTCTCGCCGGTAGGCGGAGACAATGGCCGCGCGGATGGCCTCCATCACCACCTCTCGCGAGAGATTCCGCTCGGCGCAAATCTGATTGAAGGCCAGCAGCAGTTCGCTTTTCATACCCGAAAGTTCCTCCAAAAACGCAAGGCCCTATATGTGAAAGAAAGTGGGTTGGAGCCCACTTTCCTTCATTCACCAATACCCGTTGTCTGGGAAATATTATAGCATACGCAGAGGATTTTCGCAAATCCACTGCCGGTGTATAATTCTCCCAACGGAGGATGGAGTATGAACCAAAATGCCGACTTGTTCCATCACTTTGAAGCTCTGACCTTTGACGACGTCCTGGTCGTCCCCAGCTACAGCGAAGTCCTGCCCGCCCAGACCGACGTCAGCGTCCAGTTGACCCCGACCATCCGGCTCAACATCCCCATCCTCTCGGCGGCGATGGATACGGTGACCGAGGCACCGATGGCCATTGCCCTGGCCCGGGAGGGGGGACTGGGGGTCATCCACCGGAACATGTCCCCCCAGGCGCAGGCACGGGAAGTCGCCCGGGTGAAACGGTCCCAGTCCGGGATGATTGTGGACCCCATCACCCTTCCTCCCACCGCCACCGTCCGGCAGGCCGAAGAGATTATGGCGACCTACCACATCAGCGGGGTCCCCATCACGGATGAAGGGCACCGGCTGGTAGGCATCCTCACCAACCGGGACATCCGCTTTCTGGAGGCGGAGGACCTGGACCGTCCGGTCAGCGACTTTATGACCCGCGCGCCGCTCATCACCGCCCCGGTGGGGATCACGCTGGAAGAGGCGAAGGCCATTCTGCAGCGACACCGCATTGAGAAACTGCCGCTGGTGGACCCGGCGGGGGTCTTGCAGGGCCTGATTACGGTGAAGGACATCCTGAAGGCCCGCCAGTACCCTCACGCGGCCCGCGACGCGCAGGGACGGTTACTGGTCGGCGCGGCGGTGGGCGTGGGGGACGACCTGGAAGAGCGGACCCAACTCCTGGTGGACGCCGGGGTGGACGTGGTGGTGATAGACACTGCCCACGGCCATTCGGAGGGGGTGATCCGGGCCATTCACCGCATCCGCCACCACTGGCCCGAACTCCCCATCATCGCCGGGAACGTGGTCACCGCCGAGGGGACCGAGGCGCTGATCCGCGCCGGTGCCGATGTGATTAAGGTGGGTGTTGGAGCGGGGTCCATCTGCACGACGCGCGTCGTGGCCGGGGCAGGGATGCCGCAATTGAGCGCCATCTACGCCTGCGCGCAGGTCGCCGTGCCCGCCGGAATCCCCATCATTGCGGACGGGGGAATTAAATACAGCGGGGACATCGTCAAGGCCATCGTCGCCGGGGCGTCGGCGGTGATGCTGGGGAACCTGCTGGCAGGGCTGGACGAGGCGCCGGGGGAAATCGTCTTCTACGAGGGGCGGCGGTTCAAGGAGTACCGGGGGATGGGGAGTTTGGGAGCTATGCACGGCTACGGGCGGGACCGCTACGGCTCCGGGCAGACTCCGGGTGGGAAACTGGTGCCCGAAGGGGTAGAGGGACGGGTGCCCTACAAGGGCCCTCTCCACGATTACATCTACCAACTGGTCGGGGGTCTGAAGGCGGGCATGGGCTACGCGGGCGCGGCCACGTTGGAGGAACTGCGGCAACGGGGGCGGCTGGTCCGCATCACCAACGCCGGCCTGATAGAGAGCCACCCCCACGACATCGTCATCACCAAAGAGGCGCCCAACTATCAGGTCAATCCCTGATGGCGCTCCACTTCAACGTGCCAGTGCCAGCCCACGCCTGACCGTGAACTGCGGGCTATCGGAAAACCCACGCCCGACCGTGAACGGTCGGGCTCAGATACAAAGCCCTGCGGGGCGAGGCAGCCTCCTCGGGCCGAGGCTCTTCGGGGCCGAGGGCTCGGGCCGTGGTCCTGCGGGCTGTCGGAAAACCCACGCCCGACCGTGAACGGTCGGGCTCAGATGCAAAGCCCTGCGGGCTACCGGAAAGCCCCGAAGGGGCTTCGCAGGCTGAGCCCGACGCTTCAGCGTCGGGCGAAACGCATTGCCGGAACAATTTATCCAGTCGCAAAAGGGTCAGGGATGTCGCGTTCCCGCCCCCCCCCCCCCCCCAACCCCCCAAAAAACCCCCCCCAAAAAACCCCCCCCCCCGGGAAACCCCCCCC
>JACIWQ010000209.1 GCA_014360895.1 Thermoflexales bacterium | reverse complement strand
GCCGGGCCGGAAGGCATGCAGTGGCCGCACGCGCCGGGGCTGCGGCATCATCTGCGGCACCAGGAAAATCGTCCGCGCCACCTGGGATTGAATCCGGCCCAGAAGCATCTGGTACATCTCATGGGCCTCTTTCTTGTAGGCCACCAACGGGTTCTGCTGCCCGTAGGCCCGCAGGCCTATCCCTTCCTGCAGGACCGCCAGGTCCGTCAGGTGGCGGACCCAGAGGTTGTCCACCGCGCTCAGGATGACCTGCCGGTCCCGGAAGACCCGCACCGCCTCCAGGAAGGCGGCCTCCACTTTCTCCTTCATCGGGTCGGGCAGGCGGCGGAGGGGGAGACCGGCCGTCTCCTCATCCGGCTCTGCGCCCAGGGCTTCCACCACCCGCCGGTAGATGTGCCGCCGCAGGGGGTCGTTGCTCGCCCGCAACAGGGCCAGCGTGACGTCCTGCTGGACCATGTCCCGATAAACCTGATAGCCCAGGTTGCGGTTCAGGTCGTCGTAGGTCCGCCGGGCCAGCGCGGTCAGTTCCTCCAAAATCTCGTCCCGGGAAAGTTGGGCCCAGCGGGGGTCCGGCCTCTCCGGCAACGGCAGGAAGGTGCGCAGTTCGCCGTGCAGTCCCTTCAGGTCCCACTCCTCCGGGTCTTGGCCCGGACAGTGCAGGAGCAGTAAACTCTCTATCTCCTCCCGCACCATGCGCAGGACCTGGTCTCGCAGGTCGGGCTTCGCCAGCACCTCCCGCCGCTGGGCGTAGATGACCTCCCGCTGTTTGTTGACGACGTCGTCGTACTCCAGGACGTGCTTGCGCAGGTCAAAGTTATATCCTTCCACCCGCTTCTGGACGGACTCAATGGTCTTGCTGAGGATGCCGAATTCCAGGGGGGCATCGTCCATCCCGGCGCGGGCCATGAGGCCCTGGACCCGGTCGGCGCCGAAGCGGCGCATCAGTTCGTCCTCCAGGGAGAGGTAGAAGCGAGAGGAGCCGGGGTCGCCCTGGCGGCCGGCGCGGCCGCGCAACTGGTTATCTATCCGCCGGGCCTCGTGCCGCTCCACGCCCAGGACGTGCAGGCCGCCCAGCGCGACGACGCGCTTTCGGTCCTCGGCGCAGTCGGCCCAGGCCTTCGCCAGGACTTCCGCCCACCGCTCCGGGAAGCGCTCCGTGGGGTTCTGCCCCCGCCGGAGCATCTCCACCGCCTCGTTCCAGTGGGCCTGGCGAATCTGGGTCAGGTCGTACCCTTCCTGGCGGAGCCACTCCCGGGCCAACCCCTCCGGGTTGCCGCCCAGCAGGATGTCCACGCCGCGACCGGCCATCTGCGTGGCGATGGTCACCGCGCCGGACCGTCCGGCCTGCGCGATGATGACGGCCTCCTGCTCGTGGTTCTTGGCGTTGAGGACGTTGTGCGGGATACCCTTCGCTCGCAGCATCCGGGAGAGCCGCTCCGAGGTCTCAATCGCGGTGGTGCCCACCAGGACGGGCCGTCCGGCTTGATGCAACGCCTCTATCTCGGCGACTACGGCCCGGAATTTCGCCTCCTCGGTCTGGTAGATGACGTCGTCCAGGTCCAGCCGTTTGTAGTACCGCTCCCGACGCCCGTCCCGGCTCTCATAGATGGTGACGGGGACGTCGTCCCGCCCGTTCAGGACGCCCGCGAAGGTCACTTCCGGCAGGTCCCGCACCGGGACCTCCCGCGCCACCAGGTCGCCGAAAGTCGCCCGGTACTCCACGTTGGTGGGCAGGACGACCACGTCCATATTGTAGATTTTCTGGAACTCCTCCTTCTCGGTGGCCGCCGTGCCGGTCATTCCGGCCAGTTTCTTGTACATCCGGAAGTAGTTCTGGAAGGTGATGGTGGCGTAGGTGAGCATCTCCTCCCGGACGGCGACGCCTTCTTTGGCCTCTATGGCCTGGTGGAGCCCCTCCGCATACCGGCGGCCGTACATCAGCCGTCCGGTGAACTCGTCCACGATGATGACCTGTCCGTCCCGGACGATGTAGTCCTTATCCCGCTGGTAGACGGCCCAGGCCCGCAGGGCGTTATCCAGGTACGGGAGCATGTGGGCGTGTTTGGGGTCGTAGAGGCTCTCGCCCGGGCCGATCTCCGGGAGCATGGACTCCACTTTGTGGATACCCTCTTCGGTGAGGACGACGTTGCGGGTCTTCTCGTCCACCTCGTAGTGGACGTCCCGCCGGAGATGGCGGACCAGGTCGGCGAAGCGGCGGTAGAGGTCGGAGGACTCCTCGGCGGGGCCGGAGATGATGAGGGGCGTGCGGGCCTCGTCAATGAGGATGTTATCCACCTCGTCCACGATGGCGTAGTAGAGTTCCCGCTGGACGCACTCGGAGAGGTCCCGCACCAGGTTATCCCGCAGGTAGTCAAAGCCGAACTCATTGTTGGTGCCGTAGGTGATGTCGGCATTGTAGGCTTCCCGGCGGGGGACGGGGCGCAGGTTGAGGTAGCGGTCGTCGGTGGACGGGTACTCGGGGTCAAAAAGGAACGAGCCCAGTTCCGGCTTCTCCGCCGCCGACTGGATGACGCCGACGGTCATCCCCAGGGCGTGGTAGATAGGGCCCATCCACTGGACGCCGAACTTGGAGAGGTAGTCGTTGGGGGTGACCAGATGGACCCCCCGGCCGACGGGTACGTCATCTATGGGGACGAATTCCCAGCGGTCGGGGTCTTTGCCCCAGCGGCGGCGGGCCAGGTCTACCCACTCCGGGTTGAGGGAGAGGCCGTTCAAGTAGAGCGGAAGCGTCGCGACGAGGGTCTTGCCCTCGCCGGTCTTCATCTCGGCGATTTTGCCCTGATGGAGGACCATGCCGCCGATAAGTTGGACGTCGTAGTGGCGCAGGCCGATGGTGCGCTTGGAGGCCTCGCGGACGGCGGCGAAGGCCTCCACCAGGATGTCGTCCAGCGATTCGCCGCGCGCCAGGCGGCGGCGGAACTCTACGGTTTTGGCGCGCAGCGCCTCGTCGCTGAGGGCCTCGTAGGCCGGCTCCAGCGCGTTGATGCGCTCCACGACCTTCTGCAACCGGGCAATCTCCCGGTCGTTGGAGTTACCGAAGAGACGGTCTAAAAATCCCATTGAACCCAATCCCGCGTTGTTTATACGTCAAACCGCGAAGGGCGCAAAGAACGCAAAGAATCACAGCGGTAAG
>JACIWQ010000208.1 GCA_014360895.1 Thermoflexales bacterium | reverse complement strand
GGCAGGCGTGGCCGGCTTTCTCACCTTAGACGCGATACGCCGCGCCGCCCGCGGGGCGGTCTTCATTGCGAGCGGCTAATTGGCCCGCGCCACCCGCTGGCAGCAGGAAGTCGGCGCACGCTGGAATCGCCTCACCCAACGACAGCGCGAGGCCTTGCGGTTAGCGGCGCAGGGGAGGAGGAACAGGGAAATTGCCACGATGCTCGGCATCCGGCCCAAGACGGTGGGGAATCACCTCAGGCGCAAAAATGCGCTTTTAGCGATAAAAAAGTAGGGATTTCCCTGTTGACGAACGGGAAGGCAGGATGTAACATAAACAACAAAGCGTTCCATCCTTGTTGCCCGAAGGGGGGGTGCGAGATGCAGAAGACGAGGATTTTCTTCGGCGGAATAGAGAAAATTCCTCACGGCAAACGGCCAGAAACTTGGTAAGATATGATTTGCCGGGTGCTTTACCCGGTGAGACAATGGCACCCGAATAGCCGCAACCCCGTGTAGAGCGTGAGCCTATCCGGGGCAATGGCACGGCAGGGAAGGGGCCACCATCACGGGGGAAGTTCCCGGCGTGTCCTCCACGAGACGGAGGGACGAGTGCGCCCGCGCCGTGATGCAGATGCGGGCAGAGATTCGGGCCGGCCTGGATGCTGACAAAAGCGGGGAGATGTGAAATGTGTAAAAGCATGTCGTTGATGAGTGGTATAGGCTTGGCTTTGCTGACTGGGCTGATTGCCTTACCCGTATACGCCGACGGTCCAAGCGACTATGAACTACCCCCCAAGCCCTTTACCATCACGGAGAAGGTAAGCCTGAACAAAGGTGAACAGGTCATTATCACAAACCGCTACTATCCCTACTATCAGGGAGCAGTAAAGAGTGATGGCGAAGCGAGCGGCAATTTCAACCAGCCACCTTATAGCCGATTTGCCTGTTATTCGAGAGTTACAAACAATGCTGGTCAGGAAGCAGTTGGTGGATACTCCTATGGCTCCTATGGCGGTACCAACTGTCCTACGACTCCCCAAGCCTCACTGAGCAGTGTTATTCCAGCGACCTATACCTCGTGGACACATGCAAGTTGGCGCTGGTCAAACGGCTCTCTAGGAAATGGCTATGCCAATCAGAGCCATTATGAACCCTGAGAGTCAGGATTGCAGAGATTGAATCTGGAGAGAAGAAGGGGACAGGAAGGAAATTCCTTCCTGTCCTCTCCCTGTTTTTGGTCGGCAGACAATAGGGGTTGGGAATGTTCCATACAAAGGTCTTGCATATAGTTGTAGTTTCTGATACTCATAAATGCCTAGACACACTCTCTCCAGAGGCTCGGTGGGGTTTTCCCCTGCTGTTGATTTTCCCTTTAATCACTGTTTTGTCCTTGGTCGGCTGTTCCCCTGTTCGATCTGACCGGCTGACGCCTGCACCGACAATTATTTTGCCATTGACCCAGAGCCCCTATTCACTTTCTCTAACCGAGATTTCAGTGGACGAGGCTATGCAATATTTCCAGGATCCTGCAAGTCAGGAGCAGCTGAACGGCATCAATGCCATAACCCAGGCGGGATGGAAGTCCATCCATACTATTGCCCGTTTTGGGCCTACGGACCAGGAACTAACCAGCGGCGTATCTGCCGCTCTCAAACCAGGGGAACCGTTTGTGGGTTATTTGCTGATTGCTAACATCCAAGAATACGGTTATGATATCGGTTTTGTTGCTACTCTTGACTACGAACCGCTCCGGATAAATTACAATGAAATGCCTCCCCAGGCGTTGCCAGTTGTACATTTCGAGTCGGGCGACACACGCGCCTTTAAGTTTTCTCTCTCCCCATTGCCCGAAGGCCTGCATGCATTGGTGATCACCTATGTGACAGACCCGTACCGTGTTTTTATCCTTGATCCTACCCGATTTGATCCAGAAACCAGCGTGGCTATAGGGGTGAGAACACAGCCCCATGAGTTTGGCGTATTGCTATTCGTAACTCCAGCAGCTCCTCAGACAGTAACCGATTGGCCGGCTCGGGCACGGGCCTTTCTCCCCGATCAGACTATCCGGCTCGATTCGGCTCAACTGTTGAAGAATCCCCTGCCAGGACGCAGCAGTCAGTTTCTGGCAAAGGACGCAGTAAAAGCCGGGGAAACCGTTACCTACTATGCTAAATTCTTGGGTCCAACGGACCCAGGAGAATGGCCCGATATGCCAGTGCGTGTGCTTGTGTTCTGGGACGAAATGCTGTCTCAGGCCGATGACCTTGCCGTGCCGGTGCAGGCTACGGCTCAAGGGCAATCCATTCCTTATCCCATTCATGTGCCAACCGGGTTAGAAGCAGGGGAGCATATCTTAATGGTAATAGCCTATCCCTATCCCTATTACCTTAGATTCTGGCGGAGCAAAGACGGGAGCGAGACGTGGAGCGCCAATGCCCTTTTTTTCGGATACCTTATGGCACGACTGCCTGTTACGGTGGTACGATAACCCGTACCACAGAGAGGGATCAGCCCTTATGACCCAAGCGAAGGAGTTGGTACTTCAACAAGGTGATTCGGGCAAGTGGGTCGTTCGAGTTTCACACGAGTATCGGATGTACCGAAGGGCCAGTTGACAGTAGCCTGCCGCTCATCACGCTCGGCTTTCCGGTCTTTGACTTCCCGCTCCAGGGTCCCGTCATCAGGTATCCGGCACGACCGGCAGGAATGAGAAGCCTGCCTCCGCGAGATTGACTCCACCGTGCCCCCTCCCTCTTGGACGCCGATCCCGGCACAAAACCCCGATAGATCGGCGTTTCTGACGCCGGATTGGCCCCACACCTTGACACCCCCGCATCCCTCTGGTACAATTCGTCACCGGACAGCCAGCACGGGAGGGATGCGATGCACGAGCCGTCCGAGTGCCCCATCCGCGTCGTCTTCGCCGACGATCACCCCACCACCCGCGCCGGCATCCGCACCGCCCTGCAACAAGCCCCGGACATCGAGATTGTCGGCGAGGCCGCCGATGGCGTAGAAGCCCAACGCCTGGTCGCCGAACTCCACCCCGACGTCCTCCTCCTGACTTGGTGATGCCCGGTCTGCGCCCCTCCGAGATCGGGCGCTGGGTGTGTACCCACTGCGCCTACGCCACCGTCCTCATCCTCACCGCCCACGACCGGGACTGTTTCCTCGCGC
>JACIWQ010000207.1 GCA_014360895.1 Thermoflexales bacterium | reverse complement strand
TGGTTTCGCAAAATCCTGGCTCACACCATATGTGTGTGGCTTAACCTCCAGTATGGGCGACCACCCCTGGATTTCGCGGGGCTGGTCTCTGTGAAATAATGTTGCACATGGCGTAACGTATATTCATAAGGAGATGATCCATAACGCTCAGAGCCCGGTAGCCCAGGTAATCGCTGTGGCAAACGCTGTAACTCCTCTTTCTCCCCCCGCCAAATTAGTGGCAATGGGCCGCTGGGGGTCACAGGTAATGGATGCACGGGTCAAGAGGTATGCAGGGCCTTTAGCGCCACTACTGGGGAACTGGGACCATAAGCCCATCTTGACAGGTAAGGGAAGCCCGGTACCGGAGATAATCAATGAAAGGCCCGGAAAGCCTTGGGGCTACTCGACGGTTGGGTCTCGCTTATACTATTTCGACATATGGTCCAACATCCACTATGGGTATGTGGGGCGGGCGTCGGGTTTCTCTCAACCGGAGTTGACAGGCGGCGCCGGTATCGAGCAGATCGGCTCAGATTTCGTGAGCGGAGTAACACCACACCGTTCTCCAGACGCTGACAACTGGCTAGCCTCTTGGGACGACCCGTCAGATAATGCGGCGATCCAAATCGGCATCCGCTTATGGAATCAATACGGTCTGGCAGTTAGGCCCGCTGACCTCTATCTGGCCGTGTTGGAGGAGTCACGTCTGGCTACCCAACCGCTGGGAAGTGCACCATGAGAGGGTGGTGGCGTGTAGGCTGCGTGGGAAGTCTGCTGTTCCTACTCCTGGTTTGCCTAACCGTGGGAGGGTGCACTGTACGCTTCTTCCAAAGCACTCAACGAGAGCCAGGACTTGCAGTGGAACAATTTCTCTACAAACAACTTGAAGCCCTTCCTCCCGGTTGGACACCAGGTTGGGCACCTGGCAAGCTGTTGATATGGGCGGAGACGGATAGTGATGCCACATGGGCGAGTTGGGCAGTCTTCACCGGTTTTAACTACAAAGGCGGCCTCGAATCAATTAGAGAGGAAATCCACGTTTTCAGGAGTTCCTTCGTTGCTCGCCTCATTCCATATCCCTCGCCATCTAGTTTGAGTGCTGGAAAGGGCTATACTCCAGAAGGATGGTCCTATCGCCCGCTCCATGCCAACCGGTTTGAGTTTGGGTGTGAAGGCGGAGATGGCGTTTCTCAACCAGAGCGGTGTAGCTGTATCCTCCGTTATGAGGAGTACATCATTGTCTTTGACACGCCCATTGCCGACTATATGACGCTGGAAGACCTCCAGCGGATCATGGAGGTGATAGATCGCGAGATGACCGATTATCTGAAGCACTCTACCCTTCGCCCAGGCCCTCGGTTAGTGCTAATGGCCATTCCTTGAGGGTGGAGAACATAAGTGCGGGGTGTTGTTAGGGACAGGTGAGGCGGCGGCCTCAGCAAGGGAGAGTAGCGGAACAGGGACGGAAGTGTTGACCCGCACGCGCATGAATTACTACTACTTGGGCGGGCAGCGGATTGCGATGCGGCAGGGGAGTGTGGGGTATACTGGTTGCACGGCGACCATCTGGGGAGCGCGGTCCTGGCGACGGATGCGAATGGCAACCGCATCGGCGAACTGCGCTACTATCCCTATGGCACTACGCGATATGCGATTGGTGCCCTGCCCACCGACCGCCGCTTCACCGGCCAGCGCTGGGACTTGGCCCTGGGCCTCTACGACGACCGGGCCCGCTACTACGACCCGGCGCTGGGGCGGTTCGTGCAGCCGGACCCCCTGGTGCCGGAGCCCGGCAACCCCCAGGCCCTGAACCGGTATGCGTATGTTTCCAACAACCCGCTGCGCTACACGGACTCCTGCGGCCACTGGCTGGAGACGGCCTGGGACATCGCCAACATTCTGTGGGACATCTATGAAGTATCTCGGGACCCCCGGAATGCGTGGAACTGGGTGGCACTGGCGGTGGATGTGGGGGCAGCCGTCATCCCGTTCGTGCCGGGCGGTGTTGGGGCCATCGTGCATGGCGGCAAGGCGGTGGTGGAGGCCGCCAGCCGCAAGCGCAAAAGTATCTTCAGGCCTTAAGAGGACAAGGGCGAGTAGTTGTGCCTCGTGGTGAAATCTCAGCACGCATTATGGGAGAAATCAGCGCTGCATCTGGAGCAGAAGTTGGCCTTTTCAGGTTGCAATCCGGTGAAAGGGTACTTGTGTTAGGAGAGGCACATAATGTGCAAGTCCCTGCGGGTACTCGGAGAATCATTGCTCACACCCATCCGAGTGGTATACTCCAGTTTAGCAAAGCAGATATATTGGCCCTCCGCGCACGAGGCCAAAGGTCTTCAGTGCTTATTGATTTGTTAGGGCGAGGAAGACGGTTACATATTCCGGAATAGGGGGTGACCTATGGCTTTGATTGAATATGGAGTGACGCTCTGCCCATTATGCGGCGAGCCTATAAACACTCCGGAAGAATGCATTAGCTTTCCGCATTTTATTGAGGATAGAGGAGACCCGTTTTGGCAATATAGCGATGCTGCTTTTCATAAAAAGTGCTTTGAATCTTGGCCAAACAAATTGGAATTTATCGCCCGCTTTGAGACATTTAAGCGCATATCTGAAAAATGAGGATGATATCATCTGGGCTCCATCGCTCGGCTCACTGACCGAACCAGCAGGCGGTGGCCCGCCAGGGGTATCGGCCCTACGGCGAACCTCGCTACGCGACCGGCGCCCTGCCCACCGACCGGCGCTACACCGGCCAGCGGTGGGACTCGGACCTGGGCCTCTACGACTACCGGGCCCGCTACTACGACCCGGCGCTGGGGCGGTTCCTGCAGCCGGACCCCCTGGTGCCGGAGCCCGGCAACCCGCAGGCGCTGAACCGGTATGCCTATGTCTACAACAACCCACTGCGTTACACCGACCCCAGCGGCCACTGGCTGGAGACGCTCTGGGACATCGCCAACATCCTGTGGGACATCTATGAAGTATCTCGGGACCCCCGGAATGCGTGGAACTGGGCGGCGCTGGTAGTGGATGTGGGGGCGGCTGTTATCCCGTTCGTGCCGGGTGGTGCTGGGGCCATCGTGCACGGCGGGAAGGCGGCCAAGGCGGCGGTGGAGGCCGCCAGCCATGCCGATGAGGTTGTGGACGCGGCCCGAGCAGTGGCCGAGGCGGCCAGCCACGCCGATGAGGCTGCTGATTTAATGAGAGCTGCAGAAAGAC
>JACIWQ010000206.1 GCA_014360895.1 Thermoflexales bacterium | reverse complement strand
CCCCCCCCCCCCCCCCCCGCCCCCCTGTTCGGGGGGGGGGGGGGGGCGCCGCCGCGGGGGGGGGGGGGGGGGACCGGTACACCCGCCGCGAATTCCTCCACCTCTCCCTGGTCGCGCTGGCCGCCCTGGTTCCCTGGCCGGGCCGCCGGTGGCTCTGGCGGCCCCAGTCCGGGGGGCCCGTGCGCATGGGACGGGCCATCCACGCCGTCACCCTCTACGATGCCCCGAAGCGGGACGCCCACCGCATCGGCAGCTGGAGCCGGGACCAGGTCTTCCCCATCGTCCGGGAGGTCCGGGCCCCCGGCCTCAACGCCTACAACGACCTCTGGTACGAGACCCCCGACGGCTACGTCTTCTCCGCCTGGGTCCAGCCCATGTGGGTCTGGCCGCCGCAGGTCCCCGAAACGAACATCGGCGACTGGGGCTTCTGGGGCGAGGTCTGCGTCCCCTACACCGAGGCGCGGGAGGAACCCCACCCGGAAGCGAAGGTCGTTTACCGCTTCTACAACCGGACCACCTACCACGTTGTCGGGATCGCGTTTGACGATCAGGGAAATGCATGGTACAAAATCTACGACGAACTCCCCCCAACGAGCTACCAGTGGGTCCTGGCAACGGACATCCGGCGGCTCTCCCGGCGGGAACTTTCCCCCATCCATCCGTTCGTGGGAGCCAAGCGGATAGAGATTGACCTCTCCAAACAGACGGTGACCTGTTTTGAGGGCAACCGGGTCGTCTTCACCACCCGCTGCGCGTCCGGCATCGGGAAGCGGGTACTGGAAGACGGGACGGTGGAGGACCTCTCCACGCCGGAGGGGGACCACATCGTCATCCTGAAACAGGTCTCCCGGCATATGAGCAACCGTCCCCAGAAGCCGGAGGACCCGGTTCCGGCGGACCTTTTTGACCTGCCGGGGGTGCCGTGGAACACCTTTTTTGACCGCAGTGGGACGGCGATTCACGGAACGTACTGGCACAACGACTACGGCGTTCCCCGCAGCCACGGATGCGTGAACGTCTCCATAGACGCGGCGCGCTGGATTTACCGCTGGGTCTACCCCGTCGGCGGTGCAGAGGACGATTTCATCCAGGGGGACGAACGGGTCGGCACGCCGATTCGGATTTTCAAATCAAAAGAGGAGCGATGAAGGAACTGGATGCCAGATTGGAGCATGCAGCAGCTCTGTTGCGGAGCGCCCGCCACGCAGTGGTGTTGACCGGCGCGGGGATCAGCACGCCCTCGGGCATCCCGGACTTCCGCTCGCCCGGCTCGGGCCTCTGGGAGAAGGATGACCCGATGGAGGTGGCATCCATTTACGCACTGCGGCGGGACCCCCGGCGGTTCTATCAGTGGGTACGTCCGCTCATCGCGCTGATGCGCCAGGCCCAACCCAACCCGGCCCATGTGGCGCTGGCGCGGCTGGAGGCCGCCGGTCGCATCCAGGCCGTCATCACCCAGAACATAGATGGCCTGCACCAGCGGGCCGGCTCCCGGGTCGTCCTGGAACTGCATGGCCATCTGCGGACGGCGACCTGCCTGAACTGCTTCCGGCAGGTACCGGCGGGCGATCTGGAGGAGGTGGTGGAGCGGGGGGAAGTGCCGCGCTGCGGGGTTTGTGGCGGAGTGATGAAACCGGACGCGATTCTCTTCGGTGAGCAATTGCCCACCGAGGTGTTCATCGCCGCGATGGAGCACGCCCGTCAGGCTGACCTGATGCTGGTGGTCGGGTCGTCGCTGATGGTGATGCCCGCTGCCAAACTCCCGGCAGTGACCCACGCCAGCGGGGGATCATTGCTCATTTTCAACCAGCAGAGCACCTACGCCGACGCGTTTGCCGCCGCCGTTTTCCACGCCGATGTAGTGGAGACTCTGCCTCGCCTGGCAGAAAAGTGTCTGGAGGGATAAAAGAACACAGCCCTGCGTCGTTTCGGCGGGTATCAGCATTGGGCAGGGAGCGAGAGAGGAAAAATGGGCAGGCCGTCCCTTAACCTGGAAGAACGCATCGCTCGCCTGCAACGCATCATAGAACTCAGTCGTTTGCTCAACTCCACGCTGAGCCTGCGGCCGCTGCTATCGGAGATCGTCCGCGCCGTCTGCGACCTCACCGATGCCGAGACCGGCTCCATTCTGCTGGTGGACCGGCGGACCGGGGAACTGCGCTTTGAGGCTACCACTCATCCGGACGGCCACGCCATCTACCAGATGGCCGTGCCGATGGAGAGCATCGCCGGGTGGGTTTTCCAGCACAACGAGCCGGTCATCGTCCCCAACGCCCGGGAAGACCCCCGCTTCTACGCGCAGGTGGACCGGGAGACCGGAGTGGAGACGCGGTCGCTCATCGCTGTCCCGATGGCTGTGCGGGGAAAGGTCATCGGCGTCCTGGAGGTCATCAACCGGCGCAACGGGGCACCTTTCACCGATGATGACTTGGAGACCCTGCGTATTCTGGCCGACCAGGCCGCGATCGCAGTGGAGAACGCGGTGCTCTTTGAACAATCCGACCTGGTGGCGGAAATTGTCCATGAGATGCGCACGCCGCTGGGCGTGATCGCCGCCTACGCCGACCTCATCACCCGAGAAACCACATCGCCCCAGGACCGAGACGAGTTTGCCCGGCTGATCCAGCAGGAGGCGCTGCGGTTGAGCCAGATGGCCGGGGAGTTTCTGGACCTGGCCCGGCTGGAATCGGGCCGGGTTTTTCTGGCCCGGGAGCCGGTGGACCTGACGGAGGTGGTGGAGTCGGTGCTGGCAGCTCTGCGCCCCCAGGCCGAGAAGAAGCAGATCTATCTGGAGGCCGCGATCGCCCCGAACCTGCCGACGATCCCCGGCGACCCGGGCCGCATCCGGCAGGCGTTGCTGAACCTGGTCGCCAATGCCGTCAAATACTGCCGCCCAGGGGACCGGGTGACGGTGCGGGCGGACCCGGGCGACGGGGAGGTCCAGCTGAGCGTGATAGATACGGGGCCGGGCATTCCCCGGGAACTGCAGGAGCGGTTGTTTGAGAAATTTGTCCGCCTGCCCATCGGAGAGCAATGGGCGGAGGGCAGCGGCCTGGGGCTGGCTATCTGTCGGCGCATCGTGGAGACTCACGGTGGGCGCATCTGGGTAGAGAGTGAGGAGGGCCAGGGAGCCGCTTTCTACTTCACTCTTCCGATCGGGCATGATTGAGAGAGCCAGAGCGGCGAACAACCGGGGGCGGGCGGCT
>JACIWQ010000205.1 GCA_014360895.1 Thermoflexales bacterium | reverse complement strand
CCCACCCATTGCCCCTCCCCTCGCCCGCCGCCGAAGAATGTCACTGCGAGCGAAGCGAAGCAGGCGAGCGGGAGGGCCACGCCGAAGGCCACGGCCCGAGCCCTCGGCCCCGAAGGGCCTCGGCCCGAGGGGGCTTCCTCGCCTCGTGGGGCTCGCCCGAGGCGAGGGGAGGGGTCGGGGGAGGGGTGAGGGCGAAAAACGGCGGATTGCCGGATTAATTTTTCAAGTTGCAAGAAGGTGACCGTCACCTATGTTTGAGGGATTAATAGACGCCGAACTCCCGGGTGGCCTCCACCCATGCCCGGACCAGTTCGGGTTTGCACCCCTCCATCTCGCCAATCTGCGTGCACATCACAAACCCGCCGCCCCTGCCGACCACCTCGCACAGGCGCCGGGTGCACTCCCGCACTTCCTCCACGGTCCCCGTCTGCAGGAGCGAGTTGGGCATCCCGCCGATGATGCACATCGTCTCACCGACGACCTCTTTGACCTTGAAGATGTCGCTGCGCTGGAACCAGCCCGCGCTCTTGCCAGGGGGCAGTTCCTTCAGGTAGTGCAACCGCTGGTCCCAGATGCCCTCGTAGAAGCAGATGGGATAGATGCCGTTTTCTATCAGACGGACCATCAGTTCCTTGAGTTGGGGCCAGTAGAAGCGCTCAAACTGCTCCAGCGACATGAAGCCATCGGAGCCCCGATGCAACGGGATGAAGCAGTTCTTCAGGCCGGTGGTCCGGGCAAAGTTGAGTGCGTACTCCAGTTGGATTTCCAGCACCCGCTCTTCCGCGGCCAGCAGTTTCTCCGGCCGACGGTAGATGTCCAGCATGATACCCCGCATGCCGCGCAGGGTGTCGGACATGAAGTCAAAGGGCGCCTCCACAATGGACCCGATCAGGGGGTGAGGCGGGAAGCCCAGGGTCACCAGGCGCTGGACCGATTCGTTCATCCGGGCCGCGTCCTCGGCGGCCAGTTGGATCGCCTGACAGAGCGCCTGGAAAGCCTCCTGGACCGGTGGCGCGGCGTAGGTCGCCAGGTTCGGCAGATAGTAGTGGCCAAATGCCCACAGCCCAAACGGCGGCAGGAGTTTCAGGCCCTCCAGTTTGGCGAACGCGCGAGGCACATACGTCCGCAGGGCCCAGTCGGAGGGGTCCCGCAGGAACGCGTCGTAGTCCTCGGCCTTCATGAACTCCTGTTCCACAAACTGGAACGACCCGTTCGGCGGCAGACCGTGTCCCGGCCATTTGGTCATCCGGTCGCCCAGGACCAGGCTGGGCCGGGGGCTGTTGAAAAGGCCGAAAATCGCATCCGGCTGAAAGTCCAGGGCTGCCTTTTCCAGGAGTTCCTGTGCCTTCTCCCAGTTGTCCTGGAGTTCCTGGTGGGTGATGCCGCCGTATTCGGCCAGAAAGTAACTGGCCGGCATCATTATCGGGATACAGTCCGGCTGCCGCAGGGCCAGCGCGTCCTCAAAGCGCTTCGCCCGCTCCGCGCAGAGTTGCTCCGGGCTCTTGCCCGCAATCAGTCGCTCGGTGAAGGGCATGTCGTTCATGGTTCCTCCGTAGCGATGAAAACGTGCCAGGCACTTCTGAAAGTGCCTGGCACGTTCGTTTATTTCTCCCCGATGGGGATCTCCGGGATGGTCAGGATGAGCAGGAAACAGAGGGCCATCGTCACCGCGCCGATCCAGAAGACGGTCCGCAGGCCGCTCTCCAGCGCGGTCCGGATGGCCGCGACGGTCTGCTCAAAGAGCGCGGGGCCCGGATTCCCGGCGTTTCTGAAAGACGCCTCCAGCCCGGCCATCGCCTCCGGCGAGAGGAGCACCCGGGGGTTGCCCAGCGAGGCCAAGGTTTCCCCTCCGACCACCTCCTCCAGCCCGGCAGGGAGAGAGGCCTCCAAGGCCTTCGCATAGGTGGTGTTCATCGCCGAGCCCAGGATGGCCGGGGAGACGGCCGCGCCGATCAGCACGAAGAAGTAGATGGCGCCCGTCGCCACGCCCAGCAGGTGCCGGGGGACGGCGTACTGAGCGACCAGGGTGTTCACCGTGGGGATCGCGCCCAGCCCCAGGCCCGCGAGGGTGGAGAGCAGGAAGCACCACGCGAGGGGTGTGCGGCCGCTGAGGGCCACCATGCCGAACATCGCGACGGTCAGAATGCCGTAGCCCACGATGTACATCCACTTGTACCGCCGGGTGCGGGCCAGCAGCAGCCCCGCCGGGAGCCCCATAAAGGCCATCAGGACGCTGAAGGGCGTCAGGACCTGCCCGCTCAGGGTGGCGCTGACGGACTGGACTCCCTGCAGGAAGAGGGGGAAGTAGACCATCACCGCGGTCAGGCCGAAGAAGGAGATGAGGCCGGCCATCGCTGCGGTGATGAAGGTGCGGTTGGTGAGGACCTGCGGGTCCAGCATCGGCTCTGCCGCGCGCGCCTCCACCCACAGGAAGAGCGCCCAGAAGAGGACCGAGGCGACCAGCATCCCGATGACCTGCGGCGACCCCCAGGGGTACATCCCGCCGGCCCAGGAGAAGCCGAGGATCATCGTGGAAGAGGCAAGGGCCAGCAGGACGGTGCCCACAAAGTCAATCTTGTGGGACGTCCGCTGGGAGAGGGGCGGAATCCCCAGCAGCACCAGCACACCGGAGAGGAGGACCAGCGGGAGGTGGATCCAGAAGGTGTACCGCCAGGAGAACTGGTCCACCAGCCACCCGCCCAGGGTGGGGCCGATGAGGGCGGCGATGCCCGAGGGGACGTTCAGGAACCCGGCCCACTTTCCCCGCTCGGCGGGTTCAAAGAGGTCTCCCAAGACGGCGAAGCAGAGGGGCGCGAGGGCGCCCTGTCCCAGGCTGACGACGGCGCGCGCGACAATCTGCGCCACGAAGGTCTGGCTGGTCGCGCCCAGGACGGCGCCGACGAGGAAGAGGCCGAGGGCGACCAGCAGCATCACCCGGCGCCCGTACATATCCGAGAGTTTGCCGAAGGTCAGGGTGACGAAGGCCCCGGCCAGCGCCGGGATGGAGACCGCCCACGAGTAGAGGGCCATACCGTTCAGTTCCGCCGCCACGCGCGGCAGAACGACCGACTGGCTGTAGTAAAAGAGATACCCGCTGAAGTAGACGGTGAAGATGGCGAGCAGGCTCAGGGTAGCAGATTTCCTGGCAGAAGTGGATGTGGTGGACATGCGTTACCTCCCCTGCTTGGGAAAATACGTGCCGGGCACTTGTTTGCGGTTTAACAAATTATTCCGGCAGTAGCCTTTTGTGAGGACCCCCCCCTCATCCCCCCTTACCCCCCTTCTCCCCTAG
>JACIWQ010000204.1 GCA_014360895.1 Thermoflexales bacterium | reverse complement strand
CCTTCGCCGCCCGCCGCAAACCCCCAGTTTCTGTTCCCCCCTTCTCCCCCGCTCCGGGGGAGAAGGGGGGTAGGGGGAATGAGGGGGTGTTCCCCTCACAAAAGGCTACTGCCGGAATAATTTGTTAAACCGCAACAGGGTCGGGTGTGGCGGCGATTGCCCAAACAATTTGTCAAACTGCAATCAGCCTGTACTGGCCCGGCGGCCGGTGTTACCGCGCAGCGCAGTCTGTTAACCTGTATCTGACCAGCCTGGCGGCCTGCACGACCTGGCGCGAACTGCGGAAGTTCTGCTACAGCGCGTTATCCAGCACCATCATCACCAGGAAGCCGACGATGACGCCCCATGTCCCCTCCATCTCAAACCCCCGGCTGTGAGTTTCGGGGATGATTTCGTCGGAGACGACGTAGAGCATCGCGCCGGCCGCGAAGGCCAGCCCCCACGGGAGGAGCGCATGCATCCAGGTGACGGCCAGGACGCCCAGGAGGCCCGCGATCGGTTCGGCCATCCCGGAGCCGAGGGCGTAGAGAAGCGCGCGGCCGCGCGGCCACCGTTCCCGGATCAGCGGTAGTGCGACGGCCAGACCTTCGGGCATGTTCTGCAGGCCGATGGCGACCATCAGCGCCAGCGCCTCGGAGAGACGGCCGGAGCCAAACCCCACGCCCACCGCCAGCCCCTCGGGGAAATTGTGCAGGGTGATGGCGATAATGAGCAGCCAGACCCGGCGCAGGTGGGAGGACGGCCCCTCGGCCCCTTTGATGAAGTGGGTATGGGGCAAGGCGTGATCCAGGACGGCCAGGAACAGTGCGCCGATTAGGATGCCCCCCACCGTTGGCCCGATGCCCCCCAGGTCTATCGCCGGGACGATGAGGCTGAAAGCCGTCGCGGCCAGCATCACCCCGGCGGCAAAGCCCAGCAGCGCGTCCAGCAGCCGCTCCGGGACCCGTCGGGTAACGAGGACCGGCAGCGCACCGACCCCGGTGGCGAAGCCGGTCATCACGGTCCCCGCAATTCCCATCAGGATGAAGTTGTCACCGAACAGTTGAGAGAAGAGTTGTTCCATAGCGGGGACAAGTATGACAGAGGATGCCGATTCTGTCAAGGGGAGGACTCAGGGCTGGCGCTCCGGCGAGGACGTGCTACAATACTTGTATGCCGGATTACCTGACCCTTTCATTGCAGGCGTACTGGTTCGCCCCACCCGTCGCCCTCTGGCGGGCGGTGGAACTGCGCACAGCGGCGCAGGAATCGTACTCCCGTCCCCTGCTGGACCTGGGCTGCGGCGACGGCCTCATCGCTGGCATCCTCTTCGGGCCCGGCGGTGTGGACGCGGGCATAGATCCCTGGACGGAGCAGGTCCGAAAGGCCGCCCGCTCCGGCATCTACCGCTGGGTCCAGCGGGCCGACGGCCATCGCCTCCCCTATCGGGATGGCACCTTCGCCACCGTCTTCAGCAACTCCGTCCTGGAGCACATCCCCGATGTGACCCCGGTGGTCGCCGAGGCGGGACGGGTCCTGCGGCCCGGCGGTCGGTTCATCTTCACCGTCCCCTCCGACGCCTTCCACCAACTGCTCTACTTCTACCAGTCCCGCCGCGCGGCGGGCAAAGAAGCCAGCGCCCGGGCCTACGCGGCCGAAGTGGACGCCCGTCTGGCCCACTACCACTACCATTCCCCGTCCGAATGGGCCGACCTCCTGGCCCGGGGCGGCATGGCGGTGGAGAAAACCCGCTACTACATCCCCCAGGCCGTGGAGCACCTCTGGGACCTGATGAACGAGCGCTTCGGGATCGGACGGCGGTCGCTCTGGGGACTCCTGGTCTCCCCCCGCCTGCGGGGCCTGCCCCACCAGCGATGGCTGGCCCGATGGGTGATCCGCCACTTCTCTCGCGCCTGGAGAGACCTCTATGAGAAGGACGTCCCCGAGGGCGAGAAGGGGGGCGGGTTGCTGGTGGTGGCCCGGAGGGAGGGATGAGGGAAATCCGCACCGACCTTCCGGCGCAGGAATGGGACGATTTTGTCGCCGCCCACCCTCACGCCCACATCCTCCAGACGGCAGAGTGGGGCGAGTTGAAGGCGGCCTTTGGTTGGGTTCCCCAGCGGATAGCGGTTGTAGAAGACGGCGCCCCCCGCGCCAGCGCGCTGGTCCTCTACCGGCCGCTGCCGCTGGGGCTGGGGGCTCTGGCCTACGTGCCGCGCGGCCCGCTGATGGATTGGGAGCGGCCGGACGAGGCGGCGGCACTGCTGAACGCCCTGGCAGAGAACGCCCGGGCCCGCCGGGCCGTCGCCCTGATCCTGGAGCCCGACCTCCCCGATGAACCCCGCTGGCGGGAACTCCTTACCGGGTTGGGACTGCGGCCATCGCCCCTGGGGAGCATCCAGCCCCGACGGACGCTGATAGTGGACATCGGTCGGGAGGAGGCGGACATCCTGGCCGCGATGAAGCCCAAGACCCGCTACAACATCCGGCTGGCGGAGCGGAAAGGGGTGACAGTTTGGGAGGGGACGGAGGCTGACCTCCCGGCCTTTTACCGTCTGATGGCGGAGACGGCCGCGCGGGACCGCTTCGGCGTCCACGCTCCGGCCTACTACGAACGGGCCTATCACCTGTTTGTCCCCTCCGGCCGAGCACGGTTGCTCATGGCGGGAGTGGAGGGAGAACCGGTGGCCGCGCTGATGGCCTTTGCCCTGGGGCGGCGCGCCTGGTACTTCTACGGCGCTTCCTCCGACATCCATCGGGAAAAGATGCCCACGTACCGGCTCCAGTGGGAGGCGATGCGCTGGGCCCGCTCCCGGGGCTGCACCGAATACGACCTCTGGGGGGTGCCGGACGAGGAGGAGGAGCGCCTGGAAGCGGAATTCACCCGCCGCCAGGACGGCCTGTGGGGGGTGTACCGCTTTAAGCGGGGCTTTGGGGGACGACTGGTCCGCATGGTGGGCGCCTGGGAGCGGCCGCTGCGCCCGACCCTCTACCAGCTATACACCGCCCTCGCCGTGCGCCGCCGGGCCACGGGTGTGTCCTAAATCTGTTGGGCGTCGGTCGGCTGCCGCTGGGCGCCGACAAAGTCGCCCTTGCCTGGGCCTGGTTGCTTCACTTCGTTCAGGGCCGGCCTTCGCCGAACTTCTATTTGGGCGTCAGCGAAGGCTGACGCCTGGCACGGAGTGCCCAGGGAAGGCTGATTTCTTGCAACTTGAAAAGGCTTTGGTGCATAAATCGCCTGATAAGGACAGGATAGAGGGGAGGGTTCCCTGATGTGGGACCCCTTCGCTATCGGTTCAGGTGACCGCATAACTGTCTGGCATCCCCAGATGGGTCATTTTGT
>JACIWQ010000203.1 GCA_014360895.1 Thermoflexales bacterium | reverse complement strand
GGCCTCGCCCCGTGGGGCCACGGCCCGAGGGGCCTCGCCCCGTGGGGCCACGGCCCGAGCAATGTCATCGCGAGCGGAGCGAAGGGACCTCGGCCCCGAGGGCCACGCCCTGAGAGCTCGCCCCGTGGGGCTTTGCATCTGAGCCCGACCGTGAACGGTCGGGCGTAAACGGCGATTGCCGAAATAATTTGTCAAACTGCAACATTTTGCGCCCCATTTCCCCCAAGGCTACTCCGCCGAGAGAATGTAGAAGTAGTGCGGTTGCCCGCCGTAGACGACCTCAAAACTCTGGTCGGGGTACTTTTCCTGGAGACGAGCTGCCAGCGCCTCGGCCTCCTCCTGCCGAACGCCCGCCCCGTAGTACAGGGTGACGATTTCCAGATCGGCCACGCCCATCCGCTCCAGCAGCGCCTCCACCACCCCGTCCACCGTCTCCCCGGAGACCACCAACTGGTCATCCTGCAAGCCGATGATCTGCCCCTGCCGGACCGTCACGCCGTTCAGCGTGGCATCCCGGGTGGCCGTCGTGACCTCCCCGGTACGGACGTCCCCCGCCGCGCGGGCCATCCCCTGGACGTTCTCCTCCAGGCCGGCCTGGTGGTTGAAGGCCAGCAGCGCCGCCACGCCCTGCGGGATGCTCCGGGTGGGCACCACCGCCACCTCTTTCTGGCTCAACTCCTGGGCCTGACGGGCCGCCAGAATGATGTTGCCGTTATTGGGCAGGATGATGACCTTCGGCGTGGGCACGCTTTCCACCACGCGCAGGATTTCCTCCGTACTGGGATTCATCGTCTGGCCGCCGGGAATAATGGCCGCCGCGCCCAGGCTCAGGAAGACCTGCTCCAGGCCGTCCCCGGCCGCCACGGCGACAACGCCGATCTCATGCGGCGGCGCGCCCGCGACCATGACCGCCGGAGCGGGCCGGGCCTGCTCCCGCGCGCGGACGAACTCCCGGTACTGGGCCTGCATGTCCTCCACCACCACGTCCCGCAGGGAGCCCAGCCGGACGGCGTAACTGAGCGGCACCCCCGGGTCCGGGACGTGGACGTGGACCTTGACTGTCTCCGAATCCCCGACGACCAGCGTGGAGGTGCCCATCGCGTCTATGTCCCGCCGGATGGCCTCCACATCCAGGTTCTGCCCGACGATGAGGAACTGGACATCGTAGCCGTACTCCTCCTCGGGCACCGCTTCCACCGCGAACGCCGGACTGACGACCGTCGCTGCGGCCGCCGCCGGTTCGCCCATCACCTCTCCCCGTAGAGCCCGCATCATCCCCTCCAGAATCACACAGAGCCCCTGCCCGCCCGCGTCCACCACCCCGGCCTCCGCCAGGACCGGCAGCAGGTCCGGCGTGCGGGCCAGCGCGTCCCAGGCCCGCCGGACGGCCCGCTCCAGGACCACGCTGAGGTCGGTGGTTCGCCCGGCGGCCAGCGTGGCCTCTTCGGCGGCCTCCCGCGCCACCGTCAGAATGGTGCCCTCCACCGGACGGATGACCCCCCGGTAAGCTGTCCGGACCCCTTCCTCCAGCGCGGCCGCCAGGTCGGCGGCCGTCAGCCACTCCTTGTTATCCAGGTGGCGGGCCATCCCGCGCCATATCTGGGAGAGGATGACGCCGGAGTTGCCCCGCGCCCCCATGAGCGCGCCGTGGGCGACCCGGTGGGCCACTTTGCCCACATTGCTCTCATCCACCCCGGCCACCTCGTCCCAAGCCGACTGCATCGTCAGTACCATGTTGGTGCCCGTATCGCCGTCGGGCACCGGGAAGACGTTCAGGGCGTTAATCTCTTCCTGGTGTTGCCTCAGCCAGACCAGGCCGGCATACACCAGCCGTTTGAACCGTTCTCCATCCACGACGACTGCATCCGTCACCGCGCTTCCCCCTCAATCCAGGTCCGAAATCCGAATCTTCTCCACGTGGACGTTCACCTCCGCCACGGGCATCCCCAAACTTTTCTCCACCGTGTACTTGACCACGTTCATAGCACTGCGGGCCACCGCGGCGATGCGCGTCCCGTACTCCACCACGACGTAGAGGTGGATGATGATTTTCCCGTCCCGCACCTGGACGACGACGCCCCGGTGAGCGCCGCCGGAGAGCGCATCGGCGATGCCCGTCGCCAGGTTCTTCGGGACGGTGCCCACGATGCCGTACGACGACATGACGGCCTGGTGGACCAGGCTGGCAATCGCGTTGGCGGAAACCTCTATCCGGCCTTTGGGTTGAACTGTCTTTTTCATCCCCGCTCCCTTTCGCGTCTATCGTGCATTTGCACAAAACCAGCTCCTGTGGTATGATGGCGCCGCGTTCCGGTCGGACGCGGGTTGGCTTCTTCTTTCAGCAGGTTGTTCATCGTTCGCCACGAAACACAGCGCCCTCCGCCGGGGCGGAGCGGCTTTTCCGACTCTCTGGAGCAAGGAGGTATCATGGCAAAGTGCGATATTTGCGGCAAGGGCGCCCAGTTCGGGCACAACGTGAGCCACTCCAATCGGGCCACCAAGCGCCGCTTTGACGCCAACGTCCATCGGGTTCGCCTGACCCGGGACGGGCAGACCCGTCGGCTCTGGGTCTGCACCCGCTGCCTGCGCTCGCTGAACAAGAGCGCTTAGGAGAAACCGCAAAGAGCGCAAAGGAAAATCCGCAAAAATTTTTGCGTCCTTTGCGTTCTTTGCGGTTAAACTTTTAATGCCGCCTCTCGCAGCGCGCGAATCGCCGCCGCGACCTCCATACCGGCGTCGTAAATCGCCTTCCCGGCCACCAGCACCCGCGCACCAGCCCTCACCGCCATCGGCGCCGTCTCCGGATTGATCCCCCCGTCCACCTCCAACTCGGCCGCGCTCCCGACTTCATCCAGCATCCGCCGCACCTCGGCGATTTTCGGGAGCATGGTCGGGATGAAGACCTGTCCCCCGAAGCCCGGGTTGACCGTCATCACCAGCACCAGGTCCAGGTCGGTCAGCACCTGGCTGATCATCACCGGCGGAGTGGCCGGGTTGAGGGCCACCCCGGCCCGCATCCCCAGGGCGTGAATGGTCTGCAGCACCCGGTGGAGGTGAGGACAGGCCTCCACCTGCACCGTCAGGATGCTGGCGCCGGCGTCGGCGAAGGCCCGCAGGTGTCGCTCCGGCTGGACCATCATCAGGTGGACATCCAGCGGCAGCCGGGTGACCCGGCGGATGGCCGCCACCACCGGCGGCCCGACGGTGAGGTTGGGCACGAACTGGCCGTCCATCACGTCCACGTGGATGTAATCCGCCCCTGCCGCTTCCGCCTCGGCCACCGCGTCGGCCAGGCGGGCGAAGTCGGCAGAGAGAATGGACGGCGCCACTTTAATCCGCAGATGCTCCTCCATAGGGCTTTATGATACACCGGAATCG
>JACIWQ010000202.1 GCA_014360895.1 Thermoflexales bacterium | reverse complement strand
CCAAAGGCGGCCGCCCCCCATTACGCTTCCTTCAACCCTGTCATCGCCACGCTGCGGATGAAGTAGCGCTGGAAGAGGAAGAAGATGAGAATGATGGGCAGGCTGTTGAAGATGGAGCCCGCCAGGACGATGGAGTAGAGGGTGTAGTACTCGCCCTTGAACCACTGAAGCCCGATGGGGAGCGTGAACTTCTCCGGCGAGCGCAGGACAATCAGCGGCCACATAAAGGAGTTCCAGGTGCCCTGGAACGTGAAGAGGGCCAGGGTGAGGAGCGCGGTCTGGCTGATGGGCAGGACGATGCGGAAGAAGATGCCGAAGCGGCCCAGACCGTCCACCAGCGCGGCCTCCTCCAGTTCCGTGGGGATGCTTTTGTAGAACTGGGTCATCATAAAGAGGCCGAAGGCGTCCACGATGCTGGGCAGGATGAGCGCGCCCAGGTTGTTCAACAGGCCGAAACCGGTGGGAATCTTCACCCCGCCGATGGTCAGGTTCCGGACCACCCCGGGGCCGATGATGAGGAACTGGGGGATGAGGGTCACCTGGCCCGGGACCATCATGGTGAAGAGCGTCAGGGTGAACAGCAGGTCCTTGCCGGGGAACCGCAGGCGGGCGAAGGCGTATCCGCCCATCGCGCAGAAGAGGGTGCGAATCGCCGTCACCGTAATGGCAACAATCGCGCTGTTCAGCAGCCAGCGGGGGAAGAGTTCAAACTGGGTCAGGACGGTGCGGTAATTCTCCAGCGTAAAGGGAACCGGCCAGAGGTACGGCGGGGCGTAGGAGTTCGCCACCGGCTTCAGCGAATAGACCACCGATACCCAGAAGGGAAAAACGCTGATGATGGTCCAGAGGATCAAGATGCCGTAGAAGAGGGGCATTTTGAGCCGGTCCCAGAGGGCGAAAACGTCCCGGCTGGGCAAAGCGCGCGCCATCGTGGTCATCTCATTCCTCCCGTTCAATTATCCGGCGCTGGACCAGGACGACGACCAGAATCATCAGGGAAAGGATGAAGGCCACCGCGGAGGCCCGTCCCATCTGAATGTTGGTGCTCCCGAAGGCCCACTTGTAGATGAGGTAGGCGATGGTCGTCGTGGAGCCCAGCGGCCCGCCGGCGGTCATCACGTAAATCTGGTCAAAGACCTGAAAGCAGCCGATGACCCCCATCGTCACCACGAAGAAGATGGCCGGCCGCAGCGCCGGGATGGTGACGTAGCGGAGAATCTGGAACCGGTTCGCGCCATCTATCTGGGCCGCTTCGTAGAGGACCACGGGAATATCCTGCAGCGCGGCCAGGAAAATCAGCATCATCGTCCCGATGGTGGACCAGATGTTCACCATCATTATTGTCGGCAGGGCGTAGGTGGGGCTGTTGAGCCAGTCAATCTTGAGGCCGAAAATCTGGTTGATGATGCCGACTTTGCTGAAGAGCCAGATGAAAATCAGCGAGATGACCACCGACGAGGTCACCGAAGGGACGTAGAAGGCCGTCCGGAAGAAGCGGCGGAAGCGGATGTTCTGATCCAGGGCGAAGGCGATGATGAGGGAGATGACGGTCTGGGTCGGCACGACCACGGCGACGTACTTCAAGGTGTTGGGAAGAGCATGTTGCAGGAAATCCCGGTCCCGCAGCACGCGGAGATACTGGCTCAGGCCCACCCATTTGGGCGGACTGAAGAGGTTGTATTCGGTGAACGAGAGATAGAAAGCCCAACCGATGGAGAAGAGGACGAAGACGAAGAGGATGAAGAACCAGGGGGCCAGGAAGACGTAGGCCGTGAACCATTCGGAGAGTTTCCGGCGTGTCGCTTGGGAGAGCACAGTGCCTCCTTTTTGGAGGAACGTGCCAGGCACTTGGGGAAGTGCCTGGCACGTCCCGGCTGCTGTGGGCTATTTGCCCATAATCTCCCGCAGTTCCTGGGCGGCCTGCTTGAACGAGGCCTCCGGGTCCTGGCCTTGCAGGTAAATGCGCTCCAGCGCCTGGCCCATCTTCTCGTTCACGTCCGAACCGTAGAGGCCCCACATGAAGGGCGTGGCCCCCGTGGCGCCCCGGAAGATGGCCGCCGATTCGGGGTGGGTCTCAAAGTAGGGGTGGTTGATGAGCGCGGCGCGGGAGGGCAGGGCGAACCCGCTCTCCAGCACGGTCGTCTGGCTGGCCTCGTTGGTGATGAACTCTATCACCTTCCAAGCGGCCTCCGGGTGCTTGGAGTTCTTGGAGATGACGTAGGCGACGGTGAAGATGAGGTTGCCGTAGCCCTTCGGCCCCTTGGGCGGCAGGACAGCGCCGTACTTCAGGTTCGGGAACTGCTGGTTCAGGTAGGGGATGAGCCAGCCGCCCTCGTAGACCATGGCCAGGTTGCCCTTGCCGAAGGCCGTCCCCTGCCAGTTCTCCCCGACGTCGGTGGGCAGGGCACCGCTCTTGTCAAAGTAGAAGCCGGTGTAGAAGCGGGCCGCCTCTATGACCTCGGGGCTATCCAGCAGCGTGTCCGAGAAGTCCTCGGTCATGATGCGGCCGCCGTTCTGGAAGACGAAGATGGGGAAGCGGCCGGGGTCGGCGGGGACGCCCAGCCCGTAGATGTTCTTGTCGGGCTGGCTCAACTTCTGGGCCGCCGCCTTCAGGTCGTCCCAGGTCCAGTCGTCCGTCGGGTACGCCAGCCCGGCCTGGTCAAAGAGGTCCTTGTTGTAGAAGAGGGCCAGGGTGTTGAAGTCCTTGGGGATGCCGTAGGTCTTGCCCTCGTAGGTGAAGGCGTTGATCAGGTCGGGGATGAAGACGTCCCGACGGGTCCCGGTGGTCGCCATCAGGTCGTCCAGCGGCAGGAGCACGCCCTCTTTGGCGAAGAAGGGGAACTGGAAGATGTCCATGTAGTAGATGTCCGGCTCCTCCCCCGCGCCGACGAGGGTCTTGATGGCCTGCCAGTAGTCGCCGGTGATGGGCTCGTACTTGACGACGATGTCGGGGTTCTCCAGGCTGAAGCGGTAGAGGAGCGACTCCAGCAGCGCCGTCTCCTGGGGGTTGGCGGCCCAGCCGGAGAGCCGGACCGTCACCCGCTCCTGGGGGACCACCACGGTCTTCTCCACGGGCACATGGACCGTCTCCTTCACGGGCACGGTGACGGTGACCGTCTGGGGGGCGCAGGCCGTCAGGACCAGGCCTGCCACCACCAGCAGCGCCAGCAGCGCGAACGCTTTGCGATACATGGTACCTCCTCCTCGGTAAATTGGGAAATGGGTAATCGGGTTGTTGGGTTTACGGTCACAGAACGGTTGGGGCGGCATCCGTTTTCTCCCGATAAGGACCACCTCCTTTCTGCGCCGACTGGCTGGAACTTCGCCGACTGGCTGGAACTTGAAAAATTAATCCGGCAATCTGCTGTTTTTTTGCCCTCACCCCCACCCCCAGCCCCCTCCCCCTCTCCCAGTTACGGGAGAGGGGGAG
>JACIWQ010000201.1 GCA_014360895.1 Thermoflexales bacterium | reverse complement strand
ATCCACATCATCGCCTGCACCCCCACCCCCCTCCCCACGGCGACGCTCCCCCCCACTCCGGCCCCGACGCCCACGCCGGCCCCCACCCCCATCCCGGAGGCGGACCCGTCCGGCGACCTCTTCGTCTACAACACCGGCGCGGCGGCCCCCGCCCCCTTTGACGGCGTGGACATCCGCAATGCCGCCTTCGCCGCCGACGGGCGCTTCCAGGCCGAGGGCCTGCCCGCCGAACTGGCCGGGTGGGCCCAGGCGGGGGAGACCGTCCTCTGGATGGCCCTCTACACCCCCGTCCCGGAGAGCATGCCGGTGCGGACGGACTGGTTCTTCGTCCTGGACCTGGACGGGAACGCGGGGACGGGCCGTCCGCCGGGGACCCGTCCGGTCAACCAGGGCCTGGGGGACGAGGTGGCGGTGGGGCTCTACTACGACCCGACCGACGGCGCGTTCCATTCGTACCTCCTGCTCTGGAACGCCGCGCGGCGGGATTTTGATGACGGCGGGGAGCCCCGTTACTGGGTCTCTCCGGACCGCACCGTGGTAGCCCTGGCGGTATCGGGGGACATCCTGGGGCCCCGGGGGTTTGCGCCGGAGGCGGCGCGCGGCCGGGCCGCGACGGTCGCCTACACCACCCCCGACCCCGTCGCTGATTTCTACCCCCAGTAGCCCCCGCGCCCTGTGACTTGCGACTTGCGCCCTGCGACATGCGACTTGCGACCTGCAACCTGCGATCTGAACCCTGCGACCTGGGCATCGTCATTGTCAACTACAACACCCGCGACCTCCTGCGGGCGTGTCTGCGCACCGTCTACGCCAGCCGGGGGGACTTCACCTTTGAGGTCTGCGTGGTGGATAACGGCTCCACCGACGGAAGCGGAGAGATGCTGGAGGCGGAGTTTCCCCAGGTCCGCCGGATTCTCAACCCGGACAACCGGGGGTATCCGGCGGCCAACAACCAAGGGCTGCGTCTGCTGGGGTTCCCGGACGGCGCCGACGCGCCCCGCTATGCCCTGCTCCTCAACCCGGATACCGAACTCCCGCCCGACGCGCTGGCGAAGATGCTGGCCTTTCTGGACGCGCATCCGGAGGCGGGCGTCGCCGGGCCCAAACTGGTGCGGCAGGACGGTTCCCTGGACCTGGCCTGCCGTCGCTCCTTCCCTTCGCCGGAGGTCTCCTTCTACCGGTTCTCGGGCCTGGCGCGCCTGTTTCCCCGCAGCCGCCGCTTCGGGCGCTACAACCTCACCTACCTGGACCCGGACGAGATGGCGGAAGTGGATGCGGTGGTGGGGGCCTTCATGATGTTGCGCCGGGAGGCCATCGCGCAGGTCGGCCTGCTGGACGAGGGCTTCTTTATGTACGGCGAGGACCTGGACTGGTGCTACCGCATCAAAGCGGCGGGGTGGAAAGTCTACTACAATCCGGAGGTGACGGTTCTGCACATCAAGCGGGCCGCCAGCACCCGCAACCCGCGCGCCCAGGTGGAGTTCTGGCGGGCGATGGAGTACTTCTACCGCAAACACTACGCGGCCCATACCTCCTGGCCGGTCCACATCCTGATTCTGGGGGCCATCTGGGCCCGCACCCACCTGGAACGGCTGCGCTGGCGGATGGTGGGGGTGAAGGTGTGAGCGGAACCGAACCGGGTTTGACGATGAGGCTTCCGTGTGTTATATTCTCATGAAGTTACGCCATTGGCTTCCCGGGATGAGATTGCCGCCACGCTTCGCTCGTGGTGAACTTCGGCGGCTTTGCCGCTCGCAATGACCTTGCAGGTGCGGAAGCGGTCATTGCGAGGCCCAATGGGCCGAAGCAATCTCCCGAGTGCGCAAGTCCTGATTCTATGAAGACCTTGAGGATGTGAGATGAAAAAGCGGAGCGCGCAGGCATTTTTTATCGGGACTTTGCTGTTGACCGATGCACTGATGGCCGGGGCGGCCTTTTATGGCGCCTACTGGCTGCGCACGCTGATACCGTTTCCGGCGGAGGCGGTCACGCTGGCCGCGCCTTCCGCGTACGCACTGACCATGCTGGCCCACGTGGCCGCCGTCCTGCTGGCTCTCGCCTTCAACCGCCTCTACGTCCTGGCCCGCAGCCCGTCTCGTGTGGACGAGTTTTACCAGACCATCGGCGCCGCCACAACGGGCACCATCACCGGCATCGCCCTCTCTTATTTCCTCTACAAGAACACCCCCCTGGAAGTGGATTACCCCCGGGCGATGATGATTTATGCCTGGCTCCTGACCATCATCCTGATCACGGTGGGGCGGCTGGCCCACGGCCGGTTGCGGGCCGCCCTCCAAGCTCGGGGCTGGGGGCGGGACCGGGTGCTGGTGGTGGGCACCGGCGATGTGGCGCGGATGATTCTCCACAAAATCCTGGGCAACCCGGAACTGGGCTACCAGGTGGTGGGAGCAGTGGAAGTGGAGGGCTATCCGACCGTGACGCTTCCGGCCCCCATCCTGGGCAATGCCCGCGACCTGGGAGACCTGATTGAACGGCACCAGGTAGATGAAGTCATCATCGCGCTGCCGGAGGCGACCCACCAGGAGATTCTCACCCTCATCTCCGAGTGCGAGCGGGGCAAGGTCACCGTCAAGGTCTTCCCCGACCTGTTCCAGATTATCGCCGGGCCGATGGGCATCGGCGACCTGGGGGGGCTCCCCCTGCTGACGGTGCGCGACGTCGCCCTGCGGGGCTGGCGCCGGGCCGCCAAGCGGCTGATGGACATCGTCGGCGCCACCGTCGGGCTGATCTTTCTTTCCCCGCTGATGCTCCTCACGGCCATCCTCATCAAACTGGATTCCCCCGGCCCCGCCTTCTACGTCCAGGAGCGGATGGGGCTGGATGCCCGCCCCTTCCTGATGTTCAAATTCCGCTCTATGCGACAGGACGCGGAGGCCCAGGGGCCGGGCTGGACCCGTCCCGGCGACCCCCGGGTAACCCGACTGGGCAGCATCCTGCGCCGCCTGAACGTGGACGAGTTGCCGCAGTTGATTAACGTCCTCCTGGGGGAGATGAGCCTGGTGGGGCCCCGGCCGGAGCGGCCCGTCTATGTGGCCCAGTTCCGCCGCTCCATCCCCCGTTACATGGACCGGCATCGGGAGAAGGCAGGCATGACCGGCTGGGCACAGGTCAACGGCCTGCGGGGGGATACCTCCATCGCCGAGCGGACCAAATACGACCTCTGGTACATTGAGAACTGGTCCCTTCTGCTGGACATCAAAATCCTCCTCCGCACGCTGGTCAACATCTTCCGCTCCCCCAATGCGTATTAACTTTTTAAGGTGACGGTCACCTTGTTGCAACCTGAAAAATTAATCCGGCAATCCGCCGTTTTTCGCCCTCACCCCTCCCCCGACCCCTCCCCTCTCCCGCTCGCCTTCGGCGGCGGGAGAGGGGAGGGGCAATGGGTGGGGGTTTGCGGCGGGCGGCGAAGGGCCACGCTGAGGCTCGCCC
>JACIWQ010000200.1 GCA_014360895.1 Thermoflexales bacterium | reverse complement strand
CGGTCCCGACGGAGATACCGGAGTGGCTGCGGGAGGTGGCGCCGCCGGAGGCGGGAGCGCCGGAGGCGCCCGTTCCGGCGGAGATACCGGAGTGGCTGCGGGAGGCCGCGCCGCCGGAGGCAAAGGCACCGGAAGCACCTGCTCCGGAAGCCGTTCCGTCCTGGCTGGAGGAGGGGGGCCTGCCGGAGGGCGAGGAGGCGCTGGCCTGGCTGGCGTCGCTGGCGGCGGGGCGGGAAGCGGAACTACGGGCAGCGGCGGAGGCGGAGGCCGAAGCCCGCATGGCGGAAATTATGGGCCGGGAGGTTGCTCCTTCGCCGGAGGTAACGGCCCCGGAGGTGCCGGAAGTGAAGGCACCGGAGGCGCCGGCTCCGGGAGCGGTTCCGTCCTGGCTGGAGGAGGGGGGCCTGCCGGAGGGCGAGGAGGCGCTGGCTTGGCTGGCGTCGCTGGCGGCGGGGCGGGAAGCGGAACTGCGGGCGGCGGCGGAGGCGGAGGCCGAGGCCCGTATGGCGGAAATTATGGGCCGGGAGGTCGCTCCACCGCCGGAGGTGGCTGCACCCGAAGCGCCGGAGATACCAGAGGCGGCCGCACCCGAAATACCGCCGCCGGCGGAGATACCGGAGTGGCTGCGGGAAGTCGCTCCGCCGGAGGTGTCCCCGCCGGAGGCGCCGGCTCCGGCGGAGATTCCGGAGTGGCTGCGGGAGGCCGCGCCGCCGGAGATGGCCCCGCCGGAGGCGCCGGTACCGGCGGAGATACCGGAGTGGCTGCGGGAGTTGGCGCCCCCGGAGGTCACTGCGCCGGAAGAACCGGAGTGGGAGGAAGAACTCCAGGAGTTGCTGCGGGAAGTCCCGATGCCCGAGATGGAGGAGGAACTCCCGAAATGGCCGGAGAAAGTGACTCCTCCGGAAGCAGCGGCGCCGGAGTTGGGGATTCCGGAGTGGCTGGAGGAGGTCGTTCCGCCGGAGGTCCCCCGGACTGAAGTGCCGCCAGCTGAACCTGAAGTGTTCGGCTGGACCGCTTTCGGCGCCGAGGAGGAAATTCTCCAACCCCCACCGCCTGTAGAAGTGGTCCCTTCGCCAGAGCAGCCGTTTGGCTGGACGGCGTTCGGGGAGGAGGTGGTCGCTCCAGAGGTACCGCCGGAGGCTCCCTTCGGGCGGGAGCCCGAAGGGCGCGGGGTGGAAGTGGCGCCACCGCCCACCGTGCCGCTGGAGGCAGTTGTGCCACCGGAGATAACCCCGCCGACCGTCGTACCGCCGGAGGCAGTTGCGCCGCCCCCGCCTGCGCCGACCCGGCTGGAGGTTGTGCCGCCAACCCCGCCGGCACCGGAAGCCATGGCTTCGGTGGAGGTGTTGCGTGCCCATTTGCGCGCCCATCCGCGCGACCATGCGGCCCGGCTGAACCTGGCCCGGGCCCTCTGGCAGGCGGGTATTTATACGGACTCGCTGGAGGTCTATTCCCAGGTGCTGCGGGCGGGCAAGTTCTTGGATGAGGTGCTGGCGGATATGGAGGCGCATGTCGCCGAGCGACCGAACGACCCGGCGGCTCGGCGGGTCCTGGGAGACGCCTATATGCGGGCCGAACGGCTGGCGGATGCACTGGCCGAATACCGGATTGCCCTGGACCTGCTCAAGTAGCGAGAAGGGCGGCAATGGCGGCGGCGGTGAAGCCGCCGCCGCAAATGTTTCCCGACCGCACAGATAGACATTTCCCCTGCAGGAGAATTGTCGTGGAACGCACCCTCATCATCATCAAACCCGATGCTGTGCAGCGTGGCCTGATCGGTGAAATTATCCGCCGGTTTGAGCGGAGAGGTCTACGCATTGTGGCGATGAAGATGATGCGAATCTCCCCCGAACTGGCGGAGCGACACTACGCCGTCCACAAGGGAAAGCCCTTCTACCCGGGCCTGATTCGCTACATTACCTCCGCCCCCGTCGTGGTGATGGTTCTGGAGGGGCCCCGGGCGATAGAGATTGCCCGCCGGACGATGGGAGCGACTCACCCGGCGGAGGCCGCTCCGGGCACCATCCGGGCCGATTTCGGTGTGGAGGTGGGCCGCAATCTAGTCCACGGCTCCGACGGTCCGGAGACAGCAGCTTTTGAAATTCCCCTTTTCTTTAACGAGGACGAGATTCTCTCCTACGAGCGCGTCACCGACCCCTGGATTTTTGAGTAGATATGGAAGGGCCGGTGGTTGCTTTAACCGGCGCCGGCGTCTCGGCCGAGAGCGGGGTCCCCACGTTCCGGGGACCGGATGGTCTCTGGCGGACCTTTCGCCCCGAAGACCTGGCGACACCGGAGGCCTTCGCCCGGGACCCGAGGCTGGTGTGGGAATGGTACGACTGGCGGCGGCAACGGATTGCGGCTTGTCGGCCCAACCCGGCCCATCGGGTACTGGCTGAGATGGAGGCCGCTCTCCCCGATTTCACCCTCATCACTCAGAACGTGGATGGCCTCCATCAGGCCGCAGGAAATCGGCGCGTACTGGAACTCCACGGCAACATCTGGCGGGTTCGCTGTACCCGCTGCGGTCGGGTCCGGGAAGACCGCCGGGCCCCTCTCCCTGAAATTCCCCCGCGCTGCACCTGCGGTGGGCTGTTGCGCCCGGATGTGGTGTGGTTTGGTGAACCCCTTCCTTCGGATGTGCTGGAGGAGGCATGGGAGGCGGCCGCTCGCTGCCGGTGGATGCTGGTGATTGGAACGTCGGCGCTGGTGCATCCGGCCGCGTCCCTTCCCTTGGTGGCTCATCGGAACGGCGCGCGACTGATAGAAGTGAACGTCTCCGAGACCCCGCTCACTCCCATCGCCGACGAGGTTTTGCGGGGACCGGCGGGAGAGGTCCTGCCTCGCTGGTGGGCCGCTCAGCGCCCAGAGGGAACCGGACGGGGATGAACGTAGATTTTTCTTCAAAGAAACCGCCGCGAACGGTCCTGCTGGTCTGTACAGGAAACCTGTGTCGCTCGCCGATGGCAGCGGCACTCCTGCGCCGCCAACTGGACGAAGACGGTGACCGGCAGGACTGGCGGGTTCTCTCGGCGGGGATATGGGCCGAGGAGGGGGAGCCCGCCAGCGCAGGCGCGGTGATGGCGATGGCGGAGCGGGGGATAGACCTTACCGGTCACCGTTCCCGCCGGCTGACGCGCCAGATGGTGGAAGAGGCGGACCTCATCCTGGGGATGGCGCCGCAGCACGTGGAAGCCATGCGAGAAGCTTTCCCGGAGGCCCGGGACCGCATTTATCTGCTGGCCGAGATGGCCGGGGAATCTCACGGCATCGCGGACCCCTACGGGCTCTCTCCGGTCACCTACCGGGTGACGGCGAACGAGATAGAGCGATTGATCCGGGCGGGCTACCCGCGCATCATCGCGCTGGCGGAAAGGGCCAGGGAGAAGGGGGGGTGACGTTGGGCGTCGGCCTTCGGCCGCCGCCGCAAAACTTCATGGGACTTACGCGCTTGGGGAGATTGCTTCGGCCCGTGGGGCCTCGCAATGACGTTTGCTTCGGCCCGTGGGGCCTCGCAATGACGTTTGCTTCGG
>JACIWQ010000020.1 GCA_014360895.1 Thermoflexales bacterium | reverse complement strand
AGCGGATGCTATCCTTTCAGTATCCTCGGTCGGATCGGGGGCGCTGCAACTAGAGTCATCCTAGATCGGTCGGATGCGGCGGGTCTCTTTCAGTATCCTCGGTCGGATCGGGGGCGCTGCAACTAGAGATAGATGGCAAGAAATACAGAATAGATGGTGGCCTTTCAGTATCCTCGGTCGGATCGGGGGCGCTGCAACTGATTTTGTGGTATAATTGCGTCTGGGAGGTGTAGGACTTTCAGTATCCTCGGTCGGATCGGGGGCGCTGCAACCGAGTCTAAATTGTTAAAGTGCTCCTCTACTACACCAAAAGGGCCCAATCTGCAGGGCTTTTGTGGGAATTCCACTCCACCCTCATCCCCCACTCCCAAACATGCCCTGTCGTGAATCGTTTTCTGCACGAAAACCCCGCCGATTCACGACCAGCTTGCCCAAATTATAGCCCAAGTCCCCAGCCTGTCAAACCGCCCGGATACGTTATCCCACGTCGTTGCAGAACCGCCGAAACTCGCAGTTGACACAGGGCCTCCGGGAAGAGGACGGATCCGGCATCCGCTCCCGCTCCACCATCTCCCGCATCGCCGCCACCACCTCCCGAACCTGCTGCCGCAACGAGCGGGTCAGCGGGACCTCCTCCACCCGCCGGGTCAGCAGGGAGTAGACGAAGCCCCGCCGCACAACCCCACCCCACGTCTCCTCCAGCATCATCCCGTACGCCGCCAGTTGCCACCGTACATGCGGCCCCGCCCGCCGCTCCGTCTGTTTGTAGTCCACCGGAATCCATTCCCGCTCCGAGGAGTTGGCTGGATGGGGCGCTCCGATCTCCAGGACCAGGTCTATCCGCCCCGTCAGCCCCAATTCCGCCGAGGCTACGGAGACGTCAAAGTGGCGCCGGGCCTCCTCCAGGCCGTAGATCCGCAGCGTCCGCCGCCGCTCCCGATCCCGCGCCTCCTCATGGGCCAGCCGCCCCTCCTCCATCTTCCCCGTCGTCGGCCGGATCAGCGGCAGGCAGTAGGTGTAGAAGACGATGCGCGGACAGTAGGCATACTGCTTTAAGTCGGTGACGGTGAAGATCACCCGCTCCAGACCCTCAATCAGCGGACTTGTCACCTTTCCCCTCCCGGATGACCTCCAGCCGCTGTCCCCAGTCTTTCTCGCAGATGACGAATAACTGGACTTTCCCCTCCCGTTTCCCCAGGGTCCGCTTCACTTTCAGCATCAGTTCCTCCTGGTGGGTCCGGGAGAGGTCGCCCAGGAACGCGGAGTACTGGATGCGGTCCAGGCCGTAGTCCAGGCAGTGGTCGGCCACTTTGGTCCGCACCCGGTCATCGGGAATGTCGTAGACCACCAGACAGCGCATCGGGTGTTTACCACGAAGACACGAAGACACGAAGTTTTTGTGGTTTTGGATAAGTTGCCACGAAGGATGAAACCCTTCGTGTCTTGGACAAAGGCGGGCAGTTTATCCTTACCAGCGGGCAATGAAGGGCTCGTAGACGGCCCGGTCGCCCCGGACGAAGGTGGCGATGTGGCGGGCCTGGCTCTGCAGGATGGTCCGCAGGGACTGCCGCTTCTTCTCGTACCGCTCCGCCGCCTCCAGCCGCTCCAGGACTTTCTCCGCAATCGTCCGGCGGGCCTCCTCGGTCAACCGCCCCGCCTCGTCCATCTCCAGTTTCACCCCCTTCGTCGTCATCCCCACCACCGTCCGGTCCACCACGACGGCGCGGAACTCCTCTATCAGGTCAAAGACCAGGCTGGGCTTGCCGGGGCGGTCGGCGTGGATGAAGCCGCCGTAGGGATCCAGGCCGGCCAGGACGAGGGCCCGCTCCACCTGGCCGTAGAGGATGCCGTAGCCGTAGTTGAGGGCGGCGTTGACGGGGTCCTGCGCGCCGCGGGTGACCCGGCCCGGCCAGCTGTAGGGTTCGGGGACGACGGCCTTCAGGGCCTCCCAGTACCGCTGCGCGGCCCGGCCCTCCACGGCGAGGATCTGCTCCCGAATCTCCTCCACCGTGTCGCCCCGCAGACGGCGCAGGTCCTCCAGCGCGTCCCGGACCTGTTCCGCCGCTTCATTGAGGCGACGGCCGACTTCCGGAGCAGCCTCCTCCCGGTACCGGGCCAGGTAGCGCAGGAAGTTGGCCTGGTTGGTGATTTTGCCCCGGGCGAAGGCGACGGCCAGTTCTACCCCTCGCCGGTCCCGGTAGGCCAGCAACTGCTCCCGGCGGGTGAGGACGGTGCCCGTCAGCCCGGCGGCGTAGAGAGCTGCGTAGGGCCGGCCGTCGGGGGAGAGGAAGTAGATGGGGATGCCCGCCGTGCAGCAGGCCTCCACCGCGTCGGCCGAAAGAGAGACGCCGGCCCCCAGGACCAGGACCTCCTCCAGGTGCAGGAGCGGCGCCTCGGCCAGCACCTCCCCGTCCCGGCTCACCCGCAGGCGGCCGTGGTGTTTGCCCAGGAAGGCCCCGTACTCGCTGACGACCAGTTGGCGCACCACCGGCATTCCCACCCCCTACTCCCTACTCCCTACTCCATACTCCATACTCCATACTCCATACTCCCTACTCCATACTCCCTACTCCGTACTCCCCATTCCCCTTCACCGCGTCCTTGCCCACGTGGGTGAACTGGCCCCAGACGAGCCAGGGCCAGAAGGGGGCCCAGTCGTCGGCGCGGAGGGAGACGGTGCCCAGCAGGCCGGAGATGGGGGATTCGTCCCGGCGGCGGGTGGAGTAACTCCAGACCTCCTCCCAGCGCAGGCGGTTCTCCACGACCTCCACCCGTTCGGCGGCGGCGATGAGGCCCCTGGGGTCGTCAAAGACGAGGGGGGTATCGGAGTAGTGGCGGGTGAGGGCTTCCAGCCGCTCCATCAGCCGCTGGAAGAAGGGGCGGAAGGCGAAGCGGTCGGGCTTGACCAGCGCGCCCCCGGCGATCAGCCGGGTCGGCGTGCGGAAGTGGAGGGAGACGACGGCGCCGGGCGGGGGGACGGGCACGGCGACGACCTGGTCGTGGGTGATGGGGACGTCGGGGACCTGGACCAGGCGGGTGTCGGAGCGGAGGACGGGCTTCCGCTCCCCGGTGAGGGGGTTTTCGGCCCAGATTTCGCGGATGGTCAGGGTGCCCCGCCGCCAGCGGCCGTCGGCCTGGAGCACCCGGCGGCCCAGCCCCTCCCGTTCCAGTTCCGTTGTCGCCAGGACGACGTAGGGGAAGAGTTGGAGCGCGCGGGCGTAGAGGGTGAGGCCGAACTCCAGGGTCTCCCCGAGCTCGTAGCGGAAGGCAAGGCGGACGCCGTGCGGAATGGGGCGGCCGCTGCCGGGGAGGGGGGCCTGGACAGTGAAGGGGCGGGGGACGTCCTGGCCCCGGTCGTTGGTCGGGTCCAGGGTGCTCACCAGGAAGGCGACGGGACACGCGGCGACCAGGGGGCAGCGGGCGCACTCCCCCGCCTCCGGGTTGGTGCAGAAGCGGTTGCGGAGGGCGTGGAAGAGCGCGCCCCGGATCGCCGACCCCTGATGCTCGTTCAATTCCACCGGCGTTCGGACCTCGGTGACGAAACGGAGACGATGGGCAGTGAAGGAGCGCAACGGGACCTCCTTGTGGTCCAAATCTAATCTGGCGAGACGTATACGGCGAAGCCGCGGCCGGCCCGGACCAGCCGGTAGGGGAGCACGACGTCAAAGCGGACCCGGTCGCGTCCGGGCCGGATGCCCTCGGACGTATAGACGTTGACCCGGTCAAAGGTGAGGTCGGGCCCCCAATCGTCCAGGCGCTGGAGGTGGCCCAGGGGGAAAGCGGCCGCGCCGGCCTGGTCCCAGGGAACCAGGGGGACGAATCCCTCCGGCGGGCGGTCGCCCTGCGTCTCCACGGGTTCCGGCGGCTCCAGCAATTGCAGAAAGGAGCCCCGCTTGCCCAGGTAAGTGATGTGGGCCAGCAGGGGCGCCACCTCCTCCAGCGAGGTCGGTTCGCCCCCCAGGGCCAGCGCCAGGGTCCCTTCCAGGTGGACGTATTCCCGGAAGGCGATGGTCTGCTGCATCGCCCGCCCTCTTGTTTCCTCCCGTTCCGGCTTCAGGACTTTGGTGAAGAGGCCGGTGACGGCGGCCCGTCGGGGCGGGCGCAGGGCCAGGCGCAGGGCCTTGATGGTCTCAAAGGCCCGGGGCCCCCAGGCGACCCCCCGGACCCGGATCGCCGCGTCCAGCAACGCCGTGCGGATCGCGAAGGGCGTGGGGACCAGCAGACTCTTGCCGCCGGTGGAGGTCGCCTCGCCGTGCCGGAGGGAGAAGAGGCCGACGGGTTGAAACCGCGCGATGACCCAGTGCATCCCTCATCCTCCGTTTTCGCCGAAGAGCCGGTAGGGACGGGTCTCCTCTATGAGCCGCCGCATGGTGGTGGCGAACTCGGCCATGTTGGCGAAGGGGTAGACGAAGAGGCGCCCGCCCTCGGGGTCCAGCGCCCGGGCGACCTGCTGGACCTGCTCCTTATAGCCCTCTCCCAGGGGGCTGATGGTCGGCGCGGGGAGGACGGCGTGGCTGACGGCGATGACGCCGTCAAAGGCGACGATGTGGGGGTTCTGGGTGCCCCGCATCGCGCCGTTGGGCTCCACGAAGGTGTAGAGGACGCTCTCCAGGAAGGCCCGGTAGCGCCGCAGCCGCTCCGCCTCGTCAATCGCGTAGGTCTGGCTGATGTCGTTGAAGCCGATGCGGGCCAGTTCAAAGGTGGCGACGGCGGCGTAGATGCCCGAGGAGGCGGGCCGGTGGAAGATGGGCTGGGCCTGGGCCTCTTCGCCATCGCCGCCCCGCTCCTGGGCGTAGCGGACGTGGAAGTAGGACTCGGTGCGCACCTTCTCGGGCAGGCCGACAACCCAGCCGAACTCGGCGACGGACTTGCGGGGCACCGACCGCGTGGCCCGGGCGATCAGCGTCCCTTCGGTGTCGTCCAACGCGCAATGCCGCAGGAGCGCGTTCACGGCATCTTCATCTTTAGCCGGCAGTCCTTTGATGAATGCGCTATCCCCCAGGATGCGGTCGGAGCGGAAGGTCCGGCATCCGGCGCAGAGGGGCAGCCCCCGCTCCCGGGCCAGCAGGTAGAAGTGCTCGGCCTGGATGTGTTTGAACATATCGCCGCTGATGGCGTTCACCTTGTGGATGCTGCCGTCGGTGTCCACCAGCGTCACGGTCCGGGTCATTATCTGGTTGCCCTCGCCGCCCTCGTTGTTGAGGGAGTGCATCTCCAGCGTGAGCCGGCCGGAGATGGAGAGACTGTAGACGGGTTTCTGTTCGGACATGGCTGACCTCCTCCGTAGGTTATTCAGCTGCTTGCGGCTCAAGGGCGTAGCCGTAGGCGACCAACAGGCTGGCAACGACCTCGGAGCCGTATTCGTCTATCAGGCGCACGATTTCGTCAATGTCGGTCGTGCGCAGGTTGCGGCGCATCTGCTGCCCGGTGTTCTCCAGTTTTTGGGCGTTCTCCTGGTTGTAACTCTGCATGAACTCGCAGAGGGCGACGATGAACTCGTCGCGGACGGTGGCCTTGCGCTTGAGTTCGGCCCCCAGGCCGTAGCGCACGTCGTAGAGGTAGTCCTGTCCACGGGCCTTGCGGCTCTGGGGGATGACGGTGCTGTGGCGGATGGCGTAGGCCACGTTCCTGAAGCCTTCGTTTTCCACGATGGGCAGAAGGGGTTTGTTGGCAGCCATAATCAACCTCCTTAAGCAAGATGGAGTGAAGGTGGGCACCCAGCGGGCGCCCTCGTCGTAGCGCCGGAGAATCTCGTGGCTGTAGCCGACGGCGAAGTCAAAGAAGGCATCCCAGTTGTTCCCGGCGACGAACTCCCGGTACAGCCGCAGCAGGTTAAAGCCATCGCTGCGCGCCTCGTCTATCTCCCGGACGACGGCCAGATGCTCGTCTATCACCTCCTTCAGCGCCAGGATGTCCCCCCGCGACCGGGGCGTGCCCGTCCAGCGGGGCAGGTTCAGGAAGGAGAGGTTGACCATCGTGTAGGCGTTGGGGCTTAAGAGTTTGAACTGGGCGACGTGGAACCCGGCGACGGCCCGCTCCGGGGCCGCGTAGGCCGGGTCGGCGTCAAAGGCCAGGTCGTCCTGATCGGCCGCCTCCACATAGTCCAGCCAGGCCTTGACGAAGAGGAGCAAGCTGGTCACGTCCGATTTCAGGCTGGTCTCGTCCCGGCGGCGTTCGTTCCAGAGGTAGCGGCGGAAGCGCCCGATGACTTCCTGGTGGACCCGCCAGTCCAGGCGTAGGGGCGCCAGCACGTAGGCCTTCCAATCCCCCACATCCTCCACCCGGCGGGGGATCAGGCAGGCCCACAGCCCCACGGCCTTGAGGAACTCCTCCAGCCAGGGGCGGTCCTTGATGTTGTCCATCCGCAGCGCGTTGGATTTGGGCTCGTTGAGGCCCTTCCCCTGGTGGGGGTTGAGCAACTGCGAGGCCGTCTCCCGAACCCGCATCTTCGTCGCTCTGGCCTGCTTTTCCCACGTCTCCACCACCGACTCGTCTCCTTCCGGAGCGGCGAACATCCGGAGAAGGGTCCGGACGTGGTCGGCCGTGTGGTCGCGGCTCTGCGCCCACTGCGCGACGATCCGGTTGTAGATGTTCGTGGCCTGGGTGCGCCAGTCGCCCAGAAAGGCGACGGTCGTCCAGTTTTCCGGCGGCTCCTGGTCCCTCAATTGCTGTTCCAGGTCCGTGCCCCGGATTCCTTCCCCCCAGAGCGCCGCACGGCTTTCCCGGTAGGTCCGCACCCGCTCCCAGGTCTCATCCACATCCTGAAGGTTGGTATCGGGGGGGATCTCCTCGGGCTGGGTGCGCCGGTTGGTCAAAAACGGGGCCGGGCTGCGGAAGAACAGGCCATCCGGTATCCACTCCTCCCGCACCGGCTCGCTCAGGCGGACCTCGTAGCAGGAGCTGGCGTCGGCGATGGTGATGCGCGGCCGGGCGAATCCCCCTTTGGCCTGCCCGGCCAGGCGGTCCAGGAGCGTCGCCAGGCCGTAGGCCATCAGGACGTCGGCATAGGTACCGGTCCGTTTGGGGACGAAATAGGTATCCTGGTACATCATTCCTCCTCCTGGGATAGTCCGTCGCACAGCCTGAGGGTGCGGACAAGGACGAAGTAGAGCAGCCAGCCCTCCCAGGTATCCCGGGACGACGGGGACGGGAGCAGCCGGTTCTCCAGGTTCGGAGCTTCGTGTTCGGTGATCAGCCACCCGCTCCAGGCCCGCCAGGACGGGTCGCCGACGGCGGCCAGCGCTTCGGCGACGGCCTCCGGCGCTCCGGGGTGCAGGCAATAGGAGTCTGCCTTCTCCAGGGACGGGCTGTGGTGGCGGGCGATGGCCGTCACCGTCGCCCGGTACAGGGGCTGATTCCCGCCCAGGGCCTCCCAGAGGATACGGGCCGAGGCGAAGGCGCTCACCCCGGCGTGGGGCGGCCGCAGGGGCCGGATGCGCCGGGCGATCTCCCGGTGTTCGGCCGTCTGGCTTGTGGTGTGGGCCGCCAGGAAGGGCGGCGCTTCGCCGGTGACCTTCTTTTGATACTTCGCGGCCCACTGCTGCCATTCCCGCTGGAGTTTGCCCACGTCGTGGAGCGCCAGCGCCAGGCGGACGGCCCGCTCCAGAAGGTCGCCCGTCCCGGTGCGGGCCGCGACCCAGGCCAGGCGGCTGCGGAAGCGCTCCTCAAAGGCCCGCCGCAGGGCCGCCACGTGCTGCCCGTAGGACTCCAGTTCGTAGGTGTACGACGCCCGTTCATCCCGCCGGCGGGGGGCCAGGGGGGAGCGGTAGCGGCCGTCTCCGGGGACCCCCGGCCGGAAGCCCTGGGCGGCGTCGTAGGCGGCCAGCGCGGGATGGACGGCGAAGAGGAGCGACTCGGAGATGTCGTCGGGCCCTTCCACATCCAGCCACCGGTAGAGGACGGGAGTCCAGCTTTCCTCCTCCTCTTCGCCGCAGGCGACGGGGTACCGGAGCGCCCAGGGCAAACCCAGCGCTTCGGCCTGGGCCAGGAGGTCCCGAACGGCGCCCCGGAGGGTCCCGTGCCAGAGGGAAAAGCCCTCGTACCGGAAGGGGCTCTCTTCCGTGGGCCCGTCGGGGGCCTCGTAGACGATGACGGTTCGGTCGTCCACCCGCCGGATCAGTTCGGGGCGGACGGAGGACTCTCCCCGGACCAGGCCGTCGGAGATGAGGTCCCAGAGGCGGCCCTCGTCCTCCCGCATCGCCTGGAGAAGGGCCTGGTCGGCCTCCCGATGGGCCTCGTCCACCAACGCCTGCTCCGCCGCGAAGTCCAGGACCTCGCCGCTGCGTTCCCCCAGCGCGGCCCAGGTCCGCTCGCAGATGGCGACTTCCGTTTTGGAGAAGTAGGGGGCGTAGTCGGGGGAGCCGTCGGCGCGCGGGGGCACGCTGTAGACGAAGACCTGCCCCTCTTCGCCGGGGTAGCGGGCGCACCGCCCGGCCCGCTGGATGACGCTGGCGGCCGGGGCCAGTTCGGTGTGCAGGGCCCCGCAGGTGATGTCCAGCCCCACCTCCACCACCTGGGTGGCGACGACGATCAGCTGGGGGACCTGCCAGCGCGCGCCGTCGGTCTGGGGGCCGCACTCCGCCCGCAGGAAGGCCTCTTTGACCTGCCGGTGGGGCCGCTCAAAACGGCTGTGCAGGAGCATCACCCAGGGGGTCTCCTCCGGCGCGTCGGCCATCAGGGTGCGGAGCGTCTCCACAGCTTCCCCCAGAAGGCGGCGGTGGCGGTCCGGGGAGGGCGCGGCCCGCAACCCCTCGTAGAGCGGGGCCAGGGCGGGGTGGTCCACCGGCACAGGACGACAACCCCGGTCCACCAGGGCCCGGTAGAGCGCCAGGGCGCGCTCCACCGTGTTGCAGACGGCCACGGAGCGCCGGTCGTGGGCCTCCAGGACGTCGTCGGCCTCCAGAGCTTTCTCCTTCCGGAAGAAGCGGCGGCGCTTGCGGGGATGCTTTCCCCATCCGGTCTCAATCCCGGCCACCTCCTCCGGCGAGACGATCACCGGCTCGGCGCCGAGGAGTTGGGCGATTTCCTCCAGCATCGTCCGGGAGAAGGTCGCGGTCATCAGGACGAAGGAGCTCAGTTTCCCAAAGAGGCGCAGGAGTTGGAGGGTCGTCTGCTGGGCCTGGGGTGGGAAGAGGTGGAACTCGTCAAAGACCAGGTAGGAGCCCACCACCGCGCCGACGTTGACGTTGGCCCTGCCCTCGGAGAGGCTGTAGGGGACCCCCAGGGCGCTGCTGAGGACCTGGTCCAGGGTGGCGAAGACCAGGTCGCCCATCAGTTCCGGGTCCTCGGGCCGCTCGCCGGTTTGGATGCGCACGTCCAGGCGACGGCCGAAGCGCCGTTCGTAGGACTCCGCCAGTCCCCGGTACTCGTGCTCAAACTGGGAGGCCAGGACCCGCATGGGGACGGCGTAGAGGCACTGGCGGGGGAAGGCGTCGGGCGGGAAGTCAAAGAAGGCCTCCACGAAGGGGGCCAGCGCGGCCCGCGTCTTGCCGGAGCCGGTGGGGGCCTGAAGGGCGACGGACCGTCCACCGTGGAGAAGCGCTTTGACCCATTCCTGATACGGATAGAGGCCCATCGTCAATCTCCGAAGAAATCCTTCAGGGTGGAAGGGGGAGCAGATTCCGGCGGGGTGGAGGCCACGTACCACCCGTACATCTGGGCCAGCCGCCGGGCCTCTCCGGCCAGCCGCTCCCGGAGTTCCCGGGGGGCCAGGACCTCCACATCCGCGCCCCAGCCGCGGATCCAGGGGAGCATCTCCTGGACCTCCGCGACGCGGGCCCGCCAGATAAGGCTTCCGTCGGGCTGCTCCTCCACCTGCTCGCTGCGGTGCCAGCGGGTCTCCCGCACCCGCTGGGCGACGCGGGGGTGGAACTTGAGGACGACCTCCACGGGCTCCTCGTCGGTGTACCAGATGCCCCAGGCGTCCTCCAGCAGGGCGCGGGGGTCAAATTCGGGCGGGATTTCGTAGGACTGGGGGAGCTGCTGGACGCGACGGATGCGCTCTATCTTGAAGGTACGGATGGCGCCCGGCGGCTCCCGGAAGCCGATGACGTGGGCGGTCTGGCCCACGGGGTAGGGCTCAAGGAAGTAGGGGGAGAAGACGTACTCGTAGACCCGGCCCGTCTCCTCGTGTTGGTGCCAGAGGCGCACTTTTCGCCGCTCGGCCCAGGCCAGGGTCAGTGCCTCCAGCACATCCAGGTAGACGGGGTCGTCCCGACGGCGGGCGGGGTCGTCCATCTCGTCGGCGGCCTGGAGCATGTGGTGGGAGATGAAGGGGGCCAGTCGCTCCAGGGCCAGCGCGAGTTTGCGGACGGCGGAAGCGGCGTGGGGGTTGTGCCGGTCCGTCCGCGCGGCCATCATCCGCACGGCCAGGTAGACCGCCATGGCCTCGTGCAGGGTCAGGCGGAGTTGGGCCAGGTACTGGCTTCGGTCCAGGGCCAGTTTCCCGTCTTCCGTCTCGTAAACGGGGCAGCGGGTCTGGAGGTCGGGCAGGTAGCGGAGGACGGTGGAGCGGTAGACGCCGAGGCGGCGGGCGATTTCGGCCTGGGTGAGCCCTTCCGGGTGGGCCAGAAGCAGCGCCTCTATCTGGAGCAGCCGCTCCGCTTTGGTGAAGGCCCGATTGGTCGTTGCCATTTCCGCTCCCTCCGGGAGTTTTGGCCCCATTTTACCTCAGCTGTGTTGCATGTACCGCAACAGGCCCTCAACCGGCCCCGGTTTTTTTCAGGCCCGCGGCAGCTCTGTAGAGAGCTTCCCGGCGCTCCCGCGGCCTCAAAAGGGGGAAGGGGATGCGGCGGGGGGGGGGGGGCCCCCCCCCCCCCCCCCCCCCCCCCCCCCCCCCCCACCCACGNNNGCCGCGTCCCGCACCGCCTGGAGGTCCAGAATCTCGGCGACTTCATACTGCGGTGGGGTCACACCGCTTCGGGGCCGCATGCGCAGGTGGGCGGGGAAGTAGCCGCAGCGGCCGTGGAGTTCGGCCAACAAGGTTACAGCGATGAAATTCAGCGAGGGTGGGTTGATCAGCAGCGGCAGGGTCTGCCACTCCGTCGGGGTGAGGCCCGCCGCGTCCGTCAGCGCCACCACCTGGGGCACCAGCGGCTGCTGGGGGTCAATCTGGGTGGGAATCTCAACCACCCGCTCCACCCTCTGGCCGGTGAGCGTTTCTATCTGAGCAATGTGGTCTGGAGTGAGGGGGTGGGAGAAGTTGAGGAGGATCATCCTATACCTCCACAGTAAAGTTGGCCGGGCACCCTACTTGCTTTCCAGCGACAACTCTTCCCGCTCTATCCACCTTTCCTGTTCTGCCAGTTTCTCCAGGCTTCGGTCCGCTTCGCGGGCTCTTTCCAAGGCCTCCTGGTACGGGCGAACCACTTCCCACTGCGGGCCGACGATGTAGCCGCCTTCGGCTTCGGCGATGAGGCCCTGTTTCCAAAGGGGTCTCAGATACTCCTCCCGCAGCACTTCCTTGGAAGTCAGGCCCCGGCTCAGGTCCCAGTACTGGCTTTGCAAGATGCCATACATCTCATCCAGGGAGAGGGGCCCTTTCTGTACCAACAGGTCAATAATCGCCCGGCTCAGCCGGCCCAGGGCCAGCGGCATCACCGGCAACTCCACCCAGTAGCCGTCCTCGGCGGTGTAGCGCACGCACTTTTCGGCGGCCTCGTTCTCGGCCTGGACGTAGTACATCCGGGCCACGCTGCCGGAGAGCATCGCCGCCAGTTCCAGCGCGGCGTTGGTCACGTTGTTGCCGCCGGTCAGGTTGACCCATATCTCCTTCCCCTCCTTGCCGACGCCCGCCAGCGCGGCCACCACCTGGACGACCCGCTCGTAGGTGATGCGGATGTCGCGGCGGTCCACTTCGCACCAGAAGATTTGGCCGGTTTCCCGTCCGCCGCTGATGGCCGGCCATTCCCGGCGGAGCAGTTTGCGCAGCACGTCTTTCATCGGGCCGCCCTGCACCTTTTTACCCCCAATGCGGCCGAGTGGGTTCTCCACGTACTCTAAAGTCGGGACTTTGCCATCCAGCACCTCGCGGGTGGTGAAGAGGACGATGGCCTGGATGTCGCCGACTTTCTCGCCGGCCTTGCGTTGCCGGACCTCACCGGAGCGGGCGAAGAAGCGCTGGTCGTCTTCGTTCCAGCGTTGATAGCGGCGGGCCAAATAGGTCAATGGCCCGATGACGGTGCCGGGCGAGCGGCCCAGGCCCATGAGATGGTAGACGCCCATCGGTCACCTTCGTAGTATGTTTCGCTCTATGTCCTTGCGAGCGGCTTCCAATTGTCCCTCCGTCGTAGCCGTAGTGGTCAGCCGGAAGCGGAACAGGATGTCATCCACCCCTTTCAAGTGGGTGCCCACAATCAGCACGTTGGGAGGCTCCGCCTTCACCTGCTCGCTACCTTGCCGCCACTCGTCGCTCTGAATTTCAGTGACATAAGGGAAACGCCCGGCCAGTTCCTGTGCGAAGGACTCCAGTTTATCCCGATAATGATGCTTGCCGATATGGATCTTGCACTCCTCCTGCCGGGCCGGCGGCAGGTCCTCCACACTTTCCAGAATGGCCGCCACACTCTGTCCGAGTGGTGTCGGCGTTCCGTTCGGGTTCAGGAGGCCGTTGGCCACTAGCATCTGTTTCAGGGCCTTCTCGGGAACCACCTGCCCCCGGAGGGCGCTCAAAATATCGCCCAGCAGCGGGAAGAGCCCGATGAAGGGTAGGTCAACGATACGGGGGTGGTCCTTTGGCTCTCTATACAGTGCTGGGTGCAGTTTCTTGGTCACCTCCTCGTCGTCCTCGGGTGGGAGGGAGGGCATCTTGGTGATTTCGCCCTCTTCCTCAATCCACGGTGGCACCCAGATGTGGAACAGCCGCTCGGCGCCGTAGAACTGGACGGCGAGGGCCAGAAGGGCGGACATCGCCTTGCGGCCCCCGGCGATGCAGACGAAGAGCCGGTCTCCGTTATCACGGTAGGTTTTGAGAACCCGGCAGGCCTCCTGCATAAATTCCACCGCGGCGCCGGAATCGGCGATGTCCCCGTAGGCTCCAATATGGACAGGCTCAATACGCGTAATATGGTCGTGGGCGGGCAGGTGCCGAAGCAGCAGGTCCAGGCTATCCCGCACATCCGGGTCCTGAGTCACGAACAGGACAACCCCGTCCGGCCGGGAGCCCTGCTTGTCCAGCAGGTCAATGGCTTCGGTGATGACGGCGGGCACTATGCCCAGGGTGGCGATGAGGAGTTTGGCCATTCATCTCCTCCTTCTCTGTAGGCGCGGATTGCCAGATTGTTGGCTGCTTTCCAGAACACGTAGCCACCAGGCGACATAGCCCAGCACGATCCGTTGCTCATCCGGTCTGTAGCGTTGTAGCAAGGAGATCTTGGCCTTGACTGCTTGCGATATTCGCTGATTCGCCCGCTGAATCGCCGGGCGCATTGTAGGGTCCGTGGAAAGACGTTCTGCGTAGCGGATGGCATATTCAAGACCTCGTTGATTAGCGACCTGCATCCAGCGCATCCATTCATTACGCGTAACTTCTGGTAATTGTTTGGCAATCTGCTCCGCCAGTTGAATCTGTTCGTCCACAGTCGTCATCAGTAGACCTCCTTGGGACACGGAATATCCCTTTGTGGCCTTGCACCTTTTTGAAACTCTGCCCAAGCCTCTTGATCAAGTAACGACTTGTCGTCCAACCATTCCAGCACCTGGGCCTCAATGTCTTGTTGCTCTCCTCCTTTGAGCAAAGACTGAAACAAGTTGCGTTTAGAGAGAGTCAAAAGGTATTTTGGAATCAAACACACACTGCCAAGACAATAGGGCTTGGCGCCACCGATTTTAATGGGAAAAGCGCAGATTATTTTGCCTTCTTCTTGTGGATGCCGGTCAAGACCTAACGCCCGCACGAGTAGCCCCATTTCGGCCGTGGTAGTATTTTCAAAAAAGAGCACAATTCTAAATCGCGTGCCTTGGGGTACAACTTCAAGGAAGCGATAATTCTCATCGAGTGTCATATCTCGTTGCTGGAAGCTTTTCGTCTGGTAGAACTTACGCTCTTTGAATAGTCTCGGAGGCCACAGGTCAGCGATTTTGATGGTAGTTGTTTGCACATCGTCCACAGGTACGGCGTCGGAGAAGTGGACACGCCCTCGGTAACCGGTGGCGCCAAACATTCTGCAGGCGGGACAAAGTTCTTCTGTGCTTTTACATCCGGCCCAGTTTCCAAATTTTGCCCGCTTTTCGAACAAAGGGCGTTCATCAGGTTTAATAATTTTCCCTCGCTCATGTGTTGGTCCCGCCACAATACGAACGCAGGAGTTGGATATGGCCTCCACGACGCTGCGCACGGCCCCCTTGATGCTTGTGCCAGGGATGACGAGTTGGCCATCTCTGCGGGCGAAGGCGTAGTAGGCCTGCTCCCTTCCCCTCAGGTTGAACAATTCAAAGTTCCCGCTTCCCACATAGAGGTACTCGGAGACCACCTCTATCTCCAGTTCCAACCGCCCGCTCCAATCCCGGAAGCGATCGTGAGTGAGGGGCGAATCTCGCTCCGGCCCTTGTTTGGAAAGAGGGACCCAGAAAAAGGGCTTGGTTCCTGCGGGGGCTTTACCGCTTGGCATCGTCTCCTCCTTTCAGAAACACCCGCGGGCTGACGAAGGCAGCCACGCCGTTGCAGAAATAGACTCTGGCCCGAAATTGTCCACCCTTCGCCCCGTGGGGATATTGGGCGAAGTTGGGCTTCAGCCGCCGGTCCTTAAGGCTTTGCAAGAAGAAGGTCTCCTCGTCGGCGGTCCAGTCGCCCGGAACGGGCTCCAGGCCGCCCACGGGCCCATCGGTCAGGAGCAGGGCACGGTAGGCCTCGCCCTCCCGCCACCAGCGCAGTTCCCCCTCCGGCCCGAAAGCGGCCCCTTGATCCTTCCAGTCGTCCGGGAGGCCCGCTCCCATCGTCAGCCGGGCCGCGTCGGCGACCCAGTGGTAGAGGGGCTGGCCCAGCCGTTCTGCCCACGGCCTCAGCGCTTCCGGCGTACCCTCCAGGGTATACACGTAGGCGTTCATTCCGGCCTCCCTTCTGCGCTCAGGGCCTCCATGGCCCGGCGGGCAATCTGCCCCCACTGCTCCCCGTTGTAGACGCGCCGGAGATACAGGCCGGCGGGCACTTCCTGCGCGGGTTCCGGCATCTCGGCGAGGCGCAGTGGAGGAAGCAGGCCGTATCGCTGGCTTTCCTCTTCGGAGACAAAGGCCCCCAGCCCGCGCCAGGCCGTCCTCTCCGCGCCCAGGGCCACTTCGTCCAGCCAGGCCTCCTGCACCGTGACGGTGACCTCCCCGAAACCCCGGTTCTTGCCGAAGCCCACCTTCACCAGCCCATGGTTCATACTCTCCAGCGCCAGGGCCAGAAGGCCCAGTTGCCAGAGTTCAAAGTTCTCCAAGACCAGGTGCCCCTCAAAGGTGCCGGAGACGGCCACCTCCATCTCAAAGGGGCCGTGGGCCACGGCGTGGCTGAGGCGGGAGATGGCTACCCCATAGCGGATCTCGGTCTTGACTTCATTTTTGGGCAAAAAGTCCGTGAACGAGGCCCGGCCCTTCAGCCGGGTGTGGCCGAAGATGCGGCAAGCGCCGCAGGAATTGGCATATATTTCCCACGAATACAGTTCGCGATTATGGCCTGCCTCTTCCCGTAACTCACCCAGGAATTGTGGACAATTCCATTTTTTCTTGTCCTCTTTCTCCTCCTTTTTGGCTTCAAACGTCGCGCAGGCCCAGTTCCACATTTTAGAGTGAGACTTTGGCCCGGGCTGATCCGGATAGGGATCCGCTGTGCGCAGCACTTTCTCCACGAACCCCCGCATCACGCCCTTGAGGGAAGAGCCCGGGATGTAGACCGTCTCGCCCTTTTCGGGATGGTAGGTGCGGACGAACTGCATATCGGGCAGGGTGGGGTCGGCCGAAATTCCTCCGGCCTTGATCAGCAGCGGCCCTCGCGGGCTTAGGTGGATCGTCAGATTCAGGGCGTTGTAACGTGTCCTATGCATGGCCTGCCTCCTGCTTTTTCAGCCATTCCTGGAACGCCTGGATGAGGGAACCGACCTCCCGTGTCGCCATCTGGCGAGTCTGCAGGTAATCCAGAAGGTTTTCGGCGCCGACCTGCTGGACCGTCAGGTCTTTCAGCCGCCCCCAGCCGGGGCCGCGGGTGGTCTTGCCACCGATGGCGATGCCCCCCTCTTCCCAGAACCGCAGGACGGTCAGCAGGAAGCCCAGTTCCCAGTCCTCCAGGTTCTCGGCCAGAATCTCCAGGCCGAAACGGGCGCCGGGCACCACGGTTTCAAAGTCGTACTTGACCCCGGTGCGGGCCGCGCCCAGGTCCCGGTCAATCCCCACCCCGTCCCGGATCTGGGTGACGATGGGCAGGACGTCGGCGTTGGTCAGGCAGGCGTCCTTGAAGGCCACCCGCCCGGCGAACCACGGGGAGCCGAAGAGGCGGCAGGCGGTGCAACTGGCCTCAAAGACCATCTGAGCGAAAACGGCGTCGCTCGGCTTTGATTCCTCCCAGAGTTCCTCTTTCCCCTTGCGGCCATCCCGGCTTTTCTCCGGAACGCACGGCTCGCCGAAGGGGTCGCAGGCCCAGAAGTGAGGCGGCCTGTTCCAGGTGCGCAGGATCCGCTCCGCCTGGAAGCGCACCACGCCCTTGATGGAGGAGCCAGGGATAAAGGGCCGGCCGTTGGGGTCTTTGAGGACCGGCATATCGGTGCCCGTGGGCTCCAGGGAGAGGCGGCTGCCGACGGCGAGCGCCGTCTCCATCTCCAGCGTGGCTTTGATGATGGTGCGGTTTATAAAACTTGAAAAACAAAGGAGGGTGGTCATTGCTTTCCTCCTTTCTGCATCTGGGACTCACCTTTTGCGTGCCAGACGTGCCACCGCACGGTATAGCCCAGCGTGCGCCGTACCAACTCCATATGTACCGCTTCTACCAGGGCAGTTTCATCCGTGCCTACAATAGCCTGCGCCTGCTGACGCAAAGCGGCGAGCGTCTGGTTCGCCTCTTGGGCCCACTCCAGGTAGATTTCTTTCCTGGCAGCCTGATAGCGTATGAACAGCTCTACCGGAAGCCAGGATGAGCTTTGTTCAGCCACTGACTGAATATTTCGCAGTTGCCGCTCTTTGTGCTCCTTGTCACTCAGAGGCTTTCTCTCTTCTCTCTGGAAGATGGTTTTCAGCCTATCCGCCAGATTCTGGGCCACTCGTACCAGTTCTCCTTCCCGAGCCGCGATCTGGCGCGTAATGTGAGCATTCTTTCGCGGATTATCGGTAAGCCGTTTCATCTTTCCTCTACCTCCTGATGGAATGGATGACAGACCAGGCATTCGCCGAAGCCCTCGTCCCGCCTCCCGCCGATGCCCTCCTTCTCCAGGGCTTGAAGGAGGGGGAGCAATTCTTCCTTCGGGCCATCCCAGCAGTAGACGTAGACGCTTCCCATCCGGGCGGCCAGATGGGTGGGCTTGGGCAACCCCCAAGCGTTGGACCAGCCGCTGGCCATATCGGGGCGGGTCATCCAGAAGATGGGCCGGAGCGTCTGGCCGCCGAGGGTCAGAGAGGGCACCAGGGTGGGCAGGCTCCTTTCGCGGAACACCCCGGGGGCCAGGAGGTCCACCGAAAAGTACACCCCCGCTGGCGGTTCATTGGGCAGGTCCTGCCCGTTGGCCGCCAAACGCCGCAGGTCCTGCCAGAGGGCTTTCAGGGTCTTGTTGAAGGCCTCCAGGCGTTCCCGCAGAGGCGGAAGGTCCACCTCGGCATCCTTGAGCGCTACCTTGCCGTAGCCCCGGGTGTGGAGGGCGCCCAGGGCGACCTTCCCCAGGGCCTCCTTCAGGGCTTCGTAATCTTCCGCATCCACCCGCCCCACGAAGACGAGCCGGGCTTCTGCTCCCTCCCTATCCGGCGCAGGCACATATGGGCTCAGGGCCGAGGCGGTGTAGAGCATCCCCTCCGCGGAGGCGCGGCGGTGGCGGCTCAGGGCCACTTTAGTCTGGGCGTGAAAGCGAGGGCGGAAAAGGACGAAGCGTTCCGTCCCATAAAGGTCATACACCGCGTAGAAGCCGCCGTAGGCCTCCAGCCGGTCCCTGCATTTCGTGCAGATCAGGGAGAAGGGCACAGAGAATCGGGCTCCCTTTTGCTCCAGCAGATGATAGGCAAGGTGGGGCAACAGGGTGTCCACCACGCCGTGTCGTTCGGGGAGGGGCTCGCTGCGGAAGCCCCCTGCCTTCTTACAACTCATCGCGCTCATCGGCAGGGGGAGGGCGTATCGGAAGCCAGCCATCTCGGCGGCGGGGAAGAAGTTCCCGAGGCGGACCCGGCCCACAGTCTCCAGGATCCGGGTATCCTCCAGGCCCTGTTGGGCCAGCCATTCCGCCCAGGCTCCCCGGAGAACCCGGCCCGGAATGTAAGTCTGTCCTACCAGGAACTGGGAGTCGGCCCGCACTTCCCCCACCAGAATTGGCTCCTGGGGCTCAATCTTCAGCCACATCTCTGCCCTCCTTCCAGGCCTGCCAGAATGGCATCAGATCCTGCTCCGGGATTTCCACCCCGTTCAGGGTCGCCTTCACTTTCACCTCCTTAATCCATCCCAGCCCGCGCGCCTTCCCGCCGCCGATGGCCCATCCCCCTCGGGCGGCCAGGGCGACGAGCGCCGCGGCCATCTTCGCCGCGCCCGAATCTGGAAAATAGCCGGTACACTCGGCCCACCATCGCGTGGGCATCGGCGCGGTGGTCTCCAGGAAGAACAGCCGCTGGGGAGAGGCAGCCCGGCGGTAGCGGCTGATGGCCACACCGCTGCGCACGAAGGACGCTTCCCCGAACCCGTCCAGCGGATGCCCGTCCTGAAAGCGCAGGGCCGAGGGATGGCGTGGGTTGCCGAAGACCCGGCAGACCAGGCACAGGGTTTGGTCGTCGCACATCGTCGCCGGCTCCGGGCCGGTGCACACCGGATGCCCCCAGGTGCGCAGGAGGACCTCCGCCCGCTCCCGCAGAAAGCCCTTCACCGTGGTGGCCGGCAGGACCCACTGCCCGCTGGCATCGCGGGCCAATGCCTTATCCACCCCTAACCGGCGCAGATTCCCGGTCGTATGCAGGGCCGTGTCCAGATCAAAGTACACCTGAACGACAAGTTGCTGCATCACTCTGCCTCCTCTTCTTCAACCTCCGGCCTTGTGGCCTCCAGTTCGGCCAGTTCCAGAGCGTCCAGCAGCGCCGTCTTCCAGACCGTTTGGTTGTTTTCCCGAACCTGGTACCAGATCGGGGCCGGGATATCGCCCTCTTCGGGGCGGACCAGGCAGCCAATCTCAACCAGTGTCTGGTACATATCCACTCGCTTCTGCTCCTGGCGGCGGGCGATGTCGTAGTGGATGAGGTTGACCGAAGGAAATACCCCCTGCGCCAGGGCCTCGGCCCAGCGGTGGCGGAGCGTCCGCGGCCATCTTGCCACCTTCCGGCTGGCCTCCAGGATCGCCCTCGCCTGCTCCAGCGTGTAGGGGCGCGCCGTCAGTCGGAGATCCCCGGATGGACGGTAGAAGGCCATCAGGGGCTCCGCCTTCTCGCTGGCAACCGGGGTGGGAAGCCAGAGGAAGGTCACAGCGCTCGTCGGCTGGCCCGGATTTTTCTTGGCCAACTTTTTGGCCTCTCTGAGCAGGTCGTTAGCCAGGCGCTCAAAGTAGCGCATCGGGTACTTGACATCGGCGATGGCGATGCCGCAGGAGGCCGTGATCCGCTCGGGCCATCCTGACGGCCAAGAGCCCAGAGCATCCTTCAGACGCGTGTTGACCTTTTCTTCAAAGAGTTCCAGGAACCGCACGGCCACTTCCCAGGCGTACCCGGCCTGGATGAGCAGGGTGACATCATCCCCGCCGATGTTGAGAATGTGAAAGGGCCAGTACTTCCGTTCCCGGAGTGCCTTTCCGCACACCTGTGCCAACGCATCAAAAAGGGCCTGCTTCGTTCCATCGGTCAGGGCCTGGGAAAGGGCCCGGTATTCCGCTTCGGAACGTGCTTGCTGAAGGCAGCGGCCGATGTCGTTCCCATCGGCGTACAGGAAGGCCAGGTATCCCCGACGAGCCTCGCGGACCAGGGTGTCCAGGTCTTCCGGTTGCTTGGCCGGAAATCTTTTGCCGTAATACCCCCAGAACTCCTGGTTGAACTGCCCCCGGATGTCCATCCCTGCCTTCTTTCTGCCAATGTCATCCCGCCGCTTACGCTTACAGATCGGACAGAGAACCTTCTCCCCCTCCACAGGGTCCGGATAGGCTCCCATCCGTTTGCCGCAGCGGTCGCACCGTCGCCCGAAGGGGAACGCCTCGTAGAAGGGAGAGCCGGTCTTTCGCGTTTTCGCCTCGTGCATCCGAGAGGCAAGGGCGGCCATACGCCGGGCGAAGTCGCCGGCCTGCACCGACTCCTCCGAAGCCCGGGCTATCCGTGCCGCCCAGCCGTCCTGGGGCCAACTCTGGGGCAGATCGGGCAGGGCCTCCGTTTCGCATACGATGGTCACCGTGGCAATGCCTGTGGTTTTCAGGTAGCGGCGCTCAATGGCCCGCTTGACCTCTTCTGCCTTCTCGGCGTCTACTTCCAGAAGGAAACCCCCTCCGCCACAGTAAACCACCTTATAACCGAACTGTTTTTGCAGATCGCTCCGGATGCATTCTTCGCATTCCAGAAGGAGGTCGCTCCCTCCGGAGATTTGAGGCAGGGAGGAGGTCTCAAAGACGAAGTCTTTAATGGCATCTACGTCACCGGCCAGCAGAATGGGGGGCATAATCACCTCCTTGGGGATTGGACAGGACGTGCTCTCAGTGCGCAGAAACCCAGCCTCCAACAACAGGCCGCAGGGCTCTCTGGGTATATTAAAGCATAAACCTTTCCGTCTTACAACAGAGAAACCTCTGATTTTCTTCAGAGAAACCCCTCACCTGCAAGGTGACTGTCACCTCTACGGACCGATGGGAGAATCCATATGCCGCGTCGCGCCGGACCAGCGGGCGACGGGCACCCGCCGGAGCGCCACGGCGTGGACGGCCTCCATCTCCTCCCGCGTCAGCAACGGAACGCCCTCCAGCGCGTAGGGCCGATCCAGGCGGTGGTACTTGGGCTGGCCCAGGTTGGTGTAGGCCAGCAGGTCCCACCGCTGGACGGAGGGGAGTTCGTCGGCGATGAAGGCCGCCAGCGCGGCGATGTTGGCCTCATCGGCGGTGTAGCTGGGGATGACGGGGGTGCGAATCCACATCGGGTGGCCCGCCGCGGCGATGCGGCGCGCGTTCTCCAGAATCCGCGCGTTGTCCACCCCCGTCGCCGCCCGGTGGCGGTCGGGGTCCCAGATTTTCAGGTCGTAGAGGACCAGGTCCATGAAGGGGAGGACCTCCTCGTACCGCTCCCAGGGGGCGGCGCCGCAGGTATCCAGGGCGACGGAGATACCGGCCTCGCGGCAGAGACGGGCCACCTCCCGGACAAAGTCGGACTGGCGCATCGGCTCGCCGCCGGAGAAGGTCACCCCACCGCCGGAGGTCTCGTAGAAGACCCGGTCCTTCTCAATCTCGGCGAAGAGCGCCTCCGGGGTCCACTCCCGCCCGATGACCTCCAGCGCGGCCGCCGGGCATGCCCGGGCGCACTCCCCGCAGACGGTACAGCGTTCCCGGTCTATACGCATCCCCGCCGGGGTCAGTTCCAGCGCGCCGACGGGGCACGCGCGCAGGCAGTCCCGCGCGCCGATGCAGCGGACGTCGTACCAGACCAACTCCGGCCGGGGGGAGAGCCCTTCCGGATTGTGGCACCAGGCACACCGAAGGGGACAGCCCTTCAGGAAGACGGTGGTCCGGATGCCCGGCCCGTCCTCCGTGCTGAAGCGTTGAATGTTGAAGGTGATCCCTGTAGGTTGACCGTTCATTCTTTAGATTAACCACGAAGACACGAAGACACAAAGTTGTAAATTAAACTTTAAAAAGCACAATTGTTTCTTTGTGTCTTGGTGGTTCTTTACTCGCTCCAGGTCACTTCGGGCTGGCGGCGGGGGAGAAGGCGGTGGAAACGGTAGCGGGGGTAGCCCAGCGCCATCGCGATGACGGCCCGGCGGTCGGGCGGCAGGCCCAGGGTGGCCCGCAGGCGCGCGCTGCGGGCCAGCGCCACGGTGAAGTACCCGATGTGGCAGGTTCCCAGCCCGCGCAAATGGGCCGCCAGCATCACGTTGTAGGCCGCGTACGTGGCGTCCTCCCGACCGAAGTAGTCGTCCCGGGGAACGTGGGCGATCAGGAGGACGGGCGCGCGGAAGAAAATGGGGTCCTCCCCCTGGGCGTGGCGCTGGGCCAGCCGCTCAAAATCCGGCACGCTCTCCATTCCCTTCCGCACCTGCTCGGCGCCCGCCGTCAGGCGCAGGAGAAGGCGGACCAGGGGGTTGCGCAGAAGGCGCGCCGTCTGGGCCAGGACGGCGACGGTCTGCGCGCTGAGGGTGGCGATGCGGGCGGGGTCGTCCAGGGCCAGCCAGTCCACCGGCTGTGCGTTGCTGGCGCTGGGAGCCCAGCGGCCCACCTCCACCAGTTCCCGGACCACCTCCTGGGGCACCGGTCGGTCCCGGAAGACGCGCGCGGAGCGGCGGGCCCGCAGGGCGGTCTCCAGCGCGTCCACGGAGGGCAGGCGGGCCGGGTCCAGGGGCGGGCATTCCTCCAGCGGGTACTCGCTGTGGAGGACGGCGTCGGCCGGGCAGGCGGCGACGCAGTGGCCACAGAGCCAGCAGGCCGCCGCGTCGGCGACGACAACCCGGTCCGATTCCTGCCGGAAGACGCGGCCGGTACAGAGGGCCACACACGCGCCGCAGCGGGTACAGCGTTCGGGCAGAATGGCGATCTCGGTCATAATAGCTCCTGAAGTGGGACGCGGATGGACGCGGATAGACGCGGATTTTCAAACATCCGCGCTCGTCCGCGTTCCCTTCCACCTCCACCGCGCCAGGGCATAAAGGGCGATGCCGACCCAGGCGACGTTGATGCCCACCGACGGGAAGGCCCGGTAGTAGCTGGAATTGACGATGAGCAGAAGGCTTCCCAGGGCATTGAGGACCTGGTAGAGGGGGGAATCGCCCTCCAGTTTGCGCGTGGAGACCAGCGCGTAGGCCACCAGCAGGGCTGCGACGCCGATCCACCCCGCGATGTCTATCCAGAGATTGGGGGACATGGAGCGTTTACTCCCCGATGATTTTGACCAGTACCCGCTTGGGGCGTCGGCCGTCAAACTCGCCGTAGAATATCTGTTCCCAGGGACCAAAGTCCAGTCGTCCGCCCGTCACGGCCACCACCACCTCCCGCCCCATAATCTGCCGCTTGAGATGAGCATCGGCGTTATCTTCACCGGTACGATTGTGGCGGTAGCGGGCCACCGGTTCATGGGGCGCCAGTCCCTCCAGCCACTCATCAAAATCCCGATGGAGTCCCGGTTCGTCGTCATTGATGAAAACAGAGGCGGTAATATGCATGGCGTTGACCAGGCACAGGCCCTCCTGAATGCCGCTCTCCCGCAGGCATTCTTCCACCTGGGGAGTGATGTTGATGAAAGCCCGTCGCTGAGGGATGTGGAACCAGAGTTCCTTGCGATAACTTTTCATTCCACCTCCCGAGAAAAATGGGATTTGCGGCGAACGGCCAGGCCGCTCGCCGCAACCCCCTACTCGCCGACTCGGCTCGCGCCTTTCACCGCAGCTCCTTCCCGCGCAACAGGCCATCCACCCAGGCGGCCTCTTCGGGGGAGAGGGGAGCGGACGGCGGGCGGCGGTAGTCTATCAGGTCGGCGTAGCCGCCGTTGTCGTAGCAGCGGTCCAGGACGGCCTGGACGTCCAGCACCACATCCGGATCGGGCTCTTTCAGGGGAATACGCATCCGGGGGAGCCGCTTGCTCAGGGGGATGGGGTAGACCTCAAAGCGGCGCCGCTCCGGCCCCCGTCGGACGCAGATGAGGTACCGGTGCGGGGGCAAGCTGGCACGGGCCTCCTCCGAGAGCGCCACGGTGTGCAGGCCGGTGGAGAGCAGGTCTATTTCCACCAGGTGGATCGGAGTATCCAGCAGTTCCTGCTGTTTGGAGCGATAGAGCCGATGGCCCTCTCCCGGGGTCTTGTTGGTCGGACTGAGCACCTCAATGACCGTCACCACCTCGCCCCCGGCCGCGCGGACAATCTCCAGGTAGGGCTCCCGATGCTCCAGCGGGGGCAGGGTCACCAGAACGGGCGTGTCTACCGCGACCTCTGTCTCCACTTCCGCCACGTCTGTACCCGCATAGACCGGAGCGGGCTCCCGCACGGCCAACGGCTGCCGGACAATTGTCACGTCCGGGTAGAACATCTGCGGCGGCTCCAGGATGTAGACCCGCTCGCCGATGCGGGCGTGGTAGCGGGGGCGCAGGCCGGGGCCGAGGGTGTCGGCGATGTAGGTGATCAGCCGCTGATGGACATCCGGCCAATGGGCCGGGTCCTCCAGATATGGGTCCATTCCGGGAAAGGGTCCGGGCATTTTTCACCTCCGGAGAAGGTGACAGTCACCTTGAAGGTGACTGTCACCTTACATAAGTTGCCGCTCCGCCGCCTCCAGCCGGGCCAGCACCCGCTCCCGTCCCAGGATGCTCAGAGTGCCGAAGAGGGGCGGGGAGACGGCCTTGCCGGTGGTGGCGATGCGGATAAGGCCGAAGACCTGTCGGTTGGAGAGGCCCAATTCCTCCACCAGCGCCCGCAGCGACGGCTCTATCGCTTCCTCGGAGAATTCAGGCACGTCCGCCAGCACCGCGCGCGTCCGCCGCAGGACCTCCCGCGCCTTTTCGGCGTCCAGCCCCTGGGCCAGCAACTGCTCCGCAGAGGGCGGCGCGATGTCCACAAAGAAGAAATCCGTCATCTCCACCACATCGGTCAGGTGCTTGATGCGCTCCTGGATCAGGGGGACGATGCGCCGCAGGACCGCGCGCGTCTCGGGCGGGCAGGGCACCGGCACCAGCCCAGCTTCCTGCCAGAAGGGGAGCAGCCGCTCCAGCAGTTCGTCCGAAGAGAGGCTACGGATGTAGACACCGTTCATCCAGTCCAGTTTGTCGTAGGAGAAAGCCGCCGGAGCCCGGTTGACCCGATAGAGGTCAAATCGTTCTATCAGCTCCTCCCGGCTGAAAATCTCCTGCGTCTCTCCCTCGCCCGGCGCCCAGCCCAGGAGGGCCAGAAAGTTCAGGAGCGCCTCTGCCAGGTACCCCTGTTTGCGGAATTCGGTGATGGACGTGGCGCCGGCCCGCTTGGCCAGTTTCTTGCCGCCGGGCATCGTCACCAGCGGGACGTGGCAAAAGACGGGCATCTCCCAGCCCAGCGCCTGGTAGAGCAGGACGTGCTTGGGTGTGCTGGGGACCCAGTCGTCGCCGCGAATGACGTGGGTCACTTTCATGGAGTGGTCGTCCACCACCACAGCCAGGTGGTAGGTGGGGAAGCCATCCGATTTCAGGAGCACTTGGTCGTCAATCCCGGCGTTCTCAAAGACCACCTCGCCCCGGATGACGTCCTGGAAGACGGTCCGGCCGGTGAGGGGGACCTTGAGCCGGATGACGTGGGGTTCGTCCGGGGAGATGGCATCGGGCGGGAGATAGCGGCAGTGGCGGTCGTACATAGGGGGCTGGCCGCGCGCCCGCTGGGCCTGCCGGACCTCCTCCAGTCGCTCCGGGGTGCAATTGCAGCGGTAGGCCCACCCGGCGGCGATCAGTTCCTCCGCCACCTGCTTGTAGAGGGGCAACCGCTCGGACTGGATGTAGGGCCCGTAAGGCCCGCCGACGGCGTAAGCCTCGGCGTTTTCCACCCCAGCGCGCTTCAATTCCTCCAGGCCCGGGCCCTCATCCCAATCCAATCCCAGCCAGCGCAGGCCTTCCATAATGACGGGAATGGTCTCCGGCTGGTAGCGGACCCGGTCGGTATCCTCAATCCGCAGGATGAACTGGCCCCCCATCTTGCGGGCAAAGAGCCAGTTGAAGACGACGGTGCGCACATTGCCGATATGGGGCTCCCCGGTGGGGCTGGGAGCAAAACGGACACGAACGCTCACGCTATTACCTCCGATGGACTTTCACGGCCTTGTAGACTCTAATTCTATTATATCACGCCTGTAGCAATCCTCAAAGAGGCGTTGAATCCCATCAGGTGGTAGAATTGACAGGATTGACAGGATTGACAAGATTTTGCAGGGTTTTTGCTACATCCTGTTCATCCTGTAAATCCTGTCTTCGCTACATCCTGTTCATCCTGTAAATCCTGTCCAAAGATAAATCACGGTTTTAAAGAGGGGCGAGGGACTGGCACTTTCTCGGGAAATGTGGTATATTCTCTTAAACCCCATCCGATGGCCAGGGGGATCACGGAATATTTCGGAACATCCGATGCCGTATCTGACGCGCGAACTGCTGGTTCCAGAACGAATTGCCCCCTATTCCTGGGAAATCATCCGGCGGGGGCGCCATTACTACCAGGAAGGTCGGGTAACCATCCTCTCCCTGGACGATGAATCGGCCACCTGCAGCGTGCGGGGAACCGGAAACACGTATACCGTCGCCCTGAGGGCGGTGAGCGATAACAAACTGAACGTTTCCTGCACCTGCCCTTATGCGGCCAAGGGGTACATCTGCAAGCACATCATCGCGGCGGCGCTGAAGGTCAGCGAGCGGGTGAGCTCCATAGAGGACCGCTGGGATTACCGCCTCAGCCGCCTGCTGGATTCGCTGCCGAAGCGGACCGCTCCGGCCGCCCCGTCTGCCATTACCACACCCTACATCCTGATCTTCGGCCTCCAGCAATCCTCAACGGCCTTTTATCTCCACCCCTACTTTATCCTGACCTCCCGCTGGCCGAACGCCGATTCGCTTCCTACCGACGACCCCGAAGCCGTCGCTCAGTACCTGGAGCGCGACCGCTCCTGGGAAGAAAAGGCCGCCCGAGTTCAATCTCCGCTGGACCCCTACGCCTGCGTCAATCTGCCTCCGGAAGCGGCCCACATCTGCAACCTGATGCTCACGGCGGTTTCCCCCTACTACCCCTATACGTATGCCTACGGCGCTCCATCGGCAGACACTTTCGGCAAATATCTGCTTATCCTGGCCCGCCACCAGGTGCCCATTTTTCTCCTCAGCGGGAACCGCTTCCTCCGCCGCCTGCAATGGCGGGACCGCCCGGCCAACATAGAAATCGCCCTCGTTCGCGACTCGGGGGGACTGAAACTGGATGCGGGCGTTGTCGTGGACGGGGTCGTCTACTCCACCAGCCATGGCAACTTTACCATTATCTCCCATACTCCCCCGTGGGTCCTGGCAGGGAGCATCCTGACACCGGTCAACAATCCGGACGTCCTGAGCATCCTGTCCCGCCTCTCCTTCACTATCCCGCTGAAGGAGGAGCAAAAGTTCCAGCAGGAGTTTCTCCCTCGTCTCGCCGAGCGCCTCCCCCTGCGCGGCGACGTCATCCAGGTGGAAGAGGTACGGGCCGAACCGGTCCCCCGGCTCTACCTGCGGGAAGAGGGTGGCACCATCTGGGCCGACCTGGCCTTCGGGTACGGGGACTACGAGGTAGAAGCTAACCCGAAGGCCACAGCGGTGACCGCCCACCCGGGGCCGGAGCCCTGGTCCCTCATCCGCATCCACCGGGACCTGGCGAAAGAGACCTCCTACTACCAGTTGCTCACCGACGCCCGTTACGGCCTGAAGCGGGCCGGATACCAGTACGGGCCCGCCGCCTTCCAGTTGCGCGCCCGAACCCACCCGCTGGACTTCCTCACTCAGTCCATCCCCCTCCTGACGGAGGCCGGGTTTGAGATTTACGGCGAGGAGCGGCTGCGCTCCGCCCGCCTCAAGAAGGCCGAGCCCGTCCTGCGCGTCTCCATCTCCTCCGGCATAGACTGGTTTGACATAGAGGCCGTCGTCCAGTACGGCGACCAGTCCATCTCCCTCAAGGAGGTACTGAAGGCAGTCCGCCGGGGCGAGCGATACGTCAAACTGGCCGATGGCAGTTTCGGGCAGATCCCCCCGGACTGGCTGGAGCGGTACAAATATCTCCTGGGACTGGCGGAGGAGACGGCAACAGGGCTGCGGGTCCGGGACGTCCAGACGCCGCTCCTGGACCGCCTTCTGGAAGACGCGGCCGAGGTCCAGGCCGCGACGGATTTCCACCAACGACGGGAGCAGCTGCGGGCGTTTGAGCGGATTACCCCGCAGCCACTCCCCCAGGGGTTTCAGGGTGAACTCCGCCCATACCAGAAGGCCGGAGTGGACTGGCTCCACTTCCTGCACGAGTACCGCTTCGGCGGCATCCTGGCCGACGACATGGGCCTGGGCAAGACTGTCCAGGCGCTGGTCTTCCTACAGTCACTGAAGGAACGGGGAGAGGCCGAACGAGCATCCCTGCTGGTCGTGCCCAGGTCCCTCCTGGTCAACTGGCAGCGGGAAGCGGCGCGCTTCACCCCCGGACTGCGGGTCCTGGAATTCATGGGGGCCGGCCGCCGCAAGGACCCGTCCATCTTTGACGAGTACGACATCGTGCTGACGACCTACGGCACGATGCTCCGGGACATAGAGTTCCTGCGCTCCTACCGCTTCCACTACGCCATCCTGGACGAGTCGCAGGCCATCAAGAACCCCCTCGCCAAGACGGCGCGAGCGGCCCGCCTCCTCAACGCCGATCACCGCCTGGTGATGACCGGGACGCCGGTGGAAAACAACACCTTTGAACTCTGGTCCCAATTCGCCTTTGTCAATCCGGGACTGCTGGGGAATCTGGAATCCTTCAAGGAGAACTTCGCCAACCCCATAGAGAGCCGCCGGGACGAAGAGGCAGCCTCCACCCTGAGAAAACTGGTCTATCCCTTCATCCTCCGCCGCACGAAAGCGCAGGTGGCGCCCGAACTCCCCCCGCGCACCGAACGGATTCTCTTCGTGGAACTGGAACCGGCCCAGCGGAAACTCTACACCCGGGTGCGCGATCGCTACCGGGCCGAGTTGCTGAGGCTGATCGCGACGAACGGGATGGACGACGCCCGGATGAAGATTCTGGAGGGACTGCTGCGCCTGCGCCAGGTCTGCATCCACCCGGCGCTGGTGGAGCCGACCTACCGGGGGGAACCGGCCAAGTTTGAGTTGCTCTTTGAGACGTTGGAGACGTTGCGCTCCGAAGGCCACAAAGTGCTGGTCTACTCCCAGTTCGTGGAAGTGCTCAAGCGGGTGCGGGCCGGCCTGGAGGAGCGAGGAATCCCCTACGCGTACCTGGACGGTCAGACCCGGGACCGGCAAGGGCAGGTGGACCGGTTCCAGAGCGACCCCTGCGTGCCGTTCTTCCTGCTGAGCTTGAAAGCGGGGGGCGTGGGGCTCAACCTGACCGCCGCCGACTACGTCATCCACCTGGACCCGTGGTGGAACCCGGCCGTGGAGATGCAGGCCGCCGACCGGGCTCACCGCATCGGTCAAGAGAAGCCCGTCTTTATCTACAAACTCATCGCCCGGGATACGGTAGAGGAGAAGATGCTCCAGTTACAGGAGAAAAAGCGGGGCCTGGTGGAACAACTCATCGTCACCGAGGAGAGTTTCTTCAAATCCCTCACCCGGGAGGACGTGGAGGTTCTGTTCGGATGACCGCGCCCCCGGAACCTCACTTGAGAATATAATACGTCCCCTTCTTATCCCCCACTTTAATCAGCACCCCCTTCTCCACCAAGTCCGCCAGGTCCAGCCGCAGCGTCTCCGGGCTGACGTGCGGGCAGATGGTCTGGTACTCCCGATTGGTGATGCGCCCGTACCGCCGGATGTACTCCAGCGCCTTCATCTGGCGCTCGTTCATCGTCCGCTGCCACTGGGCCATCGGGGGGCGCTCCCTCCGATTATACAACGTCACGCTGAAGAGATATGGTTCGGCCCGGAACTGGGGCGGCGGGAGGCCTGCCGCCGTCATCTCCTCAATCATCAGGTCTATCCCCAGCCCCAATTCTTCAATATATCCCCAGTAGTAGAGCGCTCCGACGATGCGCGGGTTGCGGGAGAAGTGCTCTTCCACGATGTTATCCAGGGTGATGTAGCCCGGAAGCCCCCCTGGACTGATGATTTCCATGCGGTCTGTGAACATGCGGACTTCAATCCGCCGTCCCCGCAGACGGTAATCGCGGTGGGCCACCGCGTTGACCAGGGCCTCCCGGACAGCGGCAGGCGGATATTCGGTCTGCTCCACCCGCTCCAGCCCTTTGACCACCGCGCCGGTCCGCATCTCCTCCATGACCACCGTCCAGGCCCGCTGGATGACGCGGGCCAGCGGGCCAACGATGTCTTCCCGTCGGCCATAGCCCGCTCCTCCCCCCTCCCCGCGCGGCTCGCTCCCCAGGAACTTCACAAACACCAACCCACTCTGGGGGAGAAAGACCTGCGGCTCCCGACCAAACAGCAAAAGGCCCGCGACCGTCGGGTGTCCGTCGTCGTCCAGCGCCCCAATCTGGGTCAGCAATTCCTCCGCCGGACGAGTCCAGGGCCGATGCTGTTTCTCCTGCCACCGCTGGAGGAATTCCTGAATCACGTCCTCATCCAGGTCCTCCCGTCGGGCCCCGGCAACGACCTGCGTCTCATAATCGCCGCTGGACTTGGTGGCGGCCAGGTGACGAATCTCCTCGCCTGAGAGGGGACGGTTCTCCCCCATCCGCCGGATCACTACCCGCCCATCGGAGAGACTATGGAGTTCCGTGCTCCGGGGAACGCGCACGTAGAACACGAATCCCCCCGCGACCTCCTCCTGCTGGCATTCCACTTCCAGAGGAGGACGGCATTCGCGAAGGGCATCCCGGAGCAGCCCCTCCATCTCCTCGGGGTAGATGGCGCCCGTGGACCTTCCGGTTTCGTCTATCCCCAGCACAACGGTCCCGCCGTCAGCGTTGGCGAACGCGACGATGGTCTCTGCCAGCAGGTCCACATCCGGCTCCGGCATCAAAGCCACCAGTTGACCCGACCCCCGTCTGACCAGGTCTCCCCACATAATGGATTCCTTCCCACGCCCTTCCGGACTCTAGTTCCAGTATACAACAAAACGGGAGAGAGACAAGGGCCGCAAGTCCGCGCCACCACAGCACAGGCCGCCAGGGCGGTCCGGGCACAGGCGAACATCCTGCGCTACGGCGGAAGGGTCATTGCGAGGGCGCACAGCGCCCAAAGGAGTCATTGCGAGGGCGCACAGCGCCCAAAGGAGTCATTGCGAGGGCGCACAGCGCCCAAAGGAGTCATTGCGAGGGCGCACAGCGCCCGAAGGAGTCATTGCGAGGGCGCACAGCGCCCGAAGCAATCTCCATATGGTGGCAGGGAGATTGCTTCGCCCCCTTCGGGGGCTCGCAATGACGGCTAGGGGGTCATTGCGAGGGCGCACAGCGCCCGAAGGAGTCATTGCGAGGGCGCACAGCGCCCGAAGCAATCTCCTCACGGCTTCAGAGATTGCTTCGCCCTTCGGACTCGCAATGACCCTTTGCTTCGCCCTTCGGGCTCGCAATGACCCTTTGCTTCGCCCTTCGGGCTCGCAATGACCTTCGCCAAGGGGTCTGCAGGAAACGTGTCGGCTCCTCCCCGACGGGAATGGGACACGCCCCATAGAGTACCCATGTTGACGAAGAAGCCCGAACAGGCTATAATCAGCCTTCAGAGGAGGGACGATGGCTTTAACATCCCCGACAGATCGGATCACCCGGCTACAGACTGGCCAGCAACTGCTGAAAAGAGCCCAGGAAGAGATCACCAGCGGGCATTATCAGCAGGCGATCCAACTGGCCAACGAGGGCCTGGACCTGATCGGCTCCCCACCCCCTTCGTCCGAGCAGGAGCACCTGCGCTGGGACCTCCTGCTGCATCGGGGACGCGCCCGCGTCCTGATGGGAGATTACACCGCCCTCTCCGATTTCCAGACCATTCGGGACCATTCCCCAGACCCGGTGCAGCGGGTGGAGGCACTGATCGGCGCGGCGGATTGCCATAACGGCATGGGGGAATACGCCGTCGCGGAAGAGGAATACCAAAAAGCGCTCCAAGAAGCGGAAGCCAACGGGATCAACCCTCCTCGCATCCGGGCCTGGATCGGATTGGGGACCCTCTATTGGAAACAGGGCCGAATTGAGGAAGCCATCCGCACCCTGAGCCAGGCCCGCAGCGCGCTCCAGCGCACCCCGGACCTGTATGAACTGGGGAGGACGCTGCTGGGATTGGGAATTGCATACGACTTCGCCGGGCAGATAGAAGAAGCCATCGCGGCATACGAGGATGCCTTGAAATGTTTTCGCTCCCTGCGAGACGAGCATCGGACCGCAGCGGTATTGAACAACGTGGGAGAACTCTATCAGGAACTGCGCGATCTGGACCGGGCGCTTCGCTATCACGAAGAAGCGGCTATGCTGGCAGCCCAGGCCGGGGCTGATCGCATCTCCATAGATATTTCCCGAAACCTGGGCGTGGATATGCTCTTGATGGGGCGGTACAGCGAAGCGATGCAGGCCCTGAATCAGGCGCTATCCCGGGCGCGAGAAATCCGGGACAAAGACCTGTCACTGCAGGCGCTATATAACCTGGGCGACGCGTTCCTGCGCCAGGGAGAAGTGGACCGGGCGCTGGCCATCGCCCGAGAACTGGCCGACGAAGCCGCCACGGTTCGCAGCGAACTGCATGCTGCCCGGGCCCAGTTCCTCCAGGGGCGGGCGTATCTGGCGCGGGGAGACCGGTCCATGGCCCAGAATGTCCTGCAGGCCGCCCTGGGCCATGCCCATGCCATTCCCAGCCGCTGGCTCCTCTGGCAACTCCACGCGGCTCTGGGACGGGCCACCGACGACCCCCAGATTGCCCGGGTCCACTTTCGCATCGCGGCGGATTTCATCCACCAAATTGCCGACCCCCTGAGCGACCCCACTCTCCGTTCCTGTTTCCTTTCCCAGCCCGAAATCCAGGCCGTCCTCCGGCGGGCGGAAGAGACGCAACCTTGAGGGGGGAACGGTGTTTTCATTAGCAGAAGACGCTCTTGGCCGGTCCGACCGCCCCCCCAGCGACGAGAGGGAACTGGTGGAGCGGGCCAAACGGGACCCCGAAGCCTTTGGTCTGCTCTACGAGCGGTACGTCGCCCAGATTTATCGTTACCTATATTACCGCACCGGGAACCCTCAGGACGCCGAAGACCTGACGGCGCGCACGTTTTACCGGGCGCTGGAGCACCTTCCCCGCTATCAGGAACGGGGGCTCCCCTTCACGGCCTGGCTCTACCGGATTGCTCATAATATCGTCGTCAACTGGCAGCGCGACCGCCGTCGGAGGCCGGTCATCGCCCTGGACCAGGTGGTCACCCGGACCACCGGGAGCGATCCCCAGGAGATCCTGGAAGAGGAAGAGGAGCGGGAGAGATTGATGCGGGCCCTTCGGGCTCTGGCTCCGGACCGGCAGGAGTTGTTGATTCTGAAATTTGTGGAAGGGATGTCCAACGCGCAGATCGGAGCCATTATGGGGCGAAGTGAGGGGGCCGTCAAGTCTCTCTATCACCGCACCCTGCTGGAATTGAAGAGAAATCTGGAAGGAACCGATGGAGGAGCAAGAAGCGATACTGGCCCAGATCAGTGAACAGCTCCAGCGGTGGCTGGTCCCCGTAGAGCCGCCGCCGGCCTTTGCCCGGAGTCTGAAGAGGGAACTGATTGATGCGGCGCGGCGGCAACATAAGCGCGCCCACCGCCTGCGGCGTATCCTGGTGGTCGGAGCAGCGGTCATCGGCTCCGTGGCCTCCGTAGCCGGACTGACCGCTTTTCTGGTCCTCCGACGGCGCGCCCGGGCCCATCCCCCGGTGGCAGTGGGATAGCAGATACACGGGGTGGCATCAGGTCGCCACCCCGTGTGTCTTTATGGGGCAGACATTCGCCTCATTCTCCCACCCTCTCGTATACCTGATCCAGTTTCCGGCAGACGACCCGCCAGTCAAACTGCTCCTCCACGTACTGGCGGCCCGCCGCAGCCAGGCGCGCGGCAGTCTCCCGGTCCTCCAGGACCCGCAGGACGGCGGCGGCAAACTCCGCCTCGCCATCAGCAACCAGGATGTCCGTCCCCGGATGGACGGGGATCCCGGCGCAGCCCACCGACGTGGAGACCACAGGAATCCCCCAGGCCCAGGCGGTGAGAATCTTCACCCGCATCCCGCTCCCGGTACGAAGCGGCACGATGAAGACGCCACTCTCCCGGATGTATGGCGTCGGGTCCTCCACGTAGCCGGTGACCCGAATCCCCGGAATCTCCGCTTCCAGCGCGCAAATCTCCGCCGGGGGCCTCGCACCCACAACGAAGAACGGGGCATCCGGCACCCGCTCCCGGATGAGCGGATAGACCCGCCGGGCAAACCAGAGGACCCCCTCTATGTTGGGGGGCCAGTACATCGTCCCGATGTGGAGAATCCCCCGCGCGCCGGGAGCGCGCTCCACCGGACCGGTCTCCCCGGTATCCACCGCGATGGGAATAACGGTGATACGGGAGGGGGGACAGTCGGCTTCTACCAGCGCGTCTCGGTCCTCCTCGCTCACGGCAGTGACGGCGTCAAACCGGCGGCCAATCTCCCCCTCGTACCGCTTCAACTTTCGCCACTCCAGGTCCAGAGCCCACCGGCGGGGCCCGAAGGGCGTGTGGCGGGCCAGTTGATAGAAAATCGTCCAGACGGCATTGTGGGCATCCAGGACCCGGTAAACTCCCTCCAGCGGCAGGGCGTACTGGGCCATGGTGAGTTGGTCGGCGTGGACGGCGTCTATGGGCACGCGGTCCATGACCCCGGCGACCGCCCGGTGCATCCGGGGGTCGTCGTCCCGGACGACCAGGAAGGGCCGGCCGTCCGTCAGACTCCGGGCGAAGGCCAACCCGTCCCGGGGGCGGGAGCGGCGGATGGGGACGGTCCGGACGTCCTGGCAGTACTGGCGCAGAAAGGGGATATGCGCCAGTTCGGCATCGGAGCGGATAAAGGAGACCAGGTGCACCGAATGGCGCTGGGCCAGGTAGCGGAGCACGTGGTAGGTCTTGATTTTGGGCCCGCTGTCAGGCGGGTAGGGGAGAACCTGGGTTAAGAGCAGGATGTGCATACGAACTCATTCCATAGATATGCCAGGTACTTCCGGAAGCGCCTGGCACATCCGTTTCACCGCCGCCGGGCACGGGAAATCATCACGACCAACCCGATGAGCAGCGCGACCGGCAGCAGGGAGATCATCAGGCTGGTCACCTCGTCCCCCTCGGTGTAAAGGGTCTGCGGGTTAAAGGGGCGGACGGCGTCCGGCGGGACGGTGGGGAACGGCGTGGGCGTCGGGAAGGGGGTACGGGTCGGGGGCGGCGGGGTCTCCGTCGGCGTGGACAGCGGGGCCGGAGTCCAGACCAGGGCCGGGATGGCGCGGGTGCTGTACCAAACATGCGTTACCTGCCCTTCTTCATAGCCGGGCAACTGCTTGCTATACCAAACCCCATGAAGCCTGTTCCCCAGGCCTGCAGCGATGCGAGGAAACTCCGGGTACCCCTCGGAAGGGGAGACCTGCTCGGGAGACGACCAGGTGCTGCCATCCCATTCCAGATGGAAGATAGCCTGTTGCCCCGTAGGCGAATCCCGTCCGGAGACGACAAAATGCAGGTGACCGAGGCTATCGGCAATAACGTCATAATCGTCATAAATGGCGATGCTTTCCACAGGCCAGATACCCGGAATCCGCTGGGGTACTGACCAATCCTGTCCGTCCCGAGAAACCTGGTAGTAAATCCCATCCCCTGGCACCAGTCTCCAGATCGCGACAATCTGCCCCTGCCCGTCCACACCTACCATAATCTGGCGGGGAATTCCCTCAGGATGGGTGAAGACCTGTGGCTCGCTCCAGGTCACCCCGCCGTCAGCGGAGAGAACATAGGCAACGCCAATGCGACGGTCGTTCGGAACCCATCGGTCACCCCCCTCTTCCCAGAAAACATGCACCCGATTTAGGTGGTCAGCCAGAACGTGTACTTTCATCGTTCCCACTTCCGAACGGGAGAGGTTGACGGGGGGAGACCAGCGGATTCCTCCGTCTGTGGATTGCCGGTAAAAAATATCAGAACAGAGGCCCGGTGGACAGTCCTTGCTGGGATTGCCTGGCGTGGACTCGGTCCACACCGCGTGCAGGACTCCGTCTGGGCCAACAGCGATGTCCGGAAAATAGGCGTGCCCAAAACCGCTCATTCGTCGCGGTTCTGACCAAGCCCTGGCGGAGTTCGCGTTGGCAACCCATACCTGCTGGTAGACAATGTACAGGAAGTCTTTCAAGTAAACCAGATGGAGACGTCCTGCCTGGTCGGCCGCGATGGCAGCCCGAATAGCTGATTGACCAGCACCCTGGTCCAGAAAAACATCGTAGGCCGGTTGCCATACTCCCCCTTGTTGCCGTTGATACATCAGACATGGTTTTTCATAATTGGCGGAGCATTGCCCACCAGACCATATGACATGAACATCACCCTGCGGGTCCACCGTGATGTCAGGAAGCCAATCCCCACCCGGAAAGGGAGCAACCAGTTCCATCGGCTGGCTCCACTCTGGTTGCTGAGCATCCGAACCGCCAGCCATTCCAGTGCTGATGCCCAAGAGCACCATCACGCATATCCACCATCGGGCACGGGCGATGTGATTCTTCATTCCGCGTAACCTCATCGCAACCGACGCCAGTTAACAGCATAGCGGAGAGAGGTATCATTAACCGACTTGGCCAGTCCTATGGACATCCTGTCTTGCGCCTTTTTGCCCTCATTCATCATAATCAGTGGGAGATAGATTCTGTTGTCCAGGGGGGGATTTGTCACCTCCACTTCTTTTGCAGCAGTAAGCACACTGACACTGTTGCTCGCTGTGACCATCACCGTGTAAGTACCCGTCATCCCATAAGTGTGAGTAACCACGGGCCCGGCATGGAGAACAGTTCCGTCGCCGAAATCCCATTGATAGATCACATTGGTACCGCTGGCTACCACGGCCGTCAGCACCAGAGACTTACTAACAACCACTGAATCGGCACCGATAACAATCAACTCCGCGATAGCCTCATCCTTCACTATAATAACAACGGAATCCGCCGAACCGGGCAAACCCAGGGCGTCTGTGACTGAAAGCGTGAAAGTCAGCACAGTCGGGGTTTCCGGCGCCACAAACATTGGGCGGCTAACCGTCTGACTGCTCAAGATCACCGGCGTGCCCCCCGTTTGTTCCCACTTATACTCCAGGGGAAGATAACCATCAGGATCAGTGCTGTTGCTACCATCCAGATAGACGGTCGCACCCACCAGAACATCCTGATCCGGTCCGGCATCCGCTATCGGTGGCAGGTTGACATCGTCGTCCACAATCGTCCCCACCCCCTGCCCGTCGGTGATGGTGGCATTGGTGGGATTGGAGAGGTTCAGGAAGAAGGTTTCGTCATCCTCGTCCAGGGTATCCCCGAGGACAGCGACGATGACCGTCCGGCTCACCTCCCCCGGCGTAAAGGTCAGCACCCCGCTGACGCCGATGTAATCCGCCCCCGCAACCGCCGTCCCGTCCGCCGTGGCGTAGGTCACGCTCACCACCCGCCCGCTCGCCGCCGACAGCGTCACCGTGAAAACCGCCCCCACCGTCCCGCTATTCCCCTCCACCACCGACCCATCGCCAATGCTCAGGCCCGGCATCGGTGTGGCCGTTGGCGTCGGCGTGGCCGTCGGGGTGCTCGTCGGCGTCGGCGTGGCCGTCGGCGTGCTCGTCGGCGTCGGCGTGGCCGTCGGGGTGCTTGTCGGCGTCGGCGTGGCCGTCGGGGTGCTCGTCGGCGTCGGCGTGGCCGTCGGGGTGGCCGTTGGCGTG
>JACIWQ010000002.1 GCA_014360895.1 Thermoflexales bacterium | reverse complement strand
GGCGAGGTCCGGGTAGACGGGGAACTCTTCTACTGCGATGGGGAATTCGTTGTGTAAGTGGATCAAGGGGGTGACAGGCACTTTGAAAGTGCCTGTCACCTTTCTCAAAGTGCCGGGCACCTTCTTGCTCTCTCTCGCGCTGCTCCTCCTGACCGCCTGCGGGTCGGCGTCGCCCCGGACCTTCAGCGGCGAACAAGCATACGCCCACGTCCTGGAGCAATGCGCGCTGGGGGCCCGACCCACCGGCTCCCCCGCCATCCGCGCGGCCGGCGATGCCATCATCGCCCACCTGGAAGGGTGGGACTGGGCCGTGGAGACCCAGGAGTTCACCTACCGGGACACGCCCGTCCGCAACATCATCGGGCGGGCCGGAGAGGGGCCGGTGGTAATTGTCGGCGCTCATTACGACACCCGTCGCTCCGCCGACCAGGAGGACCCCGCTCAGCCCGTCCTGGGGGCCAACGACGGCGCCTCCGGCGCCGCCGTCCTTATGGAACTGGCGCGCGTCCTGGATAAAGACCGATTGCGCCACCAGGTCTGGCTCGTCTTCTTTGACGCGGAGGACAACGGCGGCCTGGACGGCTGGGAGTGGTGCGTCGGCTCCTCGTACATGGCCGCCAACCTCACCTTCCGTCCCGAGGCTATGGTCCTGGTGGACATGGTCGGCGACGCAGACCAGCAGTTCTACTTTGAGCGCAATTCCAGCCCGGCCCTCCAGCAGGAACTCTGGGACATCGCGGCGACTCTGGGCTACACCACCACCTTCGTCCCGGAGTACCGCTGGACGGTGTACGATGACCACATCCCCTTCGTCCAGCTGGGCATCCCGGCCGTGGACATCATTGACTTTGACTACCCGTACTGGCACACCACCCGGGATACTCCGGACAAAGTCAGCCCGGCGAGCCTGGAGCGGGTGGGCCGGGTACTGGAAGTCTGGCTGGAAGGCCCATAAAGCCATCATTTCTCAAAATCGGTAGGAGAGGACCCAATGCGCATCCTGATTACCGGCGGGGCCGGATTCATCGGCTCCCATCTCTGTGACCGTCTGCTGGCGGAAGGGCACGAAGTCATCGCGATGGACAACCTGAGCACCGGCAGCGTGGAGAACATCGCCCACCTGGCCGGCCATGAGCGGTTCCGGTTCATCAAACACGACGTCACCCACTACATCTACATCGCCGGGCCGCTGGACGCCGTCCTTCACCTGGCCAGTCTCCCCAGCCCGGTGGACTATCTGAACTACCCCATCCAGACGCTGAAGGTCGGCGCTCTGGGGACCCACAACGCGCTGGGGGTGGCGCTGGCGAAGGGGGCCCGTTTCCTCCTGGCCTCTACCTCCGAGGTCTACGGCGACCCACTGGTCCACCCCCAATCCGAGGACTACTGGGGGAACGTCAACCCCGTGGGGCCGCGCGGCGTCTACGACGAGAGCAAACGGTTCGCCGAAGCGCTCACCATGGCCTACCACCGCTATCACGGCGTGGACACCCGCATCGCCCGCATCTTCAACTGTTACGGCCCCCGCATGCGGCTGGACGACGGTCGGGTGGTGCCCAACTTCATCGGCCAGGCGCTGCGGGGCGAACCCCTCACCGTCTACGACGACGGCTCCCGCACCCGCTCCTTCTGCTACGTCTCGGATATGGTGGACGGATTGGTCCGCCTCCTGTTCTCGGACGAGACCCGCCCGGTGAACCTGGGCAACCCCCAGGAGATGACCATCCTGGAGTTCGCCCGCAAGATTCTGGAGATCACCGGCAGCCGCTCGGAGATCGCCTTCGTCCGCCCCACCGACGACCGCACCCGGGACGACCCTCAGCGCCGCTGTCCGGACATCACCCGCGCCCGTCAGTCGCTGGGCTGGGAGCCCAAAGTCTCCCTGGAAGAGGGCCTCCGGGAGACGGTGGCGTACTTCCGGAGCAAAATCAGAGTGCCGGATTAGCGGGTGTGTCCCTCTCCAAAGGTGACAGTCACCTAATCCGTTGCTTCGCCCCCTGCGGGGGCTCGCAATGACCCTCGCGGAGGGTTTACGGGGAGCGTGCCGCTCCTCCCCGACAAGAGGGGAACCGACCAGTAGGCCTGTTCCTGCGCAGCGCGAGTTTCACCTTCCGCGACTATCAAGATGATCCCAAGGTGCGCCTGCTGTTCTTGAGCCGGGAGTGGGAGCAGTTTCAACCTCATTTGACCCGGGACTTTGCAGTATATCTGGCCCGTCTGAGGGAGGAGGCTTTATGCCGGAGTTGAACACCGTTGTGGTCGGGGACGCCCTGGAGGTCCTGCGGACGCTGCCGGATGACCTTTTTGACGTCACCGTCACTTCGCCTCCATACAACAAAGGGGAGCGAGATCGGGGTTGGTTGGTAGACCGGGTGGTATATGATGCGGCAACCGACCGGAAAGACGAAGAGACCTACCAGGAAGAACAGGTCGCGGTGTTAAATGAGATATATCGGGTCACCCGCCCCGGAGGGTCTCTTTTTTATAACCATAAAATTCGCTGGTTTAGGGGTCGGCTTATCCACCCCTACGAATGGGTCAGTCACTCCCGGTGGATTCTGCGGCAGGAAATCATCTGGTATCGGAAGATTGCGGCCAATCTCCGGGGTTGGCGGTTCTGGCAGGTGGATGAACGGATCTACTGGCTCTGCAAGCCCCGTTTCCCCGGAGATACCATCGGCGCCGAACTGAATTCCCGCCACGCCCTTCTGACCTCGGTGTGGGAAATCCGGCCTGAAAGGGACCCTCGCCATCCGAACCCGTTTCCTATTGAACTCCCCGTCCGCTGTATCTACTCCGTTCTGGACGACCGGAAGGGGGTTGTACTGGACCCATACGCCGGTATCGGGACCACATTGGTTGCCGCGAAACTTCTGGGGTGCGATTTTTTCGGAATAGACATCAGCGAGACGTATGTCGCCATTGCCCGGGAGCGAATAGAGAACGCGGAGCGGGAACGGGCCCGCGTTCTGGAAGAACTGGAACTCCATAAAGTCCAAAAGACCTTTCAGGAACGCAAGGCAACGGGAGAATGGGTGGGACGGTTTCGCCCCTCCCGAATCTACGCCCGCCAGGGCGTGCTCCTGCCCGGACCGGAGGAGAAATAACCGATGAAACGCGATATAGATGCCTTAATGGAAGCCCGGGGACTGGATGCCATTGTCGTCTCCGGCCGTACATATGGGAATCCCTCTCTGGTTTACCTGCTCAATGGCGCCGCCGTGACCCAGGGAATCGTGGTCAAGAAACGGGGGGAGACCCCTGTCTTCATCCACTCCCCGATTGAGCGGGATGAGGCGGTCGCCAGCGGCCTCCCCCTGGTCAATATGGCCCGCTACCGCTTCACCGAAATCCTCCGTGAAACCGGCGACCGGCTGAAGGCAACGGTGGAACTCTACCGCCGCATCTTCGCCGACCTGGGCGTGCGGGGCGACGTGGGCTTTTACGGGATGGCCGACCAGGGGCAAGCTTACCTCCTCCTCTCCGCGCTGGCGGAGGCGCTGCCGGAGATTCGGGTGCGGGGCGAGTACGACGAGAACCTCCTGGAAGTCGCCCGGGCGACGAAGGACGCCGACGAGGTGGCCCGGATCCGGGAGGTCGCCCGTCTGACCTGCGAAGTGGTGGAGGAGACGGTGGCCTTTCTGCGCCGCCACCGGGTGAAGGACGAAACCCTCATCACCGACGACGGTACCCCGTTGACGATTGGTCACGTAAAGGACTACGTCTACCAGTTGCTGGCCCAGCGGCGGCTGGAATCCCCCGAGGGATTCATCTTCGCCATCGGACGAGATGCGGGCATCCCCCACAGCCAGGGCCGTCCGGACGACCCCATCCGCCTGGGTCGGACCATCGTCTACGACATCTTCCCCCGGCGGGCCGGCGGCTACTACTTTGACCTGACCCGGACCTTCTGCCTGGGGTACGCGCCGCCGGAGGTGGAGAAGGTGTATCGGGACGTGGCGGATTGTCTGGACGCGGTGGTCGCCGAGGCCAGGGTGGGGGTGGAGGCGCGACGGCTCCAGCAGGTGGCCTGCGCCTTCTTCGCGCAGCAGGGCTACCCGACAATCGCGGAGAACCCGGAGACGGAGGTCGGCTTCAACCACCTCATCGGGCACGGTCTGGGGTTGGCCATCCACGAAGAGCCCGTCTTCACCGACGTCCCCAGTAACACCCGCACCCTGCAACCGGGCCACGTCTTCACCGTGGAGCCGGGCCTCTACGACCCCGATCACGGCTACGGCATCCGCCTGGAGGACGTCCTGTGGATAGATGAGGAGGGGCAGGTCCACAACCTGACCCCGCTGCCGAAGGAACTGGTGGTGGAGATGTAGAGGATGGGGCGGCGGCCCGGAGGACCGCCGCCCTGCTCATCTCAGAGATTGGACAGCGCGGGCAGCAGCCTCGGCCGGGCTCTGGCGGCCCCGGAGGACAGCCTCCAGCGCCGTCTGTAATAGCGGCCCCACCCGGTCCCGCAGGGGCTGGGGCAAGGGCTCCCGCGCTCCCGCCAGAACGGCCCCCAGCACCTCCCGTCGCTCCGCCGAGACGGCCCATCCCGCCAGACCTCCCCGGGTCACCGGCAGATAACCGGTGCTCTGGGTCCACGTTCCGTACCATCCGGGGTCCAGCAGCCAGGCTGCCAGCGCCATCGCCCGTTGCTGCCGCTCAGGGCTTGTCGTCACCAGTGCCAGAACCCATCCCTCCGCCAGCGCGACCGGACGGCCGTCCCGAGTGGGAATCGGCCCCGGCTCGGCCACCTTCTCCCCTTCCGTCCAGAAATACCGCGAGTCTACCACCGTCAGCCCCCCCTCCTCCTGGAAGCGGGCCCAGCATTCCTCCGCGCTGCCCATAGAGAGGGCCAGGAGCGGAGAGATGACCCCGGCGGCCGTCGCCTGGGCATAGAAATCCAGAACCGCCGTCAGCGGCCCCTCCTCCAGCATCGGGTTCCCCTCTCCGTCCACCAGGCGGCCTCCTGCGCCCAGGTACTGGATGAAGGTAAAATCGTCCGCGATGCCGTTTCGCCCGGCGGCAGGGAAGAAGAGGGGCAGTCCGGCGGAGAGGACATCGTTCCAGGAGACAGGCGGGGTGGAAAGTGCGGCCGGAGAATAGGCCAGATGCTGCAGTTCAGCCGCCAGGGGCAGGCCGAAAGGGGTTTCGTCCACCCGGCCCAGTCCGATGGCGAAAGGGAACAGGTCGGCCTCCAGGTCGGGAGGGATCAGACCGTCCAGGGGTTGGAGGAGACCGTCCTGGGCGGCCACCCGCAGGTCGGCCTCATCCAGCACCACCAGGTCGGGGAGGACGGACGGGGCGGCGATGCTGGCCGTCCGCAGGAAATCCAGCAGCCCGCCGCGTCCGTAGCTTTTTTTGACAATGGCTTGGACCTGGAGGTCGGGATGGGCGACCCCGAAATCGGCCAGGCGGCGGGCCAAAAGGTCGGCCCCTGCCTCTTCCCCATAGGGGCTCATCTCCTCCGGAAGCCAGATGGTCAGGGTGACCATCAATGGCCCGGTCCAGGGGGTGGCCGTCGGAGTCGGCGGGGGAAGGGTGGGCGTCGGAGCCGAAAAGGGCGTCGGAGATGGCGGGGGAGCGACGCACGACGTTATCAGAAGTACCAGGCCGGAGATAGCCCCCCACAGCGCCTGGCGTCGCGGCTCATTCCGCATACCGTTGCTCCAGCCAGGGGTCGCCCTCGTTGTGATACCCGGCCTGCTCCCAGAATCCGGGGCGGTCCTCAAAGGAGAACTCAATCCCCCGCACCCACTTGGCCGATTTCCAGAAGTAGAGGTCGGGCACCACCAACCGCAGCGGCCAGCCGTGCTCTGGGGTCAGCGGCCGATCGTCGTACTTCCAGGCCAGCAGGACGTTATCGGCCAAGAGGCGCCGGAGGGGCAGGTTGGTCGTAAAGCCGTACTCGGCGTGGACGATGACGTATTCGGCACCGGGAAGGGGCCGGACGTAGTTCAGCAGGTCCCGGAAGCGGATGCCCTCCCAGACAGTGTCAAATTTAGACCAGCGGGTGACGCAATGGATGTCGGCGACGATGCGAGTGGTGGGTAGAGAGGTCAGTTGTTCATAGGTGAAACGGACTTCTTCCTCCACCGCGCCGAAAATGCGCAGGTCCCAGTCATCCAGATTTTCGTAGCGCGGGACGGGGCCATAGTGGAGGACCGGGAAGCGTTGGGTCAGCACCTGTCCGGGAGGAAGGCGAGGTCTGGTACTCATGGCATCTTCTCAGGGTGTTCTGGAAACCACAAAAGGACCAAGAGCAGACGCAAGAACGCGGCAGAGCAACGCCGGCCCCCAGGTGACAGTCACCTGGGAGGTGACTGTCACCTGACTGCAGGCCCGGCGGCCGGCACGACAACATAGCGCAGGCTGTCAGCCTGTATTCTACCGGCCTGGCGGCCAGCGCTACGTCTCCCACAAACGGACGGTATACCGCGCAAATTCCCAGAGAGCCGGGATGTTTAGAAGGGAATTTCCTCTTCAGGCATCGGCTCCTCGTACTCCGGAATCTCTTCCACCACCGGAGCCGCCGCCTCTTCTCGCCGGCCCAGGAAGCGAACCGTGTTAGCCGTCACCTCATAGGAGGCATGAACCATACCGTCCTGCCCGACCCAGGTGCGGGGGTTGCCCCGATCGTCGGGCCGGAGACGACCCTCTATCAGGACCGGCCGTCCCTTGGTCAGGAATTGGTTGCAGGTCTCCGCCAGTTTGCCAAAAGCGGAGACCCGGAACCAGATGGTCTCCTCCTGGGTCTGCCCGTCTTGACCTGTCCAGCGGCGAGTGGAAGCCACAGAGAACGTGGTGACCGGCTGGCCGTTGGGCAGGTAGCGCATCTCCGGGTCCCGCCCCAGGTGTCCCGCGATAATGATGGTGTGGAACATGGCTCCTCCTTTACCTCGGTTGATGGAACATTGTTAGGTTGGTAAACTGGGAATATGGACGGGTCAGTCCGCCAGGCCCTCGCTGATGGAGAGGGCTTTCTCGGCGCCGAAGTCGGCGGGGGTCTTGTGGATTTCCGGCGGCCGAACGTGACGGGCGACCAGGTCGGCCGTATCCGTTACCCCCAACTGCTCAAAGAGGAAAATGAACTGGGCCTCCAGTTCCTGCCCAATGGTCGCCCGGACCTCCTCCGGCAGGTTCCAGAGTTCCCGCTTGAAGGGCCCCAGGGCCTTTTTGCGCGCCTCGTAGAGGAACTGCTCCTCGGTCTTGCCTTCCTTCCAGTCGGCGACGTGCTCTTTCCGCAGGTAGGCGTATATCTCCTCCCGAAGGTCAGCGGGGAAGAGGGCATGGTCGTAGAGGAGGTTCTGGAACGCGGTCGCCAGGTGAATTTCGGCCGTGCCGACCTCCGGGAACTTGTGGAACGCCTCCGGCGGGAGGGTGGAGGCGCCGTGCTGAACCGCGCCTGCCAGGCCGTACTCTTCCCGGGCCACCCGGCTGAGCCGCTCCAGGGTGTCAAAGTCAATCTTGACCCGGGCCAGGGTACCGTCGGGGAGGACGACGCCGCCGTGGGAGGTGCCGGTCTGAATGCTCAGTTTGCTGACGCCGGCCATCCCCAGGGGCAGGGAGCTGTTGTAGCCGTCCATGAAGGCCCGCAGTTCCTCCTCGGTGGTGTTGTGGCCGCCCACCTCGCCGATCTCGCCACCGACGGAGATGGTCACCCCCTCCGGCTGGAGGCTACGGATGAAACGGGTGAAGTGGGCGCAGACTTCGTAGTTCGTCCGCTGCTGCTCCGGGACCGTCGGCTGGCTCAAGTCTACCAGGGTGGAGGTGTCTATGTCAATGTTGAAGAATCCGGCGGCGATAGCTTCACGGATGAGGTCTTCCACCGCGCCGATTTCGGCCTCCCGGGCGGTGGCGTACTTTTTCGCGCTCACCTGGAAGTGGTCGCCCTGGAGGAAGAGGGGGCCCCGATAGCCCTCGCGGATCGCCGCGCCGATGATGACGGTGGCGTATTCGGCGGGTCGCTGGTCGGTATAGCCGATTTCGGAGCGGGCGATCTCAAAAATCATCGCGCCGACGTTTCGGGCCCGCGCGGCGCGGAAGACGGCGCGGGCCATGTCGTAGGTCAGCGTGCGCAGGTTCATCGCGGGGACGGTCCAGTTCGTGGAAGTCTCCCCGCGCCCCCGGGCTATATAGAGGTCGTGGATGGACGCGGGCCGAATCCCCAGGGCCTGGCCCAGTTCCCAGAGGAGCGCGCGGGCGGTGGCCCGCTCTTCCGCCCCGCCGAAGACGGCGGCGTAGACCAGCGCGTCCAGCGCCGGGCCGCGCAGACGGGATTCGTCCAAGATGTGCACCTGGTTCTCTTTCAGCGCAATGATTCCCTGAAGAATATCTGGCCATGATTTGTTGTTCATAAGTCAGTTCTCCTCGGTTTAAATTTGTCGCAAGATCTGCTCCGCCCGTCGGATCGCATCCATCACCAGAATCTGCAGATTTTGGACATCAGGCCCATAGTCACACAAATTGCGCCACTGTCTCAGATCGTTCAAATCGTCAGCGATGGCAGGCCATTGCCCTCCCTGATGATAGAGGTGCTCTCTGAGTGACCGGTGATCTCTCCCGCTTCCGGCCCGTCGGAAGCCGAGGTTCGCTTCAGCAAATTCACAGACGCGTCCAAAGACGGCGTAATAAGCCCGACTGATTGCCGTGCGATTCGCGGCCTCTTCTGAATAGCCAGGTCCTGATTGGCCTTGCAGATGCCGGGCTACCGCAAGAAACTCACTCCAATCAAACGGCATAGGGCCTGTCTGATGTTTGGAAGTCAGTAGTCAGGAAAATCCATCCCTGGCAATCTCTTAACATATCCCGATATCTGGACCGGGTGATCCGAACCCTTTCCAGAGAGCACTTATCGTATTTGGCAAAACGGGCATATATCGTTAGATACTCGTCTTCTTCTTCAGGGTCTTGGTAAACCGTCAGAACCAGCCGGGCATCCGGCAGTTGCTCTTGAACCAGACGGGCTACCTTAGGGAGCAGGTCTATCATCTCGGGATAACGCCTAAGATAGTCCTGAACCTGGTCACGTTTGACGATTTTTATGCCCATTCCGTCCACTTCTGCCAAAGCGCTTTGGATGCGGAAAAATTGCACATACCGCTGGTTCAAGAGATCATAATCCGGAGAGGGGCGCGCTTTTCCCTGCCATCTCCCCGAAGGAAGCCAGATTTCAGGGGCAGAATGGGAGAAGGCAACCGCCATTTGTGCTAACGATCCAGAGGGGGTGATTCTACGCTTGTATGGAAAAGGAAACATACAGGAGACATCTTGCCGCCCTGTGACCGGATAATCGGTTAAGGCTCCCATTTACGCCTCCAGCTGAAATGTAGTTCTGAGCCGATCGGTGATGGAACTTTCAAAAATATTTTCAATTCGGTCGTGCGCTTCTTCCAGCCACTGGGGAATCGCTTCCAGGCCCAGGTCCCCAGGCCGGGTCAGAGAGTACTCAATGTCCAGGATGACCGTTTGCCGCTCTTCCTCAGAAGGATTATTGAGTTGTAGCCGGCAGCGGTCGCGGCCATCGTGGAAAGTGAGCAAGGCCCCCACGATAAACATAACGATATTGGACACTGGAAGCGGCCCAAAATGAGGGTAGATGGTGAAGCAGTCCTGCAAATCCTCTGGGAACTCCGGGATTTTGATTTGGTTGATGTATTGCAACCTGACCAGTTCCAACCCCTTGATTTCCAGAACTTCTTTCAGGCTGAACCACGCTCTTTCAATTTTCGAACGGAAAACGGGCCATGTAGGATAGGACTTCAGGCAGTTCACCGTTAAAACGCGAGGGCCCAGTTGAACCAGCATTGTCCGGCTTTCCGAAAACAGGGCCAAAACGGGCTCTTCGCCGAACAGAAACTGAGGTTGATCCTGCTCCGGCACGCGAATTCCGACTCCCCGATAAATGCGAGTTTCATGATAAGGAAATTCGTCTTTGAGTTTCTCGTAAAAAAGACCAGGGACTGTTATGTCCCATGGGGTATCGGCTGACAGAACGAACTGGCAAACTGCTTCCACAACCGGCGGTTGAGCGTATTTTCTTCCAGCACTCATCAGTGCCTCCTAACAAGAATTTTACCACGGAGGCGCGAAGACACAAAGAACAATCACCAACTTCGCGTCTTCGTGTCTTCGTGGTTTGTTATTTAATCTCCGGCCAGCGGGTCCAGTCGTAGCCGCAGGAACTCCTCCAGTTGTCCGTAGGTCGGGGAGTCGGGGCGGGCATCGTAGAGGGCGGCCCGCACCGTCCCACAGGCCACATACCACCAGTCGGTCTGGCGGTGGTGGATATGCCAGGCCTTGGCGACACCCGTGTGGCTCATGGTGTGGCTCCACTGGCCGAAGCCCTCGGGGAAAATAGGGTCGCTGGCCCGGATAATCTCGCGGAAAAAGCCGCGCCCGTCGGTGTGGGTGACCAGGGGCTTGAGTCCTACGCCGTGAATCACAAAGATTGCCTCCTGCAAATGGGTACCAAAACGACTTACCAGACAACCGATAGGCCGGGGATCCCCGCCATTGCCAAATCTTTGGATAGTAAGGGGAGGCCCAGGTACTTGGCGCTGGCCGCGATGATGCGATCAGGCATATCCGGGAGGATTTCCCGGTCAATGGTTTGTAAAGTCCGGATCACTCCAGCATCTAAGGGGACAATAAGATAGTTGTCTCTGGGAGGGTCCACCAGGTCCAAAACCTGAGCGCTCATGGATCCCGGTAGTCGCGCCTTTTCCACCAGGTACACAATCTCCACCAGCACCACACCGGGGATCCAGATAACTCCACGCCCGTTGTCCGCATCCGTGAAGGCGGCACGCGCTATGGGAGATAAACGCGAGTCGTTGGTCAAGTGCCAGACCAGGGCATGGGTATCCGCCACATACTCAGCCATCTAACCCCCGACCTAAACCGGTCCACGCTTCCCGCCGTGCAGCGCGGATCTCTTCTTCTGAAAACGAATAGCCTTCCCACAGGCCGCCCAGTTTCACCACCCTTTGGGGCGGAGCCATTGACGGTGCAGAGGCCTCGGCCTTTGCGCGCAGGAATTCCACAAACTCGGCCACGATGTGCAAACTGTCCGGTGGCAACCTGTCTAAAGCGCGGAGAATCTGGATTTTCGTGAGGACGGACATCATCACCCTCCTCCAAAAATTACATCCCGCTCCGGAAAATGGGCAGGCGGAGAACCGGAATCCCCTTATTTAATCTCCGGCCAGCGGGTCCAGTCGTAGCCGATGGTCGGGTCGTCGTGGGGGATGCGGCCCTCGTCGGTCCCGTCGTACTCGTGGGAGGTGATGTAGAAAATGTGGGCCGGGCCCTGGAGGACCCGGTAGCCGTGGGCGACCCCCGGGGGGATTTTCAGAACAACGGGGGGATGGCCGTCCCCCAGCAGGAACTCCTCCAGTTGTCCGTAGGTCGGGGAGTCGGGGCGGGCATCGTAGAGGGCGGCCCGCACCGTCCCGCAGGCCACATACCACCAGTCGGTCTGGCGGTGGTGGATGTGCCAGGCCTTGGCGACACCCGTGTGGCTCATGGTGTGGCTCCACTGGCCGAAGCCCTCGGGGAAAATGGGGTCGCTGGCCCGGATAATCTCGCGGAAAAAGCCGCGCTCGTCGGTGTGGGTGACCAGGGGTTTGAGTTCTACGCCGTGAATCACGAGAAAGCCTCCATTAGAGCAATCAGCTCATCGCATCTACAAACTCCCGCAAATCGTCCAGACGGTTTTGAAGAATATCGTATACCCGATGGTAATCCACATCCCAATAGCGGTGCACCAGCACATTCCAAAAGCGAGCCATTCGCTGGAGGTGCTCGCTTAACTCCGCAGAGATCATACCCGCTTCTCCCAACAGGGAGAAACACTCAGCGTACTCTTCCGGCACCCGGTGTAGTTTCTGGGCGCTAACGTGGAAACAGATTTGGACCGCCGCCTCAATGGCCACAATCAGGCGATAACAGGCCAGGTCCAGCCGGTCGCGATGGGCCAGGAACTCCTCTCGGGAAAGCGCCCGAAGTTCCTCCAGGCGCTCCAGCGACACCCGAATATCCTCAAACCGGCTGCGGATCAGCGATTCGTTCAGGCCCAAGAAGTCATTGCCTCCCTCAAAGCGGCGCGGATCAGAGGCTTTACATCCAAGTAGCGGGTCAGCGTCTGCACGACTTCACGGACTCGCAGGTCTTCCTCCCGGCTCAGCAGGAGTTGACCCCGAAAGACGTGATAGCGGAATCCCAGGGGCGCCGGATTCAGCACCCGGACATCCACCGGCAGCGGGTGTCCGGCCTCCCGGAGCGCCCGCTCGGCCACTTCGGCCAGTTCCAGCGCCCGGTCGGTAAAATCCACGCCGTCCTCCAGATAGACGGCCACGTCCACATCGTGGAAAGGCAGGTCTTCCAGGAAGGAGCCGTAGAGGTAGGCAAAGCGGACGTCGGGTTGGGCTTCCAGCACCCCCTGCAAGGTGGCAATGATAACCCGCCGCTCCTCGGGTGTTTTGTGCCGCCGGGGCTCAACCATCCATCCCATCCTATCCAAACCGGTCCGCTATCGTGGGCCTGAAGGGCGCGTGGGGGCTTGTAGGGTAATTATATCCCCCCTCCGGAAAATGGGCAAGTGGGGACTACCCTCCCTGCCAGCGAGCCAGGGTGATGGCGCCGTCCTCGGTCACCCGGCGGGCCTGCCCGTCGGTCGTCACCAGCCAGAGGTCGCCCCGATAGACCACCAGTACCCGCCCGCCCGCCGGGTCCCAGGCCACCCCCGGATACTCCAGCCCGGGCTCCCGGTCGTCCTGCGGGAACAGCCGCCGCCGGTCCGACCCGTCCCGGTCCATCCGGTAGAGGTCGTAGGTGCTGGTCGGGGAGGCATAGGGGGCCCGGGCCCGTCCGAAGAGGATGAGGTCGCCCTCCGGCGAGAACGACGGCGCCGCCCACATCCCCGCCTCCGGGACCAGTTTCGCCTGCAGGAGGGTTTCCGAAGTCGTCACCACGCCTAAGGCGTAAATGTCAAAGACGGGACTATCCTCCGGCTCCTCCCCGGTGGGCGAGGGGCCGTGGAGGACGGTCGCCAGAAATGCTCCCTCCGGCGACCAGGAGAGGGTCGGGACCCAGGCCCAGGGAGCGTAGGTGCGGAACGGCGGGAACCGCACCAGCGGGACGGCCTCCGGCTTACGGGCGGCGAGGTCCACGATGCCGATTTCGTCGGCGCGGGCGTAGGCCAGGAGGGTGGACGGCCCGTTCTCCCCCGGGGGAGCCCAGGCGAAGGTCGTCCCCCACCAGCCGTAGGCGCCGCCCGCCGACGGCCCCAGCACCCGACGGCGGTCCCGGAGCCGACCGTCCGCCTGGGGACGGGCCACGAAGAGGTCGTTGGCGGCCTCCCAGCCCGGCGGCGCCTCGCGCGGCGCGCCGGTGGAGTACGCGATCCACGCACCGTCCGGCGACCATGCCGCCCAGAGGACATTCTGCTCCGGCAGCCGGACCGGTTCGGCCCCCGGGGTGAGCGTGTCTATCATCCAGAGGGTGTTCAGGACGCCCGTCTCGGTGGCCGTGCGGGTGAAGAGGAGTTGGGAGCCGTCGGGCGAGAGGTCAAAGACCCGGCCGTCCAGGTCGCCGGTCGCCGTCAGTCGGCGGCGGCTGCCGGTGGTCCCTCGCATCACCCAGGCGTTGTGGGCGGAGAGGTAGGTGACGGTGCCGGAGATGGGCACCGCCGTCACCTCCTCCCGCGCCCCCACCAGCAGAATCTCGTTCTGGGGCTCCTGGACGGTGATCCGTCGGGCCAGGCGCCGCTCCACCTCCACGCCGTCCTCCAGGGTGATGACGTAGGTCAATTCCTCCACGCCGTTCACCCCGGCCCGCAGTAGGCGGGTCTGCCCGACCGGGATCGTCGCGTCCCGCACCGTCTCCCGGCCGTAGGGGAGGGTCTGCCGGACCGTCTCGGTGCGGACCTCCACCCGCACCACCCGGACAGTCATCCCGTCGGTCAGGAGGACAGTCTCCGGTGGGACGACGCGGTCATCTTCGTCCAGGGTGATTCCTGCCCGCGCCAGGAGTTCCCCCACCGTCTGGGCGTCGGTGGTGAGGGTGCGGGTCTGCCCGTCGGCGACCAGAGTGACGCGCACGGGGCCAATGGGGGTGCAGGCGGTGATGAAACCACAGAGGCACAAAGACACGAGGAGAAGAACGATGAATTTGCCTTTGTGCCTTCGGGTCTTCGTGGTGAATCCCCTCTCTGCGTTCATCGGCGTCCCATGATCTCCCGGGCGCGGCCGCGAAAGTCCTCTATTCGCCGATAGCCGTGCCGCTCCATGTAGTCCCGGATACCCTGGCAGACTTCCTGGAAGACCTCCAGGCCCCGGTAGTAGAGGGCGGAGCCGATGCCGACGGCGGTGGCGCCGACCAGGATCATCTCCACGGCGTCCCGTCCGGTGGTAATGCCGCCGGTGGCGATCACCGGGACGTCCACGGTGCGGCAGATATCGTAGACGCAGCGGACGGCGATGGGGCGCAGGGCCGGGCCGCTCACGCCGCCGGTCCCGTGAGAGAGGACGGGCCGGGCCGTCTCTATATCCAGGATCAGGCCGGGCCCCAGGCTGTTGACGGCGGTGATGCCGTCCGCGCCGGCCTCCACCACCGCTTCGGCGATGCGGACGATGTCGGTGACGTTGGGGGAGAGTTTGACCAGGACGGGGATGTCCGTGTTGGCCTTGACCCGACGGGTCACCTGGGCGGAGACGTAGGGGTCGGCGGCGAACATGCGCAGGTACTGGTCGTCTATGTTGGGGCAGGAGATATTGACCTCGATCAGGTCAGGGCGGGCCTCGGAGACGTAGCGGGCGATGGTACCGAAGTCGTAGATGGTATCGGCGAAGATGCTGGCGATGACGGGGACGCCCAGGGGGGCCAGTTGCTCCTTCGCGGCGCGGATTTCGTCCACCATGACCTCCACGCCGGGATTGGAGAGGCCGACGGCGTTGATAAGCCCCCCACCCCACTCCACGATGACGGGGTTGGGGTAGCCATCGCGAGGGGCCAGGCTGATGGATTTGGTGGTGACGGCGCCGGCGCCGGAGCGGGCCACCCGGACCAGCACGCCGTGGCTCAGCCCCAGGATGCCGGAGGCCAGCACCGTGGGGTTGGGCAGCCGGACGCCGCACAGGGAGACGGAAAGGTCTGCCATTCCTCTGTCCTCAGATTCCGGGCCGTCGGGGGAACCCTCAACGGATGCTTATACCATTGGAAGGGGAGAATGTCAAGCCTCTTTCCAGCCCCTCCAACACGAGATGGGAGTAAAGTCCAGTTCAAACCCATTGACGTCATGGGGTCGTGGAAGTATAATGTGAGATAGGGAGGGGGAACGATGTACTGGCGGACAAAAATGAACGCTCCGGTTGAGGTGGTCCTGATCATTGTCTTGTTTGTCATCGGCAGTTGTGAGTTCTTTTCCACTGCGGGTGTGACACCATCTCCCCCCGCAACCATAGGGCCGACGCTGACCTCCACATCTGTGCCGAAACCGCCACACTCGCAATCACAACCAGTAGCGACCACAAATCCAACGCAACCCCTTACGTTTGCAACTCCTACATCAACCCCATCAGGACCGTTCGCCGCGCCGGGCCTTCCCTCCAGTCTCACTCCCACGCCCTGTCCCCCCTGCGAGGGGTGCCCTCAGACCTGTCCGTCGCCGCCCACAGGATACTACCTGGCCGGCTATACGTGCGTGAAGAACTATGAGGAGATGATCTGGCAGCCAGAGGGCTATCAGGAAAGCCCGGAGGCCATTGTCTACGTCTATGGTCAGACATACTCGTGGAACACTCTGTGCATGTGCGATCTGATCCTGACCTGCTCCTACGAACCGCTGGGGGGAGGGACACCGCCTGTACCCCAGGGGCCAGCAGCAGGAAGGCTGGGACGGGCCGTAGGGCCGGCGGAAACCGTAGAGGTAATGGTCAGAGAGTTCCCCTCGGTGGCTGAGGCTCCGACTATTGAGGAGCCGCTCCGATCTGGCGCGGGCGGAATCGCCATTCGCCGTCTTGATCGCCCTGTGGTGTACCTGCTCTACTATCCCTGGTACTGGCCGAGGAATCTCGGAGCGGCCACCGAGCATCGGTGGCACGCACTTGTGGGCGATTCTGCCCTCTCGGTAGTTCCTGAAGGATACCCGGTCTACTATGCCGTGATTCAGCGCTACGAAAAAGGCCTTCGGATCGGGCAATACGAACTGTACGAGGACGATGATACCTGGGGCGTCTGGCACGAGGGTCCTCCACTGGTTCCCGTATCCGGCGTAAATCCTCCTCCCAGTTGGGAGATCGTTTTCGTCTCCAATCGGGACGGCAATGAGGAGATTTATGCCATGGCCTCTACCGGGGGCGAGGCCGTCCGGTTGACCAACAACCCAGCCAGGGATACGCTCCCTGTCTGGTCTCCTGACAAAACCCGGATTGCTTTCACTTCCGATAGGGATGGCAATTTGGAAGTCTATGTTATGGGTGCCGATGGCAGCCATCCGGTCAACCTGACCCGCAATCCGGCAGCCGACTATCGGCCGATCTGGTCCCCCGATGGAAGCCGGATTGTATTCACGTCCAACCGGGAGGGTGGCGGATTCCTCAACGAGGCGCTTTATGTGATGAACGCCGACGGGAGCGGTGTGAGGCGGCTGACCGGCGATGGCTCCTGCATAGACATCGCGCATAGTTGGATGGGAAACCGGATCGCGTTCAGTTCCTGCCGCGATGGAAACGGGGGCATCTATCTGGTGAACGCCGACGGGAGCGGCCTGTGCCAGGTGCAGGTATCCGACGAAACGTTCATGGATTTCTCCCCGGCCTGGTCGCCGACGCGGGAGAGGCGGAGCGGGCTGCCGTTCCTGGCCTTTGTCTCAAACCGGGGTGGAACGTCCGCTACCGACTATGATATTTGGGCGATGGTTCCCTCGTGCGAAGGTCTGAGCACCTTGTGGCCGTTGATCACCAACCCGGCGCGTGATACCGATCCGACGTGGTCGCCCGATGGGAGGTTTCTTGCCTTTGCCTCCGATCGGGACGGCGATTCCGAGATCTATGTGACGAATGCCGACGGCACCGGTCTGGGCAAGCTGACCGATAATTCTTTCTATGACGGCCAACCGAATTGGCGGTGAGGCATGCCCTCCTCTTCCAGTCAGCACGCAGATATCGCAAACGAAAGTGTAAACCAAAGGAGGCCCAATGGACGACCTGGCCCGTGCCCGTGAGGACTGGGAAAAGCGAACCCTGGAGCCGACTCTCCGACGGTTCCCCGAACGGCAGGAGCGGTTTGAGACCCTCTCTGGCATCCCCCTGGACTGTGTCTACACCCCCGCCGACGTGCCGGTGGACTATCTGCGGGACCTGGGGTTCCCCGGCGAGTACCCGTTCACCCGGGGCGTCCAGCCGACGATGTACCGGGGGCGGCTCTGGACGATGCGCCAGTACGCCGGATACGCCACGGCCGAGGAGTCCAACGCCCGCTATCGCTACCTGCTGGCCCAGGGGCAGACCGGCCTCTCGGTGGCTTTTGACCTCCCTACCCAGTTGGGCTACGATGCCGACGACCCTCTGGCCTCCGGCGAAGTCGGCAAAGTGGGGGTCTCCATCAGCAGTCTGGACGACATGCGCGTCCTCTTCAACGGCATCCCCCTGGACCAAATCAGCACTTCTATGACCATCAACGCCCCGGCGGCGATTCTGCTGGCCATGTACATCGCCGTTGCCAAAGAGCAGGGAGTGGACCCGAAGCGGCTGCGCGGCACTGTCCAGAACGACATTCTGAAAGAGTACATTGCCCGGGGGACTTACATCTTCCCGCCTCGGCCATCTATGCGCCTGGTAACCGACCTCATCCGCTACTGCGCGAAAGAAGTCCCGGAGTGGAACACCATCAGCATCAGCGGCTATCACATCCGCGAGGCCGGCTCTACGGCCGTGCAGGAGGTGGCCTTCACTCTGGCGAACGGCATCGCCTACGTCCAGGCGGCCATAGATGCCGGGCTGGACGTGGACGCGTTTGCCCCGCGCCTCTCTTTCTTCTTCAATGCCCACAACGACTTTCTGGAGGAGGTGGCGAAGTTCCGCGCCGCCCGCCGCCTGTGGGCCCGCATCATGCGGGAACGGTTCGGAGCGAAAGACCCCCGCTCCTGCATGCTCCGTTTCCACACCCAGACGGCGGGATGCACCCTCACCGCGCAGCAGCCGGAACTCAACGTTGTCCGGGTGACCCTGCAGGCCCTGGCGGCGGTCCTGGGCGGGACCCAATCCCTCCACACCAACTCTCTGGACGAGGCCCTCTGGCTCCCCACGGAGGAATCGGTCCGCATCGCCCTGCGCACCCAGCAGATTATCGCCCACGAATCGGGCGTCGCCAATACCGTGGACCCGCTGGCGGGCTCCTACGTGGTGGAATATCTGACCGACGAGATAGAGCGCCGGGCCCAGGCGTATATTGAAAAGATAGACGCGATGGGCGGCGTCCTGGTGGCGATTGAACAGGGCTACATTCAGCAGGAGATCGCCGACGCCGCGTATCGCTACCAGCAGGCAATAGAGAAGGGAGAGCGGATTGTGGTAGGGGTCAATGCCTACCAAATAGAAGAGGAGGGCCGTCGCTTGAAGCGGCTGGTGGTGGACCCGGCGGTGGAGGCCCGGCAGCGGGAGCGGCTGGCGGCCCTCCGGGCCCGCCGGGACTCGGAGCGGGCGTCGGCCGCACTGGCCCGCGTGGAGGCGGCGGCCCGCGCCTCCGATGAACCCCTGATGCCCCTCTTTATCGCGGCAGTAGAGGCGGATTGCACTCTGGGCGAAATTTGCGGCGTCCTGCGGCAGGTCTGGGGCGAATACCGCCCGCCTTTAACTCTGTAGGTGAAAGAGCATGCCGGAAGATACGGTAGAAACGATGTTTTCCCTGGCCATTCAGGCCGAACAGGCGGCGAGAGATTTCTATGGGGATTGCTTCAGGCGCTGCGCGCCCTCGCAATGACCCTTCCACTGCAGCGCAGTTCACCTGTACCCAGACCGGCCCGGCGGCCTGTGCTGTGGTGGCGCGGACCCGACAGATTGGGGACACACCCGTCCGTCTGATGCCTTTTGACTTTTTATGGGAGTGTGATAAGATACCTTCGCTACGGGCTGAACGACGCGGGCCGGTTCCGATTCGCGGGCGTTTTTGGAATTTATTGATACCGCGATGGACGGCGGGGCAAGGCAAGAAACATTCTCTGGTCTTATCCTGAATCATCGTTAAGCCTTTTCGCCACCTCATCCGCCGCTCTTTGCCTCCGCCGATGGACCCGCCGGACGTTCATGCCCCCGTCAACCTTATCGCGCCGTCGGAAGGAGGAGTGGGATGAGCGCCGATTTCATCTCCCGAATCGTGGGCATGCTCGTTCTGGCTGTTGGAGGGCTGGTATTAGGTGTGCGGTTCGCGGCCATCGCGGAGACCTCCGCCTATCTGTACGGTACGATCTTTATGCTGGTCGGCGCCCTGGCCGGCCTGACCCTCACCCCGTACCTCACGGTGCGCCCGCTGCGATTCCTGCGCCAGAAAATCCACCGGATGCCCGTCCAGCAACTCCTGGCCGCTACCATCGGACTGATTGTCGGCCTGGTCGTTGCCTCCCTGAGCACGTTTCCCCTCTCTATGCTCCCCCGTCCCCTGAACCAGATCCTGCCCTTCCTGAGCGCGGTGCTCTTCGGCTACATCGGAGTACTGGTCATGACCGCCCGGCAGCAGGAAATCTTTGCCTTCCTGAGAGGACGGCTCCCCGAACGGCCTGAGGATTGGGGGGAGATTCCCCCGGTCCTCCTGGATACCAGCGTCATCATTGACGGACGCATCGCCGACATCAGCCGGACCGGATTTATCCGCAGCGAGATGCTGGTGCCCCGCTTTATCCTCAACGAACTCCAGTATATCGCCGATTCCCCTGACCCCCTGCGGCGCAACCGGGGGCGGCGTGGGCTGGACATGCTTCGCCGTCTCCAGGAGGAATCTGCTACTCCGGTGCGGATTGTGGACCTGGATGCTCCTGAGGCCCGTTCGGCGGACGACAAACTGGTCCTGCTGGCCCGACGCCTCCGTTGTCCCATCATCACCAACGACTACAACCTGAACCGCGTCGCCGAACTCCAGGGCGTGCTGGTGCTGAACATCAACGAACTGGCCAACGCAGTACGCGCTGTCTACCTGCCCGGCGAGAGCCTCCGGGTGCACGTCATCCAGGAAGGGAAAGAGCCCGACCAGGGCGTGGGCTACCTGGATGACGGGACAATGGTTGTGGTGGAGAACGGTCGCCCCTTCATTGGGACGGAAATAGATACAGTGGTGACGAAAGTCCTGCAGACAGCAGCGGGTCGGATGATATTCGCCCGCCCGGCGGAACACGCATAACCCGATCAGGAGGAGGAGAATGGCCCTGCAGGTCTACAATTACCTGACCCGTCAAAAAGAAATCTTTAAACCCCTGGAGCGCGGACGGGTGTACATGTACGTCTGCGGTCCGACCGTCTACGACCACGCCCATCTGGGCCATGCCAAACTCTACGTCGCGATGGACGTGGTAGTGCGGTACCTCCGCTTCCTGGGCTACAAGGTCCGCTATGTCCAGAACATCACCGATGTAGGCCATCTCCTGGACACTGGAGAAGACCGCATCCTCAAAGGCGCCCGGCGGGAGCGGGTGGAGCCGATGGAACTGGTGGAAATCTACACCCGTTCCTACTTTGAGGATATGGACGCCCTGGGCGTTATCCGTCCCAACATCTCCCCCCGCGCCAGCGCACATATCCCCGAACAGATTGAGTGGATTAAGACGCTGATAGAGAAGGGGTACGCTTACGAAGTGGACGGCAACGTCTATTTTTCCGTGGAAAAGTTCCCCGAATACGGCAAACTCTCCGGCCGGAAGGTGGAGGAACTGGAACCGGGCGCGCGGGTAGAGGTCCGGGAGGAGAAGCGGCACCCGGCGGACTTCGCCCTCTGGAAGCGCGCAGAGCCGGAACACATCCTGCGCTGGCCCTCCCCCTGGGGCTGGGGCTACCCCGGCTGGCATATTGAGTGCTCCGTCATGGCCACCAAATATCTGGGGGAAACCTTTGATATTCACGGCGGCGGCATAGACAATATCTTCCCCCACAACGAGTGCGAGATCGCCCAGGCGGAAGCTGTCACCGGCAAACCCTTTGCCCGCTACTGGATTCTCGCCGGCTCCCTGACGGTGGACGGCGTCAAGATGAGCAAGAGCCTGGGCAACTTCCTGACCATCAAAGATGCCCTGAAACTCTACCGTCCAGAGGTCATCCGGGCGTTCATCCTCTCCGCCCACTACCGGGGGACGCTGGATTATTCCCGCCAGGCGATGGAGGCCGCCGAGCAGGGCATCCGCCGCCTTCACAACACCGTCCGCGCTGTCCGGGCCCGGATGAAAGAAACGGCGATGCCCGAGGGCACGGCCGACCTCTCCTACATCGGTGACCTGGACCCGTACCGGGAGGCGTTCCTGGCGGCGATGGACGATGATTTCAACACCCCCAAGGCGATGGCCGCGCTGCACGACCTGGCGCGCGCGGTGAACCGGATGCTGGACTCCGGACAGCCGGTGGCCCGGGGCACCCTGGCGGCGATAGACCAGATGTTCAGCGAACTGGGGGGCCAGATTCTGGGCATCATCCCCGACCAACTGGAGCCGCCGGAAGTGCGCAGTGGATTGCTGGACGGGCTGATGCAGTTAATCCTGGACCTGCGGCAGGAGTACCGGGCCGCGAAGGATTGGGCACACGCCGACGCCATCCGTCAGCGCCTGGCGGAACTGGGCATCATCGTGGAAGACCGACCGGAAGGACCGACATGGCGGCTGGAGAGATAGACAAGAGCCGCTTCCTTGCCATCCTGCTGGGCCTGACCGGGTTGGGGACGCTCATCTTCTGGGTCGTCTTCGCCGCTGAGGACCCTCGGGGGTCTTTCCTGGCCCAAACATGTCCGGCCTGGTACCCCTGGGAGTGTTCGTTTATCGTCGCCGATGGATGGGTGATCGCCGCCTCGCTGGTCGGCGCCTGGGGCCTCTTCCGGCGGCGGCCATGGGGCCTCCACTGGGCCGGGATGGCCGGCAGCGGGATGCTATTCCTGGCCCTGATGGATATCCTGTTCTTCCTGCAAAATGGCCTCTATCTGCACCGTCACCCGGAAGTCCTTACGGAGGCTCTGATCCATCTCTGGCTGCTGGGTTTGGGGATTGCCCTGGTGGGGTTCACCAGTCTGCGGGTAGGGAAAGAGCAAAGAGCATAGGAGCCATTCCCGGCGACGAGCCGCACCGATGCGCGAAACCCTCTACGGACGAAATGCGGTCTACGAGTCGCTGCGGGCCGGAAGGCGGCAATTCTTCCGGCTGATGGTCGCCGATACCGTCCGCGCGACGGACATCGTGGACGACATTTTGACCCTGGCAGAGCAGGCCAGGGTGCCGGTGGAACGCGTCCCCCGCCGCCATCTGGACTGGTTGGGGGAGGCCAACCACCAGGGAGTGGCGCTGGAGGCCAGCGAATACCCCTATGCCGACCTGGAGGAGATTCTGGCCGAAAGCGCGCGGCGCGCTGAGCCTCCCTTCCTGCTGCTGCTGGACCTCCTGCAGGACCCGCAGAATGTGGGCACCCTCCTGCGGACCGCCGAGGCTGTCGGCGTCCACGGCGTGGTGATCCAACAGCGCCGGGCCATCGGTATCACCCCCACCGTGGTGCACACTTCCGCCGGGGCCGCCGAGCACCTCCGAATCGCTCAGGTGCCCAATCTGCCGGAGACCATAGAACGGCTGAAGGCGCGCGATATCTGGGTGGTCGGATTGGAAGCCGTGCGGGGTGCCCAGAGATACGACCAGGCCGACCTCACCGGCCCTCTGGCTCTGGTCATCGGCAGCGAAGGGGAGGGGTTGCGCCGACTGGTCCAGGAGCGATGCGACCGGATGGTCCAACTCCCGATGGTCGGGAACGTCACCTCTCTCAATGCGGCCGTCGCCGGCTCTATCGTCCTCTACGAGGCCTGGCGACAGCGGGCCACCTCAAGGGCGGGTAGATAAACCTTCCGATGGAAAATTGGGGCATCGTCGGACATGAATGGGCCGTCCATCTCCTCCAGCAGGCGCTGGAGGACGGCGAACTTTCCCACGCTTACCTCTTCACCGGCCCGCCCGGCATCGGCAAGGGGACGCTGGCACGGGCGCTGGCTTCCGCTCTCCTCTGCCTGGGGAGCCCTCGCCCCTGCGGCGAATGCCGGTCCTGCCGCCTGGTCGCCAGTGGCAACCATCCCGACCTGTTTTGGGTGCAGCCCGAATCGGAGGTGGGGCGACTGAAGGTGGAACAGGTCCGGGAACTCCAGCGCCATCTCTCGCTGACGCCGAACATGGCCACCCACCGGGTCGCCATCCTGGACCGCTTTGACCAGGCGACCCCCTCAGCGGCCAACGCGCTGCTCAAGACGCTGGAAGAGCCGCCCGACTTTGTCGTCCTGATTCTACTGGCCCCGGATACCGATTCGCTCCTGCCGACAATTGTCTCCCGCTGCCAGGTCGTCCCGCTCCGTCCAGTTCCTGTGTCGCAGATTGCTGGCGCACTGCAGACGCGGTGGGGAGTGGATGCCGAAACGGCGCGCCGGCTGGCACATCTCAGCGGTGGACGGATCGGTTGGGCCGTCCGGGCGGCTACCGAACCCGACCTGCTCCGGCAGCGGCAACAACGGATAGAGGAGATGGTCGTGCTGATCCACGCGCCGCTGACGGACCGGTTCCGCTACGCGGCGGAACTGGCGCGCGACCCCGAAGCAGCTCAGGAGGCACTGGACCTCTGGGCCGGATGGTGGCGGGATGTTCTCCTGCTGACGGGAGGCGTCGGAGAGGGCCGGGAAGGGGAATCCCTACTGACTCATCTGGACCAGCGGGCCCACCTGGAGCAGATGGCAGCCCGGTTCACACCCGCTCAGGCCGTCGCCCGCATCCAGGCCATCCGGACGGCCTCAGACCGACTGCGTCGCAACGCCAACCCCCAGTTGACGCTGGAAGTTCTGCTGGGGTTTGACCTGTAGCGGGAAATTTTACGGCGGTGGCAGAGCCACCGCCGTAAAAGCATAGCCGTTCCATTGGGCGGCTATAGCGCCATACTGAAAACGGACCTCTCTTCCGGTTGTCGGGCCAGTTCGGCAGCCTGCTGGAGTTGCCAGAGCACCTGCAGGGGCATGTCCACGGACCCCAATGGGGCTCCCGCACCCGATTCCAAACCGTGGAAATCGCTCCCTCCGGTCACGAGCAGGTGGTACTGGCGAGCCAGCTGGAACAGCAACCTGACATCCTCGGGAGAATGGTCCGGATACCAGACTTCCACACCCTGCAGGCCCATTGAGGCCAGAATCGGGATGTACTCCACCACGCCGGAAGCAGCGGGATGGGCCAGTACGGCTACGCCTCCTGCTCGCCGGATCAACCCGATGACCTCCACCGGTGTCATCCGCAACCGGGGGACATACGCCGGCCCGTCCCGGCCGATATAGCGCTGGAAGGCCTGATGGACATCGGAGACATACCCCCGCTGGACCATTGCGCGGGCGATGTGGAGTCGTCCGATGGCACAGTTTCCCGTGCAAAAACGGGCGACTTCATCCCATTCCAGGGGCATCCCCAGGGCGGCCAGTCGTTCCAGTATCTTTCGGGCCCGCCCTAAACGGGCGGCCTTCATAGACTGCAGGCACTCGTTGAACGGCCCATCCCAGGGGTCTATATACAGTCCTAGGATATGGAAATCACCCACGGGCCAATCCGAACTGATCTCCACCCCGGGGACGACCTCCAGGCCGGTGCCGCTGGCGGCGGCCCATGCTTCAGCGAGCCCTTCCACCGTATCGTGGTCCGTCAGGGCGATGGCGGCCAGCCCTTGCTCCAGCGCCAGTCTTACAACTTGGGCAGGCGTCAGGGATCCATCCGAAGCGGTGGTGTGGACGTGGAGGTCTACGCGGCCTTGCTGGAATTGCATCGGGTCTCTACGGTGAGGTGGACGGCCGTCCGTTCCTGCCCGTCAATCATCACCTCGGAAAAGGAGGGGATGCAGACGATGTCAATCCCTTCCGGCATCAGATAACTCCGGGCAATGGCGACCGCTTTCACGGCCTGATTGACGGCGCTGGCCCCGATGGCCCGCACATCCACCTTCCCTCGTTCCCGAATGACTCCGGCGATGGCCCCCGCCACAGCCGTGGAGCGGGAATCGGCAGCGACCTTAATCATTTCCATTGTAACCTCCTTGTGGCTTCATCGTGGCTACCAGAGGTCCGGGTTTTCCCGAACCTCTGTAGCCATCATACACAGAAATGGGCCGAAATGGGATTTCTGCCGCGTTACAATTTGGTAACCGGTTATTGGTGACACTGAGGTGATCACAGGAAGAAATCTGGACGAGGGGCGGCTGGTGGCCGCCGCGCAGCGCGGTGACCTGGATGCCTTCAACGAACTGGTCCTGGCCTACCAGGACCGGGTCTACAACCTCGCCTACCGCATCCTGGGCGACCCTGCGGCCGCCGAGGACGCCACCCAGGAGGCCTTCATCGCCGCCTACCGGCATCTCTCCACCTTCCGGGGCGGCTCCTTCCTGTCCTGGCTCATGCGCACCGTCGCCAATCGCTGCTACGACGAACTGCGCCGCCAAAAGCGCCGCCCCGCCGTCTCCTGGGAATCCTTCGGCGAGATGGACGAAGACGCCAACCCCTTTCTGGTCAACGGTCATCCGACGCCGGAGGAAGCCGCCCAGCAGGCGGAACTGACTCGCTTCCTTCAGTCGGCCATCGTCACGCTTCCCCCAGACCAGCGAGTTGTGCTGGTCCTTTCGGATGTGGAAGGGATGAACTATCAGGAGATTGCGGATACGGTGGGAATTCCGGTGGGGACGGTCAAATCCCGCCTGGCGCGGGCCCGGGCCCGCCTGCGGGACCTCCTGCAGGCGCAGAGGGAACTATTGCCCCGCGCGTACCGTCTTGAAGATGAGGACCGAGATGCTGGGAAAGAACCGAGCCCGGGAACGGGTAGATGAATGGCTGTCGGCATACATAGACGGGGCGCTGAGCCCCCGGGAGCGGGCCCGATTGGAGGCCCGACTGGCGGAGGACCCGGACCTGCGCGCGCGCCTGGAATCGTTGCAGCGGACGGTGGCGCTGGTCCGGGGATTGCCCGCTGTCCCCGCGCCCCGCAACTTCCTGCTGACCCCCGCGATGGTCCGCCCGCCCGCGCCGACGGTCCGCCAACCCCCGTCGGCGGCCCGCCGTCTGGCCCCCGCGCTGACCCTCGCGACCGCTGTGAGCGGGCTCCTCTGCGTCGTCCTGCTGGTGGGGAACCTGCTCACCGCCGGAGGGGGTGGGCCGGGGGCCGCCGCACCGGTACCGATGGCCGCCTACGAGACGGGGCCCTCCCCCCAGGTCCAGGAAACCCAGGAGGCGCTGGCAAAAAAGGCCCCGTCGTCCCCGGAGGCGACGGTGACCCCCGAGCCGGCCCGGTTGGACAGTGCGGCCACCGTCTCCGAAACCGCCGTCCCGGAGATGGAGGCCTGGAGCGAGGTCGCCCCTTCCCCACTGCTGGAAGGGGGGCCCATCCCTCCGGAAATGGGGGGGATGGGTGGTGGGGCGGGGCCGGGGCCATCCCTCCGGGAACCCGGTGAACCTGAGGAGCCGGAAGCGGAAGCATCCCCCACACCGACACCGGAACCACAGCCTTCGGAACGGGTAGCTGCCGCCGGAGAGGAGAGGGTAACGGCCGCCCCCCCAACGGTGGAGGTCACGCCGACCTCTCCGCCAGTGGAGATGCCGGGGGGAGAACGAGCTCAGCGGGTCACATCCTGGCTGCCGGTGGGAGGGCTGGCCCTGCTGACGATGACGCTCGCCGTCCTCTCCATCCGGGCGTGGCGGGCCCGATAACACCGCCCCCTGCGACCGATATGGCGGAATATCTGGAACTGAACTTCTGCCCCCAATGTGGCGGACCCCTTCAGGACCGGGAAGCATACGGCCGGGTACGGCGATACTGCCCGGCATGCGACCGCATCATCTTCCGCGACCCCAAAGTGGCGGCGGCCGTACTGGTGGAAAAAGACGGGAAGGTCCTGCTGGTCCGGCGGGCCTTCGGACCGTTCAAGGGACGGTGGAGCCTGCCCGCCGGTTTCGTGGAGTACGATGAGGAGCCAGCCTCCACGGCTGTTCGGGAGTGCCAGGAGGAAACCGGCCTGGAGATCCGGTTGACAGGCCTGCTGGATGTTCTTCCCGGAGAAGGGTTGCCGGGTGAGGCGAACTTTACCGTGGTATATCAGGGTGAGGTAGTGGGAGGCACTATGCGGGCCGGAGATGACGCTGGCGCAGCGGGTTTCTTCCACCCAGATGAACTCCCGCCGCTGGCCTTCGCCTCTACTCGCCAGGCGCTGGAACGTTGGAGAAAAGGCCATTATCGGTAAAGTTGGGGGTGGGCGGATCCGCCCACCCCCCAGCCGTTTCTTCTCCCTGATAGGATGAACATGCGGCCAGGATCAGGGCCCGCCCAGAGCGGCCTGGCAGGATTCGGCCGCCCAATTCAGCCAGAAAGCGGGGTCCTCCCCCTCAGCCACTGCGCTCACCATAGCCCCCAGAATATCCCGACATTGTTCGTAGCCGGGGACCGCCGGCTCTACCACCGCGTCCAACTCCAGCAGAGCCAGGGCATCGGCATACTGGGGAGTCTCTTCCAGCAGCGCATCCCGGGCTTCGGGAGAAAGCGGGCGATGAGGAAGGTAGCCATAGGCGGATACCCAGCGTTCCTGCTGGGGCTGTTCGTTCATCCAGCGGACCACCAGCCATGCCGCCAGTTGCCGCCGGGGAGTGGTAGGCGGGATGAACCAGGAGAGGCCGAAAAGGTCGGTGGCCGGCGCGCCGGTAGAAGTCGGCAAAGGGGCTACCGCCCAGTCCAGCCCTTCCCGTTTCGCCGCAACCTGCCGGTAGTGGGGAATGTGCCAGGTGTTGCTGAGAACGAAGAGCGCCCTGCCCGCCCCAAAATCCGCCTCTGCCTGTTCCCAGTGAGCCTCCCGGAGAGCGCACCCTTCCTGTACCATGGCCTGGAGAAACGTCAACGCTTCCAATCCCTCGGCCCCCCCGAAGGTGTACTCTTTTCTATCCGGACTCATCATCTGGCCCCCCCAACCGATGAGCAGGCGTACAAACGTGGGGCCGCTGGCGGCAAATTCGTAGCCGTAGATGCCGCTGGTCGGGTCCGAGGCCGCGCAGGCCATTTCCCGAAACTCCTCCCAGGTACGGGGCGGATGGTCGTAGCCCAACTGGTGAAGCCGCCCCCGGTTGTAGACCAGAAGCCCGGCCGAGAGGGCAAAGGGAAAGCCGTACCGCCCAGACGGCTGGCTCAGTTCTCCAACTTCCAGGACGGAAGGGAAAAACTCCTCCAGTTCCGCCACCGGGAATCCCCACTGGCGGCTCTTCACGTAGGGCGTCAGTTCCACAGCCAGCCCTTTCGTCGCGATAGCCCCCAGATACCCCGGGGAGACAATGGCCATGTCGGGCAGTTTCTTCGCCGACGCCCCCTCCAGGATGCGCTCGTAAAGGGCAGCGGAGTCCTCCAGACGCTCCCCCCGTACTGCAATTCCCCACCGGTTGGTCCTGTTGAACCGGTCCAGCATCGCCAGCAAGGCATCCTCGTGGGATGCGGGATACCAGACGGTAATGACCTCCCCGCGCGGGTCCAGATGCTCCAGGTCGCCGTACAGCGAAACCGTCGCCCCTACAGCGGAAGGGCGCGAGGACTGTCCGGCGCACCCTGTCCCGATCAGGCTGAGGGCCAGTACAACGTACAGACCGATGAGTCGCCGAGTTTTCAACGATTGCTCCTGATCCGGTAGAGTTTGGCTGGACGGCCGTCCACCCGCCGGTATCCCCCTGTCTCCTGAAGGATTCCGGCGGCCAGGACTTTGCGGCGAAAGGCCCGACGGTTCACCTTCTCGCCGAGGACGGCCTCGTAAGCGGCCTGCAATTCGCTGAGAGTGAACGTCTCCGGCAGAAGTCCGGCGACGACCGCCGGGCAGTCCAGTTGGCGGCGGAGGCGCTCCCGGGCGCAGGTCAGAATGCGGTCGTGGTCAAAGGCCAGAGGGGGGAGGTCGCGCATGGGCCACCAGCGGGCCTCGGCGGCGTCATCGCCCGCGCGGGGCTGAACCCGGTCGGCCCGGACCAGGGCGAGATACGCCACGGTGATAGTCCGCCCGCGCGGGTCCCGCCCAGGGTCGCCAAACGTATGGAACTGCTCCAGATAAACGTCCCGGATGCCGGTCTCCTCCTCCAGTTCCCGCAATGCCGCCGTCTCCAGCGGCTCGTCTATGTCCACAAACCCTCCGGGGATCGCCCACATCCCAGCGAAGGGGGGATTGCGGCGGCGGACCAGCAACACCTGCAGGTCGTTCTCCCGCAGAGTGAAGATGACGACATCCACGGTCACCATTGGCCTGGGGTATTCGTTCGGCGCCATCCCTGAACCCTCCCCGCATAGTATAACCCACCCGGCCGGTTTGGCAACTCCCCTTCTCTGGGGTATAATCTCTACGTCACAACCGTTTGGCCGTTTCGGAGACGACTTATGCGCGCGCTGATTACCGGAGCCGGGGGGTTCGTCGGACGTTATCTCTGCGACTATCTCCTGACCCAACCGGACTGGGAGCTTTTGGGGACGGTCTATCCGGAGCCGGTGGCGGACCCCCGGCCCCAGTCGTGCCTCTCCCTGGTCCACCTGGACCTGCGGGACGGAGCGCGGGTGGCCGAATTGCTGGGGGATTTCCGCCCCGACGTCATTTTTCACCTGGCGGCCCAATCTTTCGTCCCCACCTCCTTCGCCGACCCGTGGGAGACGATAGAGAACAACCTGCGGGCCCAGTTGAACGTCCTGGAGGGGGTACGGCGAGCGGGAGGCCGGTCGCGAGTCATTGTCATCGGGTCCAACGAGGAGTACGGCTGGCCCCGGCCGGAAGACCTCCCCCTCACCGAGGAGAGCCCCTTGCGCCCGGTCAACCCCTATGCGGTCAGCAAAGTGGGGCAGGATTTCCTGGGGCTCCAGTACCATCTGGCCTACGGGATGGACGTGGTTCGGCTGCGGCCGTTTAACCACACCGGGCCGGGGCAGTCCCCCCGCTTCGTCGTCCCGGCCTTCGCCCAACAGATTGCCCGCATTGAGGCCGGACTCCAGGAGCCGGTAGTGCGGGTGGGGAATCTGGATGTGGCGCGGGATTTCACCGACGTCCGGGACATCGTCCGGGCCTACTACCTGGCGGCGACGGAGGCCGAGTCCGGGGAGGTCTACAATCTAGCTTCCGGCGTGGCCCGCTCCATCCGCTGGATCCTGGAGACGCTCCTTTCCTTCACCGACGCGGAGGTCCAGGTGGAGGTGGACCCGGCCCTCTACCGCCCCGCCGACGTGCCCGTCATCTACGGGAGCGCGGAGAAGTTCCGCCGCCGCACCAGCTGGGAGCCGCAGATTCCCCTTGAGCAGACGTTGAGAGAGACCTTAGAGTACTGGAGAGGGCAAGTGGGCAAGTCGGCAAGTGGGCAAGTCGGCAAGTGAGCAAGTCGGCAAGTGAGCAAGTCGGCACAGGAGCAAGGGGACAGGTTGATAACCAAGATGCATTGGGAGGGAAGCATGAAGTGGATCACCTTTGAGGAATGGGCCGGGACGGTGCCGCAGAGTATCTGCCAGGACCCGCTCTGGAGATTTCAGGTTTATCCGAAGGCCTTATACCTTTTTGAACTGGCGTGGCAGGACTGCGCGATTCTGATCAGAGACCCCCGAGGGCGGGCCATTGCGGAGCAATTAATTCGCAGCGCGGGTTCTATTTGCGCTAACATTGAAGAAGGATACGGTCGGGGATATGGCAAGGAGTTCTCTTACTTCTTGCGGATTGCTATAGGCTCCGCGCGGGAAAGCCGGGGGTGGTACTACCGCGCCCACCACCTGCTCCCTCGCGAGGTGCTGGAACACCGCCTGGCCCTTCTGGATGAAATCATCGCTATGCTGGCCCCCAACATTGAGCGCCAGCGCCGCTACCGTCGCCAATCATAACTTGCCAACTTGCCAACTTGCCAACTTGCGTTAGGAGGTACAATGCCCCGAGCCTTAATCACCGGTATCACCGGACAGGACGGTTCGTATCTGGCGGAATTTTTGCTGGAGAAAGGGTACGAAGTCATCGGCATGGTGCGCCGCACCAGCACGGTCAACTTCTCCCGCATCCAGCACATCCAGGACAAAATCACCCTGGTCTCCGGCGACCTGCTGGACCAGGGGTCTCTCATCTCCATCCTGCGGGAATACGAGCCAGACGAGGTCTACAACCTGGCCGCCCAGTCCTTCGTCCCCACCTCGTGGGAGCAACCGGTCTTCACCGGCGAGGTCACCGCGCTGGGGGTCACCCGAATGCTGGAAGCTATCCGCACCGTAGACCCCAGCATCCGTTTCTATCAGGCCAGTTCGTCAGAGATGTTCGGCAAGGTCCGGGAGGTCCCCCAGAACGAACTGACCCCCTTCTACCCCCGCAGCCCCTACGGAGTGGCCAAGGTCTACGGCCACTGGATCACGGTCAACTACCGGGAGTCTTTCGGTATCTATGCGGTCTCCGGCATCCTGTTCAACCACGAATGCGTGACAGGCGAGACCCCGGTGATTATCCGGCGGGATGGCCTGATAGACATCCTGCCCATAGAGGATGTTGTTCCTCACCGGACCGAACCCCACACCGCCACCCGCTTCACCACCGAGGTGGACCCGGACGACCCCCTGGAAGTATGGGATGCGGGCGGATGGACACCGGTCACCTGTATGACGGCGACCTGGAACGGCTTTGAGCGCAAACTGAACAAAGAGGTGTACCGCGTGGCCGCTCGGGGGGCCGTCTATCACACCACCGCAGACCATCAGGTATTCGTTGGAGAAAACGGCCGGCCCTCTTCCCGACGGACGGAGGAGGTGCGCCCCGGGGACCATCTGGCCCTGATAGAACTCCCCCCGCCGACCAATGCCATTCAGATGACCGAAGCAGAGGCATGGCTGCTGGGCGTCATCGTGGCCGATGGATATATCAGCGAGGAGGGAAAAATCCAGATTACCAGTCAGGATGTCCAGTTTCTGGAACAGGTGGCGGAAGTGGCCCGGCAGGTGATCGGCTGCCGCAGTCGGTTCTCCGTACACCCCAGTGGATTTGAGGGAGGAGAGCCGGTCTGTCAGTTGTACCTTCCGGGGGCCAACGAGTACGGCCGCTATATCCGAAGCACCATCTACACCCGTTCCGGCCACAAACGGATTCCCCAACGGGTGCTGAACGCCGGACCGGAGGCCCGGCTGGCCTTTTTGCGGGGGTACAATGCCGGGGATGGCCTGCAGCGGGCCCCCGTCCGGTACGAGTTCAAGGGGTTCAAAACGGCCTCTGCCCCCCTGGCCGCCGGGTTGTACTGGTTAGCCCGGGTCACTCTGGACCAGCGGGCCATCCTCTGCCTGGAAGAGCGGGACGGTCGCCTCTACTACCAAATCAATCTCAACTCCCCTGGGGTTCCGGGGCAGAAGGGTCAGCACTTGCGGCGTCCGCTCTCCGAGGTCGTCCAGACCACTCCCGTCCCGTATAGAGGCTGGCTGTTTGACCTCGCCACCCAATCCGGCACTTTCCATGCCGGGGTTGGGCAGGGGTGGATCCATAACTCCCCCCGTCGGGGCCTGGAATTCGTCACTCGCAAGGTCTCCTACGGCGTGGCGAAGATCAAACTGGGACTGGCGAAGGAACTGCGGCTGGGCAACCTGGATGCCCGCCGGGACTGGGGCTTCGCCGGGGACTACGTCCGCGCCATGTGGTTGATGCTCCAGCAACCCGCCCCCGATGACTACGTCGTCGGCACCGGCCAGACCCACTCGGTGCGGGAACTCTGCGAGATCGCCTTCGCCCACGTCGGGCTGGACTGGCGGGATTACGTCATCCAGGACCCCCGCTATATGCGCCCCGCCGAAGTGGACCTGCTGGTCGCCGACCCCTCTAAGGCCCGCCGGGTCCTGGGTTGGGAGCCCACCGTCTCCTTTGAGGAATTGGTCAAAATGATGGTAGACGCTGACCTGAAGTTGCTACAAGAGGAGATAGAGCACGGGCTGATCCGCCCCGAGCCGGAGAGATAATTTACGTCATGTGCAACCTACGTCATGTGCAACTTGATTTTTGGGGTATACTTCCAGGTAAACTATCCTGGAGGTATGCCGCGATGTTGGACGAAGAGCTCTTCATCGCCAGTAAGGATGAGTTTTACTTCGGCTTCAAGGGCGGGCTGCGGATTGCTTCCAATGGAATGATTGTACCCGCCTGTGTGCTCCCGGCCAACTCTCACGACAGCCAATTGACCGAAGTGCTGGTGGCGGGAATGCCTAACCACGCCGCCTGCCTGGGGGACAAGACGCAGGAGAAATTTCAACAGGAGTACGACCTGTACCTGTTGACCCCCTGCGAAGCAATATGCGACCCACGCGTTTTGTGCTTCCCCAGGCTCTAAAGGGCATTCGGCAGCAAATTGAGACCGTGATTAGCCCGCTGACGGAGCGTTTCAAGGTACAATCTATGCGGGTGCGCAAGGGGTGGACACTTTTGGCGAAATGGTTCCGCAAGATCTTGGCTCACACCGTTTGGGTGTGGTTGAATTTACAGCACGGACGTCCACCCCTGGATTTCGCAGGGTTGGTCTCTGTGAAATAATGTTGCACATGGCGTATGGTGAACGCCCAGGCGCAGGCATTATGGCCAGGGACCAAGCAGATAGAAAAAGACCTCTTCCTGGTAGAACTTGCTCTGGAAACTGACCGCCGGGTGATTTCCTTGAACGAAAAACAACGGAAGCAGTTTTCTCAGCTTGCTAAACAGATTCCCGACCTTTCCGCTATTCTTTGGTTGAACCCGGATGGGGAGGATGTACCGGCGTGGCTGCGGAACAGCGCCCCAGATGACCCACAATATCGCCTGGACCCGTAGGGAGTGATGGACCCCCAACGGTTTCGCAACAGCACGGCCGGGCAGGTGATTCGGGTGGGAGAAGGCGAGGCCGCATATTGGGCCTTCGTTCCCAACCCTCTGCCCCCCAAATTGCGGATAGATTGGCCTCTGGCGAAAGCGCTCTCCGAGGCCGACCGTGCACTGGCGGAACTCTCCGGTCTGGGGCGGACGATACCAAATCCCCACCTGCTCATCGGGCCTTTTATCCGTCGGGAGGCCGTCCTCTCCTCCCGCATTGAGGGCACCCAGGCTGACATTACCGATCTCTATGCCTACGAAGCCCGACAGTTGCCTTTGCCCGGCATAGAGGTGCCCCCGTCCGAAGCGGACGTGCGGGAGGTGCTGAACTACGTGAACGCTCTGGAATACGGGCTGGAACGACTGAAGAACTTGCCGGTCAGCCTGCGCCTCCTCCGCGAGTTGCACGAGCGTCTGTTGGCAGGAGTGAGAGGAGAGCATACCACTCCCGGCGAGTTTCGCCGCACCCAGAACTGGATCGGGCCACCTGGGTGTACGTTGAAGGACGCCGTTTTCGTCCCACCACCGGTGCCGCAGATGCAGGAAGCCCTCAATGCACTGGAGGCGTATCTGCACAGGAACGATGACCCTTATCCACCGCTGGTGCGCCTGGCCCTCATCCACTATCAGTTTGAGGCCATCCATCCTTTTGTGGACGGCAACGGGCGCATCGGCCGGTTGCTGATTTCTCTTCTGCTCATTCAGTGGGGACTGCTGCCGCTGCCCCTGCTTTACCTGAGCGCTTACTTTTACCGCCACCGCCAGGCATACTACGACCTGCTCCTGGCCGTCAGCGAGCGCGGGGCCTGGAGGGACTGGGTCCTCTTCTTCCTGCGCGGCGTGGCGGAACAGGCCCGGGACGCCGTCGCGCGGGCCCGGAGGTTGCAGGACCTGCGGGAGGAGTGGCGCAAGCGACTGATTCATGCACATACCTCTGCCCTGACGCTGCGCTTGGTAGATGAACTCTTCAATACTCCGGTCCTGACCATTCCGGAGGTTCAACGCAGGCTGGGGATTTCCTACCCCGGCGCCAAACAAATTGTGCAGAAACTTATCCAAGTGGGTGTCTTGACCCCTGCCAGCGACGGCTCTTACGGCAAAACCTACCAGGCTGCACCGATCCTGGAGGTTCTCATAGAGGAGTGGACACCGGCACATGCAAAATAGCAAATTAAACTTTTGAGCCGAAAAGTTTAATTTTGCTCCGCAGATTTAAAGAGAAGTACAAATTTGAACTCGGAGGAAGAGCAATGACTGACCAGTCTTCACCCACCCGCAAGGTTCTGGCCGAATACACCTACACCGTCCCGCCGGTGGAGCGGGGCTACACCGGGCAGACCCTCTACGTCAACCTCTCCGACTACACCATCGCCGCCAAACCGGTCACCGAGGAGATGAAGGAGAAGTTCATCGGCGGCCGGGGGTTCGGCCTCTGGCTCCTCTGGCAGGGGACCCGCGACGACACGAAGTGGAACGACCCGGAGAACGAAATCGTCATCTCCTCCGGCCCCATCGGCGGCATCACCCAGTACCCCGGCTCCGGCAAGTCCCTGGTCGTCACCATCTCCCCCCTCACCGACATCCCCATAGACTCCAATGTCGGCGGCCACTTCGGCCCCCTCCTCAAGTTCGCCGGATGGGACGCCATAGAGATCCAGGGCAAGGCCGACCGGGAGGTCATCGTCGTCATAGACGGGCAGCAGGGCCGCATCACCATAGAGGAGGCCCCCGATGCCCCGGTGGACACCCACCTCATCGGCGAGTGGCTCATCCGGCAGATGGCGGAGAAGGAGGAGGACCGGTACTTCATGTCCGCCGTCTCCGCCGGAAAAGGGGCGGAGCACACCCGCATCGGCTGCCTCAACTTCGCCTTCTACGATCGCCGCCGGGGCGCGTTCCGCTTCAAGCAGGCCGGCCGGGGCGGCACCGGCACCGTCTTCCGGAATAAACACATTAAGGCGCTGGTGGTCAAGAGCCCGCCTGTCCGCGCCGACTCTGTCCACCCCGCCGACCCGGAGCGCATCGCCCGCGCCGGTATGCGCCTGCATAAGGAGATCCACGACTACGACGACTCCCAGAACCGCATGCGCCGTCGGGGGACCACCTACCTGGTCCAGATTATGAGCGACTATGACCTCCTCCCCGTCCACAACTTCAAATACGGCGGCCATCCCGACGCCTCCAAAGTCAACGGCGATGTCTGGGAGTCCCGCTTCCGCCAGGGCCTCCCCGACGGCTGCTGGTACGGTTGCACCATGTCCTGCTCCCACGCCGTGGACGGCTACACCGTCCGCACCGGCCCCTACAAGGGCCAGAAGGTCATCGTGGACGGGCCGGAGTACGAGACGGTGGCCGGTGTCGGCACCAACTGCGGCATCTTTGACCCCGACGCCATCCTGGAAATTAACTTCTACTGCGACACCTACGGGATAGACACCATCTCCTTCGGCACCCTCACCGCCTTCGTGATGGAGTGCTACGAGGCCGGGGTTCTGGATAAAGAGAAGACCGGCGGGCTGGAACTCCGCTTCGGCAACGCCGACGCGGCCATAGAACTGCTCCACCAGATGGCCCGGGGCGAGGGCTTCGGCAAGATCGCCGGGCAGGGCATCCGCTTTATGAAGAAGTACTTCGTGGAGCACTTCGGCGCCGACCCCCAGTTCGTCCAGGACATCGGGATGGAGGCCAAGGGGCTGGAGTACTCCGAGTACGTCTCCAAAGAGTCGCTGGCGCAGCAGGGCGGCTACGGTCTGGCCAACAAGGGTCCCCAGCACGACGAGGCCTGGCTCATCTTTATGGACATGGTCAGCAACCTGCTGCCCACCTTTGAGGACAAGGCGGAGGCGCTCCACTACTTCCCGATGTTCCGCACCTGGTTCGGCCTGGTGGGCCATTGCAAACTCCCCTGGAACGACATCATCCCGCCCGACAACAAGTACACCTCCGAACCGGCCAAAATCCCGGCTCACGTCCAGAACTACGTGGACCTCTTCTCCGGCGTGACGGGCAAGCAGATTACCCGCGAGGACCTCATCACCATGTCCGAGCGGGTCTACAACTTCCAGCGGGTCTTCAACCTGCGCCGGGGCTACGGCCGCCGGGAACACGACAACGTCCCCTATCGCTCTATGGGGCCGGTGACGGTGGAGGAGTACGAGTCCCGCGCCGAGCGGTACGACAAACAGTTGCGGGAACTGCTGGGGCTGGACCCGGCGAAGATGACGACCCAGGAGAAACTGGCCGCGCTGCGCCAATACCGGGAGGAGCAGTACGAGCGGCTGAAGGACGCCGTCTACGCCCGCCGGGGTTGGACCCGGGATGGCGTCCCCACGCTGGAGACGTTGAAGCGGCTGGGGATTGACTACCCGGACGTCGTCGCTGTGGTGCAGCGGTATCTGTAGAGGACATGGCCGGAGCGGGCGGCTATGCCGCCCGCTCCGGCCCGACCCGATGGCCGACCATGCGATTCCTGATTACCGGTGGGGCCGGATTTCTGGGCACTGCCCTGGCCAACCGCCTCGCCGCCGAGGGACACCAGGTCCGGGTCATAGACGACCTGAGCGCCGGAGACCCCTCCCGGCTGGATGGGCGGGTGCTCTTCACACGCGGGAGCGTCCTGGACCGCCCCAAACTCTGGACGCTCCTGCAGGACGTGGACTGCGTCTACCACCTGGCCGCGCGGGTGCTGGTGGCCGAATCGGTCCTTTACCCCCGGGAATACAACGAGGTCAACGTCGGCGGGACCGTCACCCTGATGGAGGCCATCCGGGACGCCGGGGTGCGGCGGGTGGTCCTCACTTCCTCCGGCGCCGTTTACGGTGAACAGCCGACCCAGCCGGTGCGGGAGGACGCTCCGCCCAACCCCCAGTCCCCCTACGCCGTGAGCAAACTGGCCGCCGAGTACTACGTCCGGACCATCGGCGCCCTCTGGGGGATTGAGACCGTGGTCCTGCGCATCTTCAACGCCTACGGTCCGGGGCAGAACCTGCCGCCCTCCCACCCGCCGGTGGTCCCCCGCTTCCTCCAGCAGGCGGTGCGGGGCGGGACCCTGGTCATCTTCGGCGGTGGCACCCAGACGCGCGACTTTGTCTATCTGGACGATGTGGTGGACGCGATGGTCGCCGCCGCGACAGCGCCGGACGCCGACCGCCGCATCATCAACGTCGGCTCCGGGCAGGAGACCTCCATTAACGAACTGGCGCAGATGGTGCTGGAGGCCGTCGGGCGGGACGTGGAGATCATCCACAGCCCGGCCCAGGGCGGCGGGGTCTCCCGTCTCTGTGCCGACATCACCCTCGCCCGTCGTCTCCTGAACTACAAGCCGCGCGTCTCTCTGCAGGAAGGGCTGCGGCTTACGCTGAAGCGCGACCCGCGCTTCGCCCGGTAGTACCCGCGTGGTGATGCAACGGAGGTGAGATGCAGCACGAACGGATAGAAATCAATCCCCGCATTATGTTTGGCAAGCCGGTCATCCGTGGAACCCGCATCACCGTTGAGCACATCCTGCGCAAACTGGCCGGCGGTATGACCGTAGACGAAATCCTGGCCGACCACCCTCATCTAACGCCCGATGACATTTATGCCGCCATAGATTTCGCAGCGGACTACCTGGCTCAGGAAGAGACCGCCCTTTTTCGTTGTGGTTCTGGAAGCCCATAGGGCCCGAATTCGCCCTTTGCCAGGTCCGATCTTCTAAAAATGCCTCCCCTTCCCCGTGATTTCTTTGCTCGCGATACCCTCCAGGTCGCCCGGGACCTCCTGGGGCAGGTCCTGGTGCGGCTGCTGGACGGCGAGCGGCTGAGCGGGCGCATCGTGGAGGTGGAGGCCTACATCGGCGAGGACGACCTGGCTTCTCACGCCCGCTTCGGCCGGACGTCCCGCAACGAGGCGATGTACGGCCCGCCCGGCCACGCCTACGTCTACCAGATTTACGGCCTCCACCACTGCCTGAACATCGTCACCGAGGCGGAGGGATTCCCCGCCGCCGTTCTCATTCGTGCGCTGGAACCGCTGGAAGGACTGGAGCAGATGCGCCAGCGTCGGGGAGTCGCAGACCCTGTGCTCCTGACCGCCGGACCGGCCCGCCTCTGCCAGGCGATGGAGATTGACCGGCGCCTGGATAAGGCCGACATGTGCGCGCCCGATGCGGTGCTTTTTGTGGATGCCGGGGCTCCCGTCCCGGACGACCAGGTCGCCACCGGCCCCCGCGTCGGCGTCCAGGGCGACCTGCGGGCCCGCACAGTTCCCTGGCGCTTCTACATCCGGGACCACCCCTGCGTTTCTGGACGACGGACGACCAGGGATGTCCGATAACCGCCTGACCCTCCCGAGGCTCCTGCCTCTGGTTTTCTGCCTCCTTCTCGCTCTCGCCCTGCGCGCAGGAGGGCTGGACCGCTGGAGCCTCTGGTACGACGAGGCCTACTGCTGGTGGGTGGCTTCCCAGGTTCCCCTGCGGGAGATGCTGAGCCTCAGCGCGCGGGAAGTCGTCCCGCCTCTCTATTACCTCTTGCTCCGGGCCTGGATTCCCCTGGCCGGCGCGACGGAGTTCGCCCTCCGATGGCCGTCGGTGCTCATGGGCGTCCTGACCATCGCTGGAGCCGCGCGGCTGGCCGGACGCCTCACCGGACGGCCCCTGGGCGCGCTGGCCGCGGCGCTCCTCTTCGCGGTCGGCACCCCCTTCCTCTGGGCCTCCCGCGAGGTCCGCATGTACGGCCCTGCGCTGGCCTGGACCCTGCTGGCCGACGTCGCCCTGCTGGAAACCCTCGCGGCCTCTTCTGCCCGTGGGCGCCAGCTCTGGGCCTGGCTCTGGGCCACGTTCACCCTCGCCGCCCTCTACACCCTGGCCCTGGCCGGCTTCTGGCTCGTCGGACAGGGGCTTATCGCGCTGGTCGCCGTTCTCGCGGCCAAAGTGGAATTTTCTAACCGCAAAGAACGCAAAGATTCTTTAGATTTCTTTGCGCTCTTCGCGCCCTTTGCGGTTTTGAGAAAGCGTTTCTTTCTCCCCGCCCTGGTGGTGGCGGTCCTCTACCTTCCCTGGGCCTGGGTCGCCGTGAAGATGGCACCCCTGAACATGACCTACTGGCACGGGTATATGCCCCCGCCCTACCTGCTCCGTATCTCCCTCGGCGGGCTGACCGTGATGGAGCATCTCCCAGATGAGGTGGCGGAGACGGCGGCCTGCATTGTCCTCCTGGCCGCGCTTCTGGCCCTGGCCGCTTCCCGCCCCCAGCTCCTGCCGGGCCTGTATCCCTTTCTCTACGCCGCGCCGCTCCTGCTCATCGCCTACACCTACCAAGAAATCCCCAAATGGGGCGCCCGCCACGCGGCCCTCTTTGCCCCCGCGACCTTTCTGGCCCTGGCCGTCGCGTGGGGAAGCCTGGAGAACGCCCGCCGTCGGGGGGTCCGGGCCCTCGTCGCCCTTCTCCTGACCGCCGCGACGGCGCTGGCCGGCCGCTTCCTCTGGGAGGCCGACCGCAACCTGCTGACCAATCCGGCCTACGCCCGCCAGGACTGGCGCGGCGCGGCCCGCTACATCCAGGAACACCGGGCCCCCGGCGACGTTGTCCTCATCTCCACCGGCTCCGTCTTCCCGACCTGGCTCTACTACGCCGGGGCCAAGGGGATGCTCCCGATGCCCAACGACCCCCTGCTGGACGTCACCCACGTCCTGACCTACCCCGAAGTCGCCCGAACCCTGAACACCGCCCTCGCGCCCTGTGGCGCACGGCCGGCCCCCTGCTCCGTCTGGCTGGTGGCCTGGCTGGACGGCGTCACCGACCCGACCCGGCTGGTGGAGACGCTTCTGGAAGACGTGGCGCGCGAGGAGCCGGTGCCCTACTTCCGCCACCTGCGGGTCCGCCGGTTCCTGCTGGACGGCCCCCCAAACTTCCCCCTGGAGCCGCCCACGACCGACCGGCCCGACGTGGAACTCCTGCCGGGGGTTCGCCTCTGGGGATACTTCCTGCCGGAGGGGCCTCATCCCGCCGACCAGCCGCTGGAACTGCGGGTCTGGTGGACAACGGACGACCCCGCGCGACACACGGGAGCCCTCTATATGGCCTCTTTCCGGCTGCGGGACGGGCTGGGAGTGGAGTGGGGCCAGGACGACCGCATCGTGACCGACGGCGACTACCGGCCGGAGCGCTGGCCCCCCGGTGTACCGGTCTTCGGGCGCTTCTTCCTGCGCCTCCCGGCGGGGACTCCTCCCGGCGTCTACACCCCCACGCTGACCCTCTACACACAGGAGGCGGCGGGGACAATCGCCCTCCGACCCATCACGGTCACTCAACCCGCGTCGCCGCCGGAGATGCCGGGGGAGTTCTCCCCGGCCCGTCCGGCCGGGGCACCGGCTCCGCTGGCCCTCCTGGGGGTCCACCTCTTCCAGAGCGAAGGGGTGCCCTGCCGGAAAATCACGGGGGAACTCTTCTGGGAGGTCCGGGAGCCCCTCCGGGAAGAGTACCGGGTGGCGATTGTGGCGGGGGAACACCGGGAGGAGAACCCGCTGGCCCCCGCCGAATCCCAGGCCCTCCTGCGCCCCGGCGACCGCATCCGGTCCTACTTCCAACTCATCTTCCCGTGCCGGGCGCTGGACCTGGAGGCCCCGCTGGAGGTTCGCCTGCTGCGGGCCGACGGGTCGGAGACGGGCGGAGTCTGGTATGGCCCGACGGTTACCGTCCGGACAGAGCGGGTCTTCGCCGAACCGACTGTCCCCTACGAACCGGTAGGGGCAGAATTCGGGCCCGGATTCGCTACCCTGCTGGGATACCGCCTGGACCCGCCCCAGGTGCAGGCCGGCGAACCGTTCACCGTGACCCTCATCTGGCGGGCCGGCTTTACGGACGATACCCCCCGCTCGGTTTTTGTCCACATCACCCCGCCGGACGCGCCGCTCTCCCTGGTGGCCCAGCACGACGGCTGGCCCGGCCTCAACGGACGCCCCACCCACACGTGGGTTCCCGGCGAGATTGTCACCGACCCACACCCGCTGCCGGGCCTCCCCGCAGGGACCTATCAGATTCGCGCGGGGCTCTACGCTCCGGACGGTGAGCGGATGCCCGTCACCTTTGGGTTGGAGGCTCCGTCGGACCGGGCGTTGAGTTTCCCGCTGGAGATTCGTTAAGGACAACGCGATGCATCCTCGTTCATCGTTCACCCGTGGCCTGCTCATCTGTCTGGCGGGGACGGCTGTCTGGTCCACGACGGCCGTCTTTATCGCTCATCTGAGCAACCATTACCGGCTGCCGCCCCTGGTGCTGGCCTTCTGGAGGGACCTGTTCGTCGCCCTGGGGCTGGCGCTGGGTCTGGGTCTGCTCCGACCCCGCCTGCTCCGCGTCCCCAATCCCCGGCGCAACCTGGCGTTCTTCGCCGCGTATGGCCTTACCCTGGCCATCTTCAACGCGCTGTGGACCACCTCAGTGGCGCTCAACGGCGCGGCGGTGGCGACGATACTGGTCTACAGTTCCCCCGCCTTTACCGCGCTGGCGGAGCGTTACCTTTTCGGCGAGCGCTTCGGGCCATCCCGCGTGGTGGCCCTGGTCCTGAGTCTGGCTGGCTGCATTCTGACCTCCGGCGCCTACAATCGGGACGCCTGGAGATTGAACCCGCTGGGGATTGTCGTGGGGCTGAGCGGTGGGCTGGCGTTCACGGCCTACAGCCTCTTCGGCAAGGCCGCCCACCGCCGGGAAATCTCCCCCTGGACGGCCACCTTTGGCGCCTTTACCATAGCGACGGCCTTCCTGTTCCTCCTGCAGCACCGGGCCACCCTTTTCTGGCTGGGCGACCGAACAAGCGGGTGGGCCCTTCTAGCTACCCTGGCACTGTTGCCGACCATTGGAGGCTACGGTCTGTACACGGTCAGCTTGGCCTACCTTCCGGCGGCCGTCGCCAACATCGTCGTCACCCTGGAGCCGGTGATGACGGGCATCATGGCATACTTCATCTTAAGGGAACAGATGACCCCCATCCAACTGCTGGGTGGGGGATTGATCCTGGTCGGGGTCTTTCTGCTGCAGGGAGAGCGCAGGTAGGGGAACATGCAGCTTGCGTTCTCCGCCATCTTGGTGTATACTTTCGGTAGTATCGGCAAGGGAGCAAGACATGACCCTCTGGTATCACCGCCGCACCTGATCGCATCGGCGGGGCGCCGGTTGGCGCCCGAGAACCGCTGGGCCTGCGTCCGGGGGCGGCGGGGATGCCGCACCCTGAGACGGATATGGGGCGCGCCTCCCGAAGCCGCCGCCGGCGTGGGCCGACGGCGGCTTTTTCGCGCCCACGCCGTGCCCGGGCCCCCGCCCGGTCGCGTGGAGATTCCATTCAGGGAGGTGTGCACCATGTCCGAACGTCTCACCCGTTTCTTCGCCTCGCGCTGGGGCATCCTCCTGGCCGGGGCGGTCATCGGCCTCCTGGCCCCGCTCCTGCAGAAGGCCGGCAACCCCGCCAACATGGGCATCTGCGTGGCCTGCTTTGAGCGGGACATCGCCGGAGCCCTGGGCCTCCACCGGGCCGCCACCGTCCAGTACATCCGGCCCGAAATCATCGCCTTCGTCCTGGGCTCCCTGGTCGCGGCCCTCCTCTTCCGGGAGTTCAAGCCCCGCGCCGGCTCCGCCCCCATCGTCCGCTTCCTCCTGGGCATGTTCGCTATGATCGGCGCCCTGACCTTCCTGGGCTGCCCCTGGCGGGCCCTGCTGCGGCTGGCGGGCGGCGACCTGAACGGCCTGGTGGGCACCGCCGGGCTGGTCGCCGGTATCGCCGTGGGCGTCTTCTTCCTCAAACGGGGATACTCCCTGGGCCGCAGCCGCCCGGCGCCGGCCCCCGTGGGCTGGATGATGCCCGTCATCATACTGGGCCTCCTCCTGCTCCTCCTCTTCCGCCCCCAGTTCACCAAAGACGGCCCCATCTTCTTCAGCACCGAGGGGCCCGGCTCCAAACACGCGCCCATTCTCATCTCCCTGGCCGTGGGGCTGGTCATCGGCTTCCTGGCCCAGCGCACCCGCTTCTGCACGATGGGCGCCTGGCGGGACGTCATCCTGATGGGGGATACCCACCTCATCACCGGCGTCGGCGCGCTCTTCGTGGTCGCGCTGGTGACCAACCTGGCCCTGGGGCAGTTCAAACTGGGCTTTGCCGCCCAGCCGGTGGCCCACTCCAACCACCTCTGGAACTTCCTGGGGATGGCATTGGCCGGGCTGGCCTTCCTCCTGGCGGGCGGCTGCCCGGGCCGTCAACTCTTCCTCTCCGGTGAGGGCGACGGCGACGCGGCCCTCTTCGTCCTGGGGATGATTTTCGGCGCGGGCTTCGCCCACAACTGGGCCCTGACCGGCGTTCCCGACAAACTGGCCGAGGGCGTGCTGACCGTCGGCGGGCCCGGTCCCTATGGACAGGCCGCCGTCCTCATCGGACTGGTCTTCTGCATCGTGCTGGGCTTCACGATGCGGGCGAAAGAGTGGACCGCAGAGAACGCAGAGGGCGCGGAGAGAAATTGATAAAATCTCCGCCTTCTCTGCGCTCTCTGCGGTGGATCAACCGTGGAGGACGCAGAGGGCGCAGGGATTATAGGCGGAAGAAGCGGAGCGCAGGCTGTTTGGCGGCAACCCCCGGCTATTCACTGCGAGCGGAGCGAAGCAGTCTCCACTGGATGGGGATTGCTTCGGGCGCTGCACGCCCTCGCAATGACCCCAGACAGTCATTGCGAGCCCGAAGGGCGAAGCAATCTCCTCGTCGCTTCTGGGGATTGCTTCGGGCACTGCACGCCCTCGCAATGACCCCGGACAGTCATTGCGAGCCCGAAGGGCGAAGCAATCTCCTCGTCGCTTCTGGGGATTGCTTCGGGCGCTTCGCGCCCTCGCAATGACCCCTCGGGCGCTGTGCTCCCTCGCAATGACTGGAGGGAAGAACGCAGGCCGTTCGCCTGTTCCGGACAGGCCCGACGGCCTGCGCTCCAAGGCCAACTGCGCGCGTCCTTACAAACCTTTGCGTTCTTCGCGCCCTTTGCGGTTTCCCATCAGGAGGTGGTAAAATGGCGAAAGTCGTGGACGCACGGGGGCTCTCCTGCCCCCAGCCGGTCATCCTGACCCGGCAAGCAATGGAAGAGGGGCAATTCCCCATTGAAGTTCTGGTGGATACCGTCACCTCCCGCGAGAACGTGCGCCGGGCGGCCGAACGGGCCGGCCTCAAGGTGCAGGTGGAAGCGGTGGGGGACGAGTTCAAGTTGACGCTGACGCGGTAGCCCTCATCCCCACCCCCGGCCCTGCGGGCCACCCCCACCCCCTCTCCCGTAAGTGGGAGAGGGGAGGGGCTGGGGGAGGGGTGAGGGCCGGGAGGTCCCATGCCCAAACGAGACTTTACCCGGCTGACCCAAATTGCCTCCTGCGCGGGTTGAGCGGGAAAACTGGCCCCCGGGGCCCTGGCGCAGGTCCTGCGCCCCCTGCTGGATTCGCTTCAGGAAAGTGAGCGCGTCGTCGTGGGGCTCGGCTCGCCCGATGACGCCGTCGTCTACCGGATGGAGAACGGCACCCTGCTGGTGGCGACGGCGGACTTCTTCGCGCCGGTGGTGGACGACGCCTACACCTACGGCGCCATCGCCGCCGCTAACTCCATCAGCGACGTCTACGCGATGGGCGGGACGCCCTTCCTGGCCCTCAACCTGGCCGCCATCCCCTCGGACATGCCGCCGGAGATCGCCGCCGAGATTTTCCGGGGCGGGATGGAGAAGGCCCGGGAGGCGGGCGTCGTCGTCGCCGGCGGGCACACGATGGACGACCGGGAGCCCAAGTACGGCCTGGCCGTCATCGGGACGGTGACGCCGGACCGGCTGCTCCTCAAGGGCGGCGCGCGGCCCGGCGAACGGCTGGCCCTGACCAAACCGTTGGGCTCCGGCGTCATCACCACCGCCTACCGGGCCGGGCAGGCCTCTCCGGAGGCGCTGGCCCAGGCCGTCCCCTGGATGCTGCGGCTGAACCGGGACGCCGTTCGGGCCGTCCACGCCACCTCCGCCCGGGGTGCCACCGACGTCACCGGCTTCGGCTTCCTGGGCCACGCGGCGGAGATGGCCCTGGCGGCGGGGGTCCGCTTCCGGGTCCGGGCCGACCGGGTCCCCATCCTGGAGGCGGCCCGTCCCCTGGCCGAGCAGTGGCTCTTCCCCGGCGGGACGGCGGCCAACGAGATGTACTTCCGCCAGTGGGTGACCTTTGACCCGTCCATCCCGGAAGAGGTCCAGATGCTCCTCTATGATGCGCAGACCAACGGGGGGATTCTGGCCGCCATCCCCGCCGGTGAGATGGACCGATTCGCCGAGGCCTGCCGCGCGCTGGACCAGCCCTTCTGGGAGGTCGGGGAGGTGGTGGAGGGGGAGCCGGGGATTGAGGTGGTCAGGTGACATTCAGGTGACAGTCACCTTTGAGGTGACTGTCACCTGACTGACCGATGCGGAGGCGCGATGATTTACCTGGACAACGCGGCCACGTCCTGGCCCAAACCGCCGGGGGTCCTGGCGGCGATGGCCCGCTATATGACCGAGGTCGGCGCCAACCCGGGCCGCTCCGGGCACCGGCTCTCGGTGGAGGCGGGACGTATCGTCTACGCCGCGCGCGAGGCCGTGGCCCAACTCTTCGGCGCCCCCGACCCGCTGCGGGTCGTCTTCGGCCTCAACGCCACGGAGGGGATCAACCTGGCTCTGCGGGGCCTGCTGCGGCCCGGCGACCACGTCGTCACCTCCAGCATGGAGCACAACTCGGTGATGCGCCCCCTGCGGGCCCTGGAGCGGGAGGGCGTGGAGGTGACAGTGGTCCCCTGCTCTCCGGAGGGGACGCTGGACCCGCAGGCGGTCCTGGCGGCCCTGCGGCCCCACACCCGCCTGGTCGTCCTCAACCACGCCTCCAACGTGACGGGGACAATTCTGCCGGTGGCGGAGGTCGGGCGGGCCCTGCGGGAGATGAACGGGCCCCTGCTGCTGGTGGACGCGGCCCAGAGCGGGGGCGCCGTCCCCATAGATATGCAGGCCGACGGGATTGACCTCCTGGCCTTCACCGGACACAAGTCCCTCTACGGGCCGACGGGCACCGGCGGGCTTATCATCGGGGACCGGGTCCCGCTGGAGGAGTTCCGGCCCCTCATCCGGGGCGGGACGGGGAGCCGCTCCGAGCGGGAGGAACAACCGGACTTCCTGCCGGATATGTGCGAGAGCGGGACGCCCAACGCGGTGGGGCTGGCGGGGCTGGAGGCCGGGGTCCGCTGGGTGCTGGAGCAGGGCGTGGAGGCCATCCGCGCCCACGAGGTGGCCCTGACGCAGCGGTTGCTGGACGGCCTGCGGGAAATCCCCGGCGTGACCGTTTACGGCCCGGCCGACGCGCGGCAGCGGACGGCCGTCGTCTCCTTCAACATCGCCGGGATGGAGCCCTCGGAGGTGGGGATGCAGCTGGACGAGGAGTACGGCATCATGTGCCGGGTGGGGCTCCACTGCGCCCCGGCGGCCCACCGGACCATCGGGACGTTCCCCGCCGGGACGGTCCGCTTCGCGCTGGGGGCGTTCACCACACGGGATGAGGTGGACGCCGCGCTGCGGGCCGTGGCCCGGTTGGCCCAGGGGTGAGGAGCTTTTGCGGCTGGCGAAGCGAAGAGGCCGGCTTGCGACACACTGGCGGGTCATTGTGAGGGCACAGAGTGCCCGAAGGGTCATTGCGAGGGGCGATAGCCCCGAAGCAATCCCCAGAAGCGACGAGGAGATTGCTTCGCCCTTCGGGCTCGCAATGACCGGTTGCTTCGCCCTTCGGGCTCGCAATGACTGGTTGCTTCGCCCTTCGGGCTCGCAATGACCGGTTGCTTCGCCCTTCGGGCTCGCAATGACCGATTGCTTCGCCCTTCGGGCTCGCAATGACCGGTTGCTTCGCCCTTCGGGCTCGCAATGACCGGTTGCTTCGCCCTTCGGGGCTCGCAGTGACCGGTTGCTTCGCCCTTCGGGCTCGCAATGACCGGTTGCTTCGCCCTTCGGGCTCGCAATGACCTTTGCGAACTGTTGACACTTCGCTCTTTTAGGGGAGGACGCTATGGCAAAAACCGTAGATGCCCGGGGGCTCCCATGCCCCCAGCCGGTTCTGCTCACCCGCGACGCGCTGCGGGAAAGCGACGCGGTCACGACCATCGTGGATAGCGACACCGCCCGCCACAACGTGACCCGGATGGCTGAGAAGGCGGGGTACACCGTCCGGGCCGAGGAGCGGGAGGACGGGATTTATCTCCACATTAGCCGGGGGGAGGCCGCCCCGGCGGTTGCCCCCGCCCCGGCACCGACTCCGTCCGGCGGCCCGCTGGTCCTGGTGGTCCCCTCGGAGTTTATGGGACGGGGGGAACACGAGGAGTTGGGGCAAATCCTCATCCGGGGTTTCCTGCACACCCTCAACGAGGTCAGCCCCCTCCCCGACGTTCTCATCTTCTTCAACAGCGGGGTCAAACTGACCGTGGAGGGGTCGCCGGTGCTGGAGGACCTGCGGACGCTCCAGGCGCAGGGCGTCCAGATTCTGATCTGCGGTACCTGTCTGGGGTACTACGGGCTGAAGGAGAAGGTGGCCGTCGGCGAGGTGTCCAACATGTACACCATCGCCGAGACGCTGATGCAGGCGGGAAGAGTCGTATCGTTGTAGCGCGAGGCCTAGCCACCTGATACTTCTCTTCTGCGCTTCCCGAATGCCCCTCCGGGGGTGTCATTGCGAGCCCCCGAAGGGGGCGAAGCAATCTCCAGAAGCTTGTCGGGAGATTGCTTCGGGCGCTGTGCGCCCTCGCAATGACCCTCCCAGTGGAAACTGTCAGGTAGCCAGGCGCGAGGTTAATCCCGCGCGGTCAGCCGTTCGTACAGCCCCTCCAGTTCCTCCTCCGAGTAGTAGTAGATGATGATCCGCCCTCCCTTCTTCCCCGGGCGGACCTGGACGCGTGTCCCCAGGGCCTGCCGGAACCGGTCCTCCAGGGCCTGTACCTCGGGGGCGGTAGGGCGGGCCGTCGGTTTCTGGGGCCGGGTCTGCAGGATTCGCCCCACCAGTTCCTCCGTCTGGCGGACGGTGAGGCCCTGGCGCAGGACAATGCGCAGCGCGGCGGCCTGGGCCTGGGGGTCCTCCAGGGCCAGGAGCGCGCGGGCATGCCCCTCCCCGATGCGGCCATTCAGCAGCGCCTCCTTGACCGCGTCGGTGGCCTTCAGCAGGCGCAGGGTGTTGGTGACGGCGACCCGGCTCCGGCCCACCCGCTGCGCCACCTCCTCGTGAGTCAGCCCGAATTCTTCTATCAGTTGACGGTAGGCCGCTGCTTCCTCCAGCGGATTCAGGTCCTTCCGCTGGAGGTTTTCCACCAGCGCCAGTTCCAGTGTCTGCTGGGGGGCCAGGTCTTTGACGATGACGGGGACCGTCGTCAGGCCAGCCAGTTTGGCCGCCCGCCACCGCCGCTCCCCCGCCACCAACTGGTAGCCGTCCCCCTCCCGGACGACGATGAGGGGCTGAAGGACGCCGTGCGTCTGGATGGAGAGGGCCAGTTCCACCAGTTCGTCGTCCCGGATGAGCATGCGGGGCTGGTGGGGGTTGGGACGGATCTCGTCCACCGGCACCTCCAGGATGCCTGCCGTCTCCTCGCCGACGGGGATCAGCGCCTCCAATCCTCTGCCCAGGCCGAACTTACCCGCCATGTTCCACCTCCGCCGACGGCGCCCGTCCGTCGCCGCTGAGCAGTTCCCACGCCAGGGCCCGGTAGGCCAGGTCGCCCGGGGAGCGGGGGGCATAGGCCATAATGGGGAGCCCGTGGCTGGGCGCCTCGCTCAACCGGACGTTGCGCGGGATGATCGTCCGGAAGACCCGGTCGCCGAAATACCGTCGCACTTCCGCCACCACCTGCTGGGAGAGATGGGTGCGCGAGTCAAACATGGTCATCACCAGGCCGCGCAGGCGCAGGCGGGGGTTCAGGGACCGGCGGACCAGGTCCAGCGTGCGGATCAGTTGGGAGAGGCCGTCCAGGGCCAGGTACTCGCACTGGACGGGGATGATGACGCCGCCGGTGGCGGCGACCAGCGCGTTGACGGTGAGGATGCCCAGGCTCGGGGGACAATCAATCAGGACGTAGTCGTACCGCTGGCCCAGGCCGGAGAGGGCCATTTCCAGCCGCCGCTCCCGGGCCAGCATCGGAACCAATTCCACCGTCGCGCCGGCCAGTTGGGCCGAACTGGGCAGCAGGTCCAGCCGCACCCAGCGGGTCGGGGTGATGATAGAGTCCAGCGGCGTCTCGCGCACCAGGGCATCGTAGACCGTGGCCGGGAGCGCGGCGCGGTCCACCCCCAGGCTGACCGTCGCGTTGGCCTGGGGGTCCATATCCACCAGCAGGACCCGCTGGCCCCAGTGGGCCAGGTAGGCCGCCAGGTTGACGGCGGTCGTGGTCTTGCCCACGCCGCCCTTCTGGTTGGCGAAGGCGTAGATGATCATTTCGGATGGTCACCGCGAAGGCACAAAGACACGATGAATGGGTTTATGTCTTCGTGTCTTTGTGGTTTTCACTCCTGCCCGAGGCAGCGGGCGATTTCGGCCGGGGTGGGGGTGCCGGAGAGGCCGGGCCGGGTGACGGAGACGGCGGCGATGCAGTTAGCCCGGCGGGCGGCCCGGACCGGGTCGTCGCCCTGCCAGAGGCAGGTGAAGAAGACGGCGGCGAAGATGTCCCCCGCGCCGGTGGGGTCCACCTCCCGAGCCGGGAACGCGGGCAGGTGCCAGACCCGGCCGTCGGCATAGACGGAGCATCCGCACGCGCCCCGGGTGACGGCCAGGACCCGGGTCTGTGCGGCCCAGCGGGCGGCCAGCGCCTCGTCGCCGCCGATGTCCTCTTCGCTCAGGACGACGGCGTCGGCGCGCGGGAGCCACGTCTCCGCCTCCTCCCAGGGGCCGGGGGCGACCCGTCCGGCCCCGTCCCAGCGGCGCATCCAGCCCTGGGGGGTCAGGCCCAGGAAGTCGGCGGGGATGTGATCGGCCAGGGCGGGGTCGCATTCCCGCGCCACGGGGCCCAGGTGGAGGATGCCGATATGGCGCGGCAAGACAAATCCTGCGCTCCACAGCGTCTCCGGTGTCAGGAGGGCGGCGCGGGCGTGCAGGAATTGGACCCGTCCGTCCGACGTGTAGCGGTTTTCAAAGATGGTGCTGGTGGCCGCCGGAACGCGGTAAATTTCCACATCAGGGAGGATGGCGCTCAGGTCCAGGGAATCGTCGGCGCTGGTGAGGACGGCGGTGCGCAGGCCCAGCGCGCGGGCGGTGCGGGCGGCATAGGACGCCGTGCCGCCAGGGGTCAGCGAGCCGTCCGGCAGCCGGTCCTGGGTCACATGGCCAACAACGAGGTAATCCGGTGTGTTCACCCAGACGTGGTTCCGGTACCCAGTTTCGCCCGACGCTCAAGCATCGGGCTCATCCTGCGAAGCCCCTTCGGGGCTTTTTGATAGCCCGGCGATAGAACGTAGCGCAGGCCGCCAGGCCTGTACAGGCGAATTGTAGCGGGATAATTAGGACGCGGATGAACGCGGACGAGCGCAGATTTTCAACGTAGCGCAGGCCGCCAGGTCTGTACAGGCGAATTGCAACGGGATAATTAGGACGCGGATGAACGCGGACGAGCGCAGATTTTCGTTGAAGAAGATACGTGGTGCGCTACATGGTGCTATTTCCGATAAAGTCTACGGTCGGGCTTTGCGGTTTTCGGCGCCCTACTCTTTGCCGACGCGGGGGATGATGGTGACCCGGCGGCGGTTGCCCTCGCCGATGCTCTGGGTGGTGACGTCGGGGTGGTCGCGGAGCGCCAGGTGGATGATGCGGCGCTCGTAGGGAGGCATCGGCTCCAGGTAGACGGTGCGCCCGCTGCGGACGGCCTGGCTGGCCATCCGCTCCGCCAGGCGGCGGAGGCTCTGCTCCCGCCGTTCCTTGTAGCCCTGGACGTCCACCACCAGGTTGACCATGTGGCCCATTTTCCGGTTGACCAGCAGCCGCAGGATGTGCTGGAGGGCGGCCAGGGTTTCCCCTCGCGGGCCGATCAACGTATCCGCCCCGGCAGTCTGAATGTCCAGCACAAGGGTCGTCGTCTCCTCATCGGTTGCCGGCTCCGCCATGCGGGCCTGGATTTCGGCGGAGAAGCCCAGATGCTGGAGGAGGTCCGCCAGGATGGAGCGGGCCACCTCGGCAGCAGGCGACTCCGGAGTGGCCGGCGGGGCCGTCGGGGTTGGGGCGGGGGCCGGCGCAGGGGCGGGGGCGGTCTCCGGGGCGACCAGCGGCGTGAGCCGGACCCGCGCCATCCGGGCGCCGATGCCCAGGATGCCCCGACTGCCCTCATCCAGAATCTCAATCTCTACCGCCTCGCGCGGGAGCCGCAGTGCGGCAAGCCCGGCCGCGATGGCGGCATCTACCGTTTCGCCGAAGAAAATCTTGCTTTCTGTGCTCATTGATGCCCTCATAGAGTGAATGGTTCCTTCACCGGATGGGCAGGTGGCGAATGCGAACGACATCCTCTTCAATCGTCGCAACAGCGCCTACTTTCAGTGCCTGTTCCACTCCAGGCAGTACTTTTAGCAGTGTCCGAGTGACCGTTTCCGGGTCAGACGTCATTAATCGCAAAGTCACCAGACTGGGGCGGTTGCAACCTTCCAGGGCCAGCAGGGCCGAAAAGTCCAAATCCTGGGTAACCACGACCCGCCCTGTTTGACGGGCAAATTCCAGAATCTCTTCATCAGAAGTGTCAGCAGGCAGCACCTGGGAGACCCGGACAATATCCCAGCCCTCATGCCGCATGGCCTCAACAGTTCTCGGTGAGATATTCATATCGGCCAAAAGGCGAAGGTGCTTCAAGCAACCTCCAGGGATGGCACAGGGTGAATCTGGTCCGAGACCACCCAGGCCGCATACTGCATGGCCTGGTATATGTCCTCTGGCTGAAGTTCCGGATAAGCCTCCAAGACATCGTCAATCGTCTTGCCACCAGCCAACATCTTCAGAATCACGCTGACCGTGATTCGGGTCCCTCGGATCACCGGCTGCCCCATACAGATTCTCGGATTCGCAACGATTCGGTCCAGTTTCTCCATGTTCTCCTCCTCCAGCGGGAGCCCCCCGCGTTTATCTCCGTCCGCCTTTTCGCCGGGGAGGTCGGGGCGGCCGCTCCGGCCCCTTTGGCCGCTCCGCCTCCTTTGGCTCCTCTGTCTCTACCGCCTGGGCAGGTTTCTGCCTCGGGGTCACGAAGTACTGGAGAAGGGTGACCAGGTTGGAGATGATGAAGTAAATGGAAAGCCCGGAAGCGAAGGAGATGGAGAAAAATCCGAACATCAGCGGCATCATAATCAACATCTGCTGGTTCATCGCCGCCGACTGGGGGTCGGTAGAAGGCGGAGTCAGAATTTTCTGCGAAAGCCAGGAAGTGACCACCACCAGAACCGGAAGGACGTAGTACGGGTCCGGCTGGCCCAGGTCCATCCACAGGAACCGGTTCTGCAACGGGATAAGGGAGGTCAGGCCGGGGATGAAGGAGTAGATGTTCTGGGAGAGGCGGACCAGTTCCATTGGGCTGGCGGCCAGGGTGCGCATAATGGCCTGCCAAAGGCCGTAGAGGAGGGGCAGTTGAATCAACAGCGGCAGACACCCTGCCATCGGATTCATGCCGGCCTCCCGGTAGAGTTTCATCTGCTCCCGGGCCAGTGCCTCTTTGTCATTGGCGTACTTTTTCTGGAGTTTTGCCAGTTCCGGCTGCAACTCCTGCATCCGGCGGGCGGACTGCTGCTGCTTCAACGTCAGTGGCAGGACGGCCAGCCGTACCACCAGCGTGAGCGCCGTGATGGCCAGCACCGTCTGGTGGCCCAGAAGGCGGTAAAAGAGCAGCAGCAGATTCACCATTGGGTTCAGAATCAACAAGTCCCACATATCGCACTCCGTACCGTGTACTCCCTGTTCCGTACTCCGTTACTGTTGCTGCGCCGGATAGGACCAGACCGGGCGGCCGTTCTCCACGTAGAAAGCCTGCACCCGCTGAGGGGCGTTGATGCGGGTCACGTAGACCTTCTCGCCACCGATGGCCATGGAGCCCAGTTGTCCCTGCCCGGCCTGCTGCCAGAGGACGAAGCCGTCGGCGGTATCCAGGCCGAAGAGGGTGCCGTTCTCGCTGGCGACCAGCAACCGCTTCCCGTCCGGGCTCAGCGCCGGCCCCAGCCGGACGGTCCCCTGCACCTGGCTGCGCCAGATTTCCTGCCCGGTGGCGGCGTCCAGCGCGTAGACATTGCCGTCCACATCGGCGGCGTAAAGGCGGGTGCCGTCGCTGGCCGGGGTGCCCCAGAACCAGTTGGCGCCGGTAAAACGCCAGATTTCGGTGCCGTCCGCCAGCCGCAGAGCATAGAGGTTGTGGTCAAAGGAACCGACGTAGAGGGTATCGGTCAGGACGAGGGGGCGGTCGGCCATCGCGCCGCCGGCCCCGAACTGCCAGCGCAGCGCGCCGCTCTCCAGGTCCAGCGCGTAGAGGTGATGGTCCAGCGAAGCGATGTAGACGGTGTCCGAGATGACCAGCGGCGTCGCCCAGACCCGGCTCCGGGTGGGATACTGCCAGAGCAACGCGCCGTCCTCTATGCGCAGGCCGTAGACGTTGCCGTCGCTGTTGCCGATGACGAAGATGCCGTCTCCGGCCGCGCCGGGAGCGATGAATTCCCCGTCCGCCGTGAAGGGTTGAGGCCAGGCCATCTGACCGCCGTTCAGGGAAAGGGCGCGCAGGACCCCCCGGGAGCGGGCAAAGAGGCCCCCTCCGGTCCGTTCGTAGGAGGTCACCAGGAGCAGTTCGTCATTCAGCAGGGTGACCGTGTAGAAAGGGCCGTACTGGCGCAGGTCCGGCGTGGGGGGAAATGCCCAGGTCTGCTGGCCGGTCTCCGTGTCCAGCGCCCGGACCTGTTCCAGGTCCGCCACGTAGAGGGTCCCGTTGTGGAGAATCAGGGTGGTCCAGGTGGTGGCGCGGACGCCGCCGGAGCAACCGGCGAGGAGGAGGGTGACGGTGAGGGCCAGGCCGAACGTGAGAAGGGATAATCGTCTATTCACGCTATAGCGCTCCTGAAATGACAGAATGACAGAATGACAGAATGACAGAATGACAGAATGACAGAATGACAGAATGACCACTGACCACTGACCAGTATACCAATTTACCGTATACCCATCTACCGATGAAGCTCAGGGACGGGGTCGTATCCGCCCGGGTTGAAGGGGTGACAGCGGGCGACGCGTCGGACCGTCAGCCAGCCGCCGCGCAGGACACCGTAGCGGGAGATGGCCTCGTAACCGTACTGGGAGCAGGAGGGGTAGAAACGGCAGGTCGGCGGCAGGACGCGCGAGAACGTCCACTGCCACAATCGGATCAGGACCAGCAACAGATATTTCACCGAACTTTCTCCTCTGCCTGCAGTAACCCGGCTTCCCGGACCAGTCCCTCCAGTGCGGCTTCCACCTGGGGCTCCTTGACCGTCAGGATGGGCGGCCGGGCGATGAGGACGAGGTCCCATCCGGGCATCAGGCGAGGGTAGAGGTGACGGGCCGCCTCCCGGAGCAACCGCCGGGCCCGGTTGCGGGCCACCGCCGTACCCACCCGGCGCCCGGCAACGACGCCGATGCGGGTCCGCCCGATGGGGTTGGGCGCGGCGACCAACACCAACAGCGGGTGGGACCAGGCCCGGCCCTCCTGCCGGATGCGCTCAAAGTCCGCCGACCGCCGGAGCCGGACCTGTCGCCACCGGGCTGGACGGCCCTTCTCATGCCCTACGCCCGGCGCCGGGGCCGGCGGGCACTCTCCTTCCAGTTCCACTTCTTGGCCCACTCGCGCTGGACGGTCAACTGATGGCGTCCTTTGAGCCGTCGGGCCTTCAGCACCCGACGGCCGGTCGCCGTGGCCATCCGGGCGCGGAAGCCGTGCGTCCGCATTCGCTTTCGTTTTTTGGGCTGATACGTTCGCTTCGGCATTCTGCATACATCCCCTATACAAAATTGAATCTCCGCACGATGGCTCCCCGGCGGAGAAGCGGGTTCATTATACCGCAGAGGGGGAAAGCGGTCAAGCGCGCTCTCCATCGCGGGCGTGTCCTATTCTCGTCGGGAAGGGGCCGGTGCGCTCCCCACAAACCCCTTCGCAAAGGTCATTGCGAGCCCGAAGGGGCGAACAAGGTGACAGTCACTGAAGGTGACCGTCACCTTACGTCATTGCGAGCCGCCCGTCAGGGCAGCGAAGCAATCCCCCCGTCGCTTCTGGGGATTGCCTCGGGCGCTGCGCGCCCTCGCAATGACCCTTCGGGCACTCCGTGCCCTCGCAATGACCTTATGCCGTAGCGCGGGCTGTTCGTCTATACCCAGACCAGCCTGGCGGCCTATGCTGCGGTGGCGCAGACCCGATATGTTTGGCCCCCCATCGTCCCCTCACCGGCAGAAAGGGTTGCGGCACTTCATCGTTCGTGGTACACTTTTGCCAAAGCCTTTGTCCTTATTCACCGAGCCGGAGGTCCTCTCGCCATGAACTCCCGTGAGCGTGTGCGTGCGGCGCTTTCCCACCGCGAACCCGACCGGGTGCCCGTAGACCTGGGCGGGACACCCGTCACCGGGATCAGCGCCGTTGCCTACGCGCGCCTGAAGCAGTACCTGGGGTTGGACGGAGAACCCGTGCGCGTGGCCGACATTCTCCTCCAATTGGCCGAAGTGGAGGAGCCGGTCCGCCGCCGCTTCGGGGTGGACACAATTGGCCTGCCCGTCTTTGAGCCCATCCCAGGTGTCCGCAACACCCGCTGGAAGCCCTGGCGACTTCCCGACGGCTCCCCGGCCCTCATTTCCGCCGACTTTGAGCCGGAGGTCACCCCTCAGGGCGACCTGCTCATCCGCTCCGCCGACGGCTCCATCTCCCACCGGATGGCCGCCGGGACGTATCACTTCGTGCCCCGCGACGCTCCCTTAGCCAACGCCACCATCGCCGACCTGGAGCGTTGGGAGCCGCCCCGCATCTCCGAAGAGGAACTGGACTTCCTGCACCGGGCCGCCCGTCGTCTCTACGAGGAGACGGAATACGCCATCGTCGGCTGGTTCGGGGGGAGCCTCTTTGAGGGCGCCCAGTTTGCCCGGGGGTGGGTCCGCTGGCTGATAGACCTGAAGCGGAACCCGGATTTCGCCGCCGCTCTGGTGGCGAAACTGGCCCGGGCCACGCGCGAGAACCTGGAGCAATACCTGGATGCGGTGGGGGAGTATGTGGACGTGGTGGGCTTTGGGGACGATTTCGGGACTCAGCAGGGGTTACAGATTCCCCCGGAAGTCTATCGGCGCCTGTTCCAGCCCTATCACCGGGAGTTGTACGAACTGGTCCATACCCGTACGCGCGCTCGCGTCTTTCTCCACAGTTGCGGTTCGGTCTACGAACTGATCCCCTACCTGATAGAGGCCGGCGTAGACATCCTCAATCCGGTACAGACCTCGGCGGCGAGGATGGATCCGGAGAGGCTCAAACGGGAATTCGGCGACCGGCTGGTCTTTTGGGGCGGCGGATGCGACGTCCAGGGATTGCTCCCCTGGGCCAGCCCGGAGGAGGTGGAGGCGGATGTGCACTACCGCCTCTCCATCTTCGCACCGGGGGGCGGTTACGTCTTTGCCCCGATCCACGACCTCCAGCACGATATTCCGCCCGCTAACATCGTGGCTATGTACGACGCCGCGCTCCGCTGGCGCCCCCTCCGATGATATAGGGGTGGGCAACGGAGCTTCCCGCTGCCTGTCTCCCTCCCCCGTTCCGGATGGGCAGTCTCACCGTTTCCCATTTTCCCAGAGCGCGGTATAATTGGAATGAATCGTGTGGGTTGAGGGAAGATTATGCCGCCCATTTTTCCGTTCACTGCCATCGTTAACCAGGACCTGATGCGCCGGGCGCTTGTCCTGAACGCCGTCTACCCCCAGATTGGAGGGGTCTTGATTCGCGGCGAACGCGGGACGGGCAAGTCCACCGCTGCCCGCGCCCTGGCTGCGCTGTTGCCGGAGATAGAGGTCGTGGCCGATTGCCCGTTCTCCTGCGACCCCGACCAGCCCGCCACCTGGTGCACGCTCTGCAAAGAGCGGGCGGCGGCCGGGGAGGAACTCCCCCGGGCCCGCCGCCGTACCCGATTTGTGGACCTCCCCGTCAGCGCGACGGAGGACCGGGTGGTGGGCACGCTGGATATTGAACGGGCCATCCAGAAGGGGGAGCGCCACTTTGAGCCGGGCGTGCTGGCCGCCGCCAACCGGGGCGTCCTCTACGTGGACGAGGTCAACCTGCTGGATGACCACGTGGTGGACATCCTGCTGGACGCGGCCGCGATGGGGGTCAACGTGGTGGAGCGGGAGGGCATCTCCTTCAGCCACCCGGCCCGCTTTATCCTCATCGGGACGATGAACCCGGAGGAAGGGGACCTGCGCCCCCAACTCCTGGACCGCTTCGCCCTCTGCGTGGACATCCGCAGCGTCCACGACCCGGCGGCGCGGATGCTCATTATGGAGCGCAACCTGGCCTTTGAGAGCGACCCCGAGGGGTTCTACGCCGAATGGTTGCCGCGCGAAGAGGCCCTTTCCCGGGAGATCGCCCGCGCCCGCCAACTCCTGCCTCAGGTGCGCCACACCCGGGGCGACCTGGCCGTCATCGCCGCGATGATGGCCGAGATGCGGGTGGACGGCCACCGGCCCGACATGGTCATCCTGAAGACGGCCCGGGCCAACGCGGCCTTTGAAGGCCGCACCCGCATCACCGACCGGGACATCCTCCTGGCCGCCGAACTGGCCCTGCCCCACCGCCTCCGTCGCCACCCCCTCCAGCCGGTAGAGGCGACGCTGGACAATCTGGGGGAACGGCTGGCCGAGGCCCGCGTCCAGGTGGCCCAAAAGGAGCCGTCGCTGGCAGAGGAGGTGGTTGACAAAGAGGTCCTCCCGGAGGAAAAAAAAACGCACGTAGAGGTTGAGACGGGGGAGATGCCCTCCTCTGAGGGACGGGAGCGGCCGCGCGAACCCGTCTTCCAGCACATTCCCCAGTGGCCCTCCGAGGGGCAGTGGTGGGAAGGGGGAAAGAAAATTGCCACCGGCGAGTCCTTCACTCCCCGACGACTGGATACTCCCCTGGACCGGCTGACCCGCTCCGGGACCGGTCGGCGCAGCACTACCCGCACCGACCAGCGGCGCGGGCGCTACATCCAAGCTCGCCCCTCCCCCGACAATCCCGACGACCTGGCCTTTGACGCCACGCTGCGGGCCGCCGCGCCCCACCAGAGCCGTCGTCGTCGGCCCGGTGGACCCGCCCTGGTCATCCGCCCGGAAGACTACCACCGCAAAGTGCGCGTCCGCCGCATGGCCAACCTCATCCTCTTCGTGGTGGACGCGTCCTGGTCTATGGCGGTCGCCGAGCGGATGGAGGCGACCAAAGGGGCCGTGATGTCGCTGCTCACCGATGCCTACCAGCGCCGCGACCGGGTGGGCGTGGTCATCTTCCAGAAGAACGGCGCCCGGGTGGTATTGCCGCCCACCCGTAGCGTGACCCGGGCCCAGAAAGCGCTTCAGGACGTCCCGGTGGGGGGCAAAACTCCCCTCTCCGCCGGGCTCAACCTGGCCTACGAAGTCATCACCCGCGAACTCCGTCAGCATCCCGACCTGATGCCCCTGATGGTGCTCCTCACCGACGGGGCCGGCAACGTCTCCATGAGCGACCTGCCGCCCCAGGAGGAGGCCCACCGCATCGCGGAACTCTTCCCCCAGGCTCACATCCGGTCGGTGGTCATCAACATGGAACACGAATCCTTTGACCAGGGACTGGCCCAGGCGCTGGCGGAGCACCTCCAGGCCCCTTGCTACCGGCTGGAGGAACTGCGAGCCGACGCGCTGGCGGAGCGAGTGCGGCGGGAACTGGACGTTCAATTGTAGCGCAGGCCGCCAGGCCTGCTCATTGACTCATCGGGAATCGGACGCGGATGAACGCGGACAGGCGCGGATTTTCCTCCGGTCCTACTTCCCAGCGTTATTCCTGACAAGGTCTGTTGACGGCGAGGAGAAACAGATGAAAGAGCAAACCTGGCCTCGGATTCAATGTTGGATGAAGGATTTCGGTCCCATCCGAGAGGGGAGTTTTGACCTCGCCCCGCTGACGGTTTTCATCGGTCCCAACGGCAGTGGGAAGACGTACGCGGCGACGCTGGCATATTTATTTATAAAGGCCCTGGAAGTAAGAGGTTGGGAAAACATCTGGGACCTGTTGTGGTTACTTACAAAATCGCCTCTCAGTAAGAGCGCTACTGAACCGGTAATAATTGTGCCTGATATGTTGTCTGAAGCAGGGCAGGAGGCCTTTCGGGAGAAACTTTCCCAATTCATCGGGCAAATCGTCTCCTCGCTTGAGAATCAGATTCCCAATTACTTTGGCCAGGATTCCATAGAGCCTCTGGTGCGCCGGGGTGGGGATTACCTCCAGATCGGGTTTAGATGGGAACAAGAAAAAAGAGCCCCCTTCGTTGTGCAAGGCGGTTGGTTAAAGGGACGCGGGTGGTCATGGGAATGGGGTGGCTTTGATCGGCTTTCGCTGGAATTCTACGGCCTTCCGAAGCCTCGTCGCGGACGCCCTTTACAGTTGACCCCTGAGGACCTCATCTGGGCCTTTCAGAACTCTTTAGGGTTGCCAGAGCGCATTTACTACTTTCCCGCCGCGCGTGCTGGATTGCTGCAAGGCTGGAGAGTTTTGGCGGCGATGGCTATCCGTTGGGTCCGGCGAGAAATCGGTATTAGGCCCATACAAGCGACTCCTTATACTGGAGTAGCAGGGGATTTTCTTTTGGCGCTTTTGGAGGGAGGCCCTCGCTGGGTTTGGCAACCGATAAAGGATACGGCGGTGACGACCCTTTTAGAAGAAATTTTGCAGGGATACGTGGACTGGTTGTCTCCTGAAGACCCACAACTTTTGGTTTTCCAGCAGGGCCTGCGAATTCCTCTATCAGCCGTTTCTTCCGGCTTGGCCGAATTGGCGCCGATAGACCTCTGGTTACGTAAAGGACTTCTTCGCAGAGGCGACTGGCTCATCATAGAAGAGCCGGAGGCCCACCTCCATCCGGAGAACCAGCGCCGCATTGCCACCCTGATGGTGCGGCTGGTCCGGTGTGGCGTGCGGGTGCTTTGTACGACCCACAGCGACATTATCCTTCACCAGATTAGCAACCACTTGCTTCTGGGAGAGGCTCTGGAGAAGGGCCATCGGCCGGAGGGCTTTGACCCGGAGTGGGACCGCCTGGGCTATGGTGAGGTCGGTGTCTATCTCTTCCGGATGGAGGGCGACGGCTCGGTCATTGAGCCAGTTATTCCGGAACCTGGCTTCGGCATCCCGGAAGACGAATTTGTCCGCGTGGCGGAAGCCATTGGAAGTCAGACGTATAGCCTCTTGGATCTGATAGAGTCTGAATAGCGGAGCACCCCGATGAGCCTCGCCGACGAATTCCGGAGCCTTCACCGGGATTGCAACCCGCCCTGTCTGGTATCGCGGTGCTCTAAAGAAGGCTGCGATCTGCCCGTTGGGGAACCATACCGATTTGTCTGTGTGGACGCGGATAACTGCGCGGCTTTTCCGCCGCAAGAGAAGCGTCCGGACTATGTCATTCTGGATTCGGTTGGGCCCCGGTGGGTAGTGGTGGAAATGAAAAGCCGCACGGTAAAAACCGGCGATATTGTGAAGAAATTCCATGCCACCGCTGACGTTCTCGCCAATGACTGGAGGTTTGCGCTTGAGGTAGCCCATTTGACGCCGGTAATTTTGTACAAGCGGATCCATACCCAGGACCTCGTAGACTTACGGAATCGGAGAATTTCTTTCAAAGGCAAGGAGTATCCCATACGTTTGTACAGGTGCGGAACACCGCTGGTAGATATTCTCAAACCCCAACGGAGGTAGAGATGGCAGAAGCGATACGCGTCTGGGCGGAGCCCCTCAGGGCGTTCTGCGAGCGGGTCTTCCGAAAACTGGATGTGCCGGAGGAGGATGCCCGGATTACCGCCGACGTGCTGGTGGCGGCGGACCTGCGCGGGATTGACTCTCACGGCGTGGCCCGACTGCGCCGGTACGTGGAGGGATTGCAGACCGGCATGATGATCGCCCGTCCTCAGGAGAAGGTGGTGCACGAGACGCCAGCCACCGCCCTCATAGACGCCGGGGCCGGGTTAGGACAACCCGTCTCCTACCGGGCGATGCAGATGGCCATCCGCAAGGCCCTGGAAGTGGGCGCGGGATTCGTCGCCGTGCGCAACTCCAATCACTACGGCATCGCCGGATACTACGCCATGATGGCTCTGGAGCACGACTGCATCGGCATGTCCATGACCAACGCGGACGTCCTGGTCGTGCCGACCTTCGGCCGCAACGCGATGCTGGGGACCAACCCTATTGCCGTCGCCGCGCCCGCCGGAGAAGAGCGCCCCTTCGTCCTGGACATGGCCACCAGCACCGTCCCCCGGGGCAAACTGGAGGTCTACCACCGGCTGGGGAAGCCCATGCCCCTGGGATGGGCCACCGATGAGCGCGGCATCGCCACCGAAGACGCCGGTCGGGTGCTGGAGAACTTCAAGAATCGGGCCGGCGGCGGCCTCCTCCCACTGGGCGGCGAAGGGGAACTGCTCAGCGGACACAAGGGGTACGGCCTGGCCCTCTGGGTGGATGTCTTCTGCGCGGTCCTCTCCGGCGCCGCCTACGCCGACCTGGTCTACCCGAAGACGCCGGACGGGAAGCCCCTGCCGGCCAACCTGGGCCATTTCTTCGGGGCCTGGCGGGTGGACGGATTCCGGCCTCTGGACGAGTTCAAGGCCGCGATGGACGACCTGCAGCGACGGCTGAAGAACGCCCCGAAAGCGGAGGGCGCCACCCGAATCTACATCCACGGGGAGAAGGAGTACGAAGAGACGGAGCGACGGCAGCGGGAGGGCATCCCGTTGAACCCCAAAGTCGCGGCCGACCTGCGGGCCATCGCCGCCGAACTGGGGGTGGCATACGACCTGGAGTGAGGGTTTGGAGCGCTACGGGGGGCAGGCCGTCATTGAAGGGGTGATGATGCGGAGCACCCGCCGCGTGGCGGTGGCCGTCCGCAACCCCCAGGGGGAGATTGTCCTCCGCACCGAGCCGCTTCGGTCGGCCATCTACCGGGGGGCGATTCCCCGCATCCCCCTGCTGCGCGGGCTGACCATGCTCTGGGACGCGCTGGGGCTGGGCGTCCGCGCACTGATGTGGTCGGCCGACGTGGCCCTGGGCGAGGAGGGGAAAGCCAGCTCGTTCAGCGGCGCAATGGGATGGGTCAGCGGCCTGCTGGGCCTGGCCCTGGGCGTCGGCCTTTTCATGGTGCTGCCGTCCCTTCTGGTGGGCCTGCTCCCTGTGCCGCTTTCCCCTCTGGCAGACAGTCTGCTGGAGGGACTGGTCCGGTTGCTCCTGGTGGTGAGCTACATCTGGGGGGTTGGGTTCCTGCCCGACATCCGCCGGGTGTTCGCCTACCACGGGGCAGAGCACAAAACCATCAACGCCTACGAGGCCGGTGTGCCGCTCACGGTGGAAGCTGTTCAAGCTCACTCCACGGCTCACCCCCGGTGCGGCACGTCCTTTCTGTTGAGCGTGGTGGTCATCTCCGTCCTGGTCCTGGCTCCGCTGGGGCAGTTGCCGTTGATATGGCGGGCCCTCAGCCGGATACTGGCCATCCCGCTCATTGTGGGCCTGGCCTACGAGTGGATGCAATTCAGTGCCCGCTTTGCCGACCGGCCCTGGATGCGCCCGCTGCTGAGCCCCAACCTGGCGCTGCAGCGGCTGACCACCCGTCCGCCCGAGGACGGGATGGTGGAGGTGGCCATCCGGGCCCTGAAGGCGGTCATGGAGGATCATACAAGTCAGGAGGCATCCGATGGAACCCCGGGGACGATACTTTGAGGACTTCGTCATCGGCGAAGAGATAGAGACGGCGCCGCGCACCATCACCGAGGCGGACATTCTGACCTTCGCCGAACTCTCCGGCGACAACAACCCGTTGCATGTGGACCCGGAGTACGCCCGGACGACGATGTTCGGGGAGCGCATTGCCCATGGCCTGCTGGGGCTCTCCGTCGCCAGCGGGCTGGCCTGGCAGACCGGCCTGATGGAGGGGACGGCCGTCGCATTTATCGGGCTGGACTGGAAGTTCCGGGCCCCGATTCGGATTGGCGATACCATCCGGGTACAGATGGTCGCGACGCAGAAACGGGAGATGCCCCATCTGGGTGGTGGCTTCGTGACCATCTCCGCCGTCGTGCTGAACCAAAGGGACGAGGTGGTGCAGAAGGGGACGTGGACGGTTCTGGTTCGCTCCCGGTGAAAAGGCGCGGGATTCATCGGGTCAGGAGGGGGGAGTGATGGGCAAGTCCCCTTTTGAAAAAGCGTTGAAACTGCCCCAGACGGATGAGACCTGGCAGGGAACGGTCCGCATGATGCGGGTATGGATTACACCACCGGACCGGGCCCCCTATCGTCCGTACATCATCATGTTCGTGGATCAGAAAAACGACAAGTTCCTGGGCATGCACACTTTGGAGGCCCGGCCAACACCGGAGCAGGTCCTGGATACCCTGGTGGGGGTGATGACGCGTCCGGCCCCCGGGGCTGGGCGACCGCGCCGACCGTTGCGCCTGTTGATAGACGACGCCGAACTGGCCCAGGCGCTGGCCCCTCGTCTCTCCGAACTGGGCATTCAGTGCCAGTTCTACCCCGTCCCTCTGGCCGATCGCATCCTGCATGACCTGGAAGTCCACCTCACCGGCCGGGAGCCTGTGCCGGGTCTGCTGCGGATCCCCGGCGTGACGCCCCACATCGTGGAGGGTATATATAAAGCGGCCGCTTTTTTCTACCAGGAAGCGCCCTGGCGGTGGATCAGCGACGCGTACCCCATTGAAATCCGCTATCCGCCCGATGGCTCGCCCCGCTTCACCGTCGTGATGGGGTATGGGGGGATGACCTACGGCCTGGCAGCATACGACTCTATGGATCATTTGCGCATGCTCTACAGTGGCGCGTCGTTAGAGCAAGTCCAGGGGTTGCTTAGCAGTGTGAGCTTGGTGTTCAACCCGAAAACGAGAATCTCTTTCGACGACCTGGAGGACATCGCCCGCTACGGCTGGCCGGTGGCGGGCGAGTCGGCTTATCCTCTCATCCTCCGATTGACCCCGCAGGGCGTATTGACTCTGCCTTCCCGGGACGACCTCTTCTGGCTGGAGGCGGCCCTGCTGGCCGTGCCGCGCTTCGTCCGGGATTATATGCTTGCCAACCGGGGAGAACCCCGTCCGGCCCGGGTGACCCTCACCGTCCGTACCCAGGGTGGCCCGACCGACATCTACCTGCAATACTCGGCCTCTGACTACACTTCTTTCCCGGATCTGTCCTGGATTCTCAACCCGCCCCGTAGGCCGCGCAAAAAACGATAAGGGCGAACCCGTATGGAGGAACCCACCGTAACTCTGCGGCAGACGCCGATAATAGAAGAGAGAGAGCCGGGACCCCTCACGGTAGCCGCTCTCCCCCGTCGCAGTTCCATCGGGCTCTGGTTGCTGGAGCCGCTGCTGGGGCAACGGGATTTTATGCTCCTCTGGGTGGGGCAGCTGCTCTCCCAAATCGGAGACCAGTGCCTCCTGATCGCTGCCGTCACCCTGATTACCCACCTCTCCTCGTCACCGCTGGCCCTGCTGATCCCGGCTCTCTCCTTGGCCCTCCCCCAGGTCCTTTTTGGACTGGTGGGGGGTGTCATCGCCGACCGGATAGACCGCAAGTGGGTCATGATTGCCTCCGACCTCCTGCGGGCGCTTTTGGTCCTGGCGGCCCTGCTGGTGCGGACGTCGGGCGACCTCTGGATTCTCTACCTGGCGGCGGCGGGACTGGCGATGGTCGGCGCGTTCTTCTATCCGGCCCGCAACGCCAGCATCCCCAATCTCGTCCCCGACGACCTCCTCCTGGCCGCCAACGGGATGATTCAGGGCAGTTACATTCTGGCCCTCGTCCTGGGCCCGACGCTGGCCGGGAGTATTGTGGAACTCTGGGGTTGGCCCGCCGCGATTATCTTTGATAGCGTAACCTTTGTGGTCTCGGCGGTGACCATTCTGTTGATCTCCATCCCACCGCTGCGGAACGGCGAATCTCATCCGGCCTCTTCCCGGACCCTCTGGCAGGATATGCGGATGGGGCTGGGGTTCATTTACCATTCCCCCTCCCTGCGCCGGGTGCTTCCCGTGACCGGCGTGGCGACCCTGGGCATTGGTGCGGTCGTCCTCCTGGCCATTCCCCACCTCAAGGTCCAGTTAGGGGCCGGAGGGCTGGAGTACGGGGGGGCTATGAGCGCGCTGGGCTTCGGCTCCATTCTGGGCGGACTGGTCGCCACCCGCCTCTCGCGCCGGTTCTCCCTCCATCTGCTTGTGGGATGGATGCTGGTCCTGGCAGGCGGGGCCATCGTCGGCTTCGCCTATGCCCCGGACTATCTGGTCGTTCTCTTCAGCGTGGTGATTCTGGGGATGTGCATCGTCATCGCCCGAGGCGCGCTGGATACAATGGTCCAGACGCTCACTCCCGATGAGGTGCGCGGGCGGGTCCAATCTGCCGTAGCGCTCATCGTCGCCGCCGGGACGGCGCTGGCGGAGGGGTTTTCGGCCTTTCTCGGCCACTTCCTGGGCGTGCAGACCATCTTCGTCGCCGCAGGCCTGGTCACCGCCGCGGCGGGCCTGCTGACGCTCTCCTACCTGCGGGAGACAGGCCTCCAGGTCTGGAAAGCCCTGCACGGAGGGGCCGAGAAGGAAGCGCCTGACATACTTGACATATAGCGTATTGTTGGTACAATTTTCACACAGGAAGGACCCGGCAGGGGGATTTACCTGACGCGGTTTCCCACAAGTTGGGGAGGTCAATCCGGGTAGGAAGGGGGTGGTTGTCGGGGAAGGAAAAGGCCATTTGCAGAAACGGTCAGCCTTTTGTAGCGTCTCCATATCTCAGGAAAGGGGGGATCATGCGCCGCACCTCATTGTTGATAACCGGTCTTTTGCTGATCTTCGCTCTCCTTCTCTCTGCCTGTAAAGGTCCTGCTACAGCAACCCCAGCTCAAGGTGCTCCCCCACCTCCCTCTGCCCAGAAAGAGTTGCTGGACGCCATCCTGCAGCGGGGCAAACTGATCTGTGGTGTCAACGGTGGTCTGCCGGGCTTCAGTTACTTGGATAAGACGACAGGGCAGTTCACCGGCTTTGACGCCGATTACTGCCGGGTGCTGGCGGCGGTCCTTTTCAATGACCCCAACGCTGTGGAGTTCCGCCCTCTCAGCGCGGCCGAACGGTCGGTCGCCCTCCAGACCGGAGAGATTGATGTCCTCATCCGCAACACCACCTGGACCACCAGCCGGGATGCGACATGGGGCGACTTCGCACCGACCATCTTCTACGACGGCCAGGGGATGATGGTCCGCAAGGCCAGCGGCGCGGCGAAACTGGAAGACTTGGCGGGGGGCACTATCTGCGTTCAATCGGGTACCACCACCGAATTGAACCTGGCCGACCAGATGCGGGCCCGCAACATCACCTTCACCCCTCTGGTCTTTGAGGACATAGACGCGACTTACGCCGCGTACGAGGAGGGGCGGTGCGACGCTGTGACCAGCGACCGCTCCCAATTAGCTGCCCGGCGGTCGGTTTTCAAGAACCCGGACGAGCATCTCATTATGGACGTGGTGCTCTCCAAGGAGCCGCTGGGTCCGGTTGTCCCCCACGGAAGCCCCCGCTGGTTTGACGTGGTGAAATGGGCTGTCTTCGCCACCATCCAGGCCGAGGAGTTCGGCATTACGTCCAAGAACATTGATCAGTTCCTGAACACCGATAACCCCGAGATCCGCCGCTTCCTGGGTCTGGAGGGGGACCTGGGCCAGCAGTTGGGGCTCTCCAACGACTTCGTCGTCCGCATCGTTCGGCACGTCGGTAACTACGGGGAGATTTACGCCCGTAACCTGACTCCTCTGGGGCTGACGCCCCGCGGCATCAACGACCTCTGGACCCGGGGCGGGCTGCTCTATTCACCGCCGTTCCGGTAGATGTCCGAAAAGGGACGTGCCGGGCACTTTGACAAGTGCCCGGCACGTCTAAGAGCTTGGCTTATGGGTCCCCGCTCTTCGGTGCCCTTCTGGCGGAACGAACGGGTCTTGCAGATTGCCGCCCAGGCCCTCTTCGTCCTGGCAGTGGCTCTGGTCGCGGGTTTCCTGTATTCCAATTTGGTGCACGCCCTCCACCGCAAGGGGCTTTCCTCTGGCTTTGGGTTTCTCTCCCTGGAGGCAGGTTTCCGCATCGGCGAGACACCTATCCCCTACGATCCTGGTGATTCCTACGCCAGAGCCTTTCTCGTCGGTGTTCTGAACACGCTGCGGGTGACTGCGGTCGGCATCGTCCTTGCCACTGTCTTGGGGCTCATTGCGGGAGTGGCCCGCCTTTCGCCGAACTGGCTGATCCGCCAAATTGCCGCGGCGTATGTGGAACTTATTCGGAACACACCGTTGCTGGTTCAACTGGTCTTCTGGTATTATGCGGTTATCTTTAAAATGCCGCGCATTCAGGAAAGCGTTAGCTTCGGGCGTCTTGTTTTAATCAGCCAGCGGGGTGTAGCCCTACCAAGAGTTCACCTCACATCTGTCACATATCCCTGGTTGGGTGTCCTGGGCCTCGCAACCTTATTGGCCTGGGCAGTCTGGCGGGTCCGTCGGCAATACCAGGAGTCCACAGGACGGGCCGGATACGCATGGTTAGCGGCCATTGGGGTCTGGGTTTTCTCTGCCGCGATCGGGTGGGGTATCTTAGGGCCTCCCCTAAGATGGGCAGAGCCCAAGGTGGTCGGCCTGGCCTATGAGGCGGGTGCCGTCCTTACGCCGGAATTCACCGCTTTGCTGGTCGGGCTGGTCGTCTATACCGGTGCTTTTATCGCCGAGGTCGTGCGAGGGGGAATCCTCTCAGTCCGTAAAGGGCAGATTGAGGCCGCTCGGGCTCTGGGCCTGCGCGAGGGTCAAATCCTTCGGCTCATTATTCTCCCTCAAGCTCTGCGGGTAATTATCCCACCGTTGACCAGCCAGTACCTGAACCTGGCGAAAAACTCCAGTCTCGCCATCGCTGTTGGTTTTCCCGACCTCTTCAGTATCGGGAAGACTATTTTTAACCAGACCGGTCAGCCAGTTCCTGCTGTTGCACTGGTTATGAGTAGTTATCTGGCCATGAGCCTCTTCACCTCTCTTCTAATGAACCTCTATAACCGTCGGGTGCGATTTTTGGAGAAATAGCGATGGCCGTCTCCAGAGCGCTGGAGCCACCGAAAGAGACCATGGGGCCCGGAGAGTGGATGCGCAAGAATCTCCTCTCCCCATGGTATAACGCCTTACTGACGGTCATTGGCTTGTGGTTTCTCTACGAAGTTGGGCGAGGGTTGGCAGTTTGGGCGCTCACCCGGGCCCGTTGGGAGGTTGTCACCGATAACCTGCGCCTCTTTCTTGTGGGCCAGTTTCCCCCCGACCAGGTCTGGCGAATCTGGCTTGGTTTGCTCATTCCCTCTTTCCTCTTTGGCCTGAGTGGAGGTCTTTGGAGCGGGGCAATGCGCCAGTTCGCTGGCGCGCTGGGGACTGCCTTCCTACTTTTGGCCGCCATGCCCGCCTCCTGGTCCACTCGGGGATGGCTGTTGGGGAATATGGCGGCAACCGTCCTGGGATATGGGCTTGGGCGGTGGGGATACCGCCGTCCCTGGGGCAATCGTCTCCTGCAACGCATCGCTCTCAGCGGATGGATTCTCTCCTTCCCCATTCTGATCCTGTTCCTGTACGGATTCCAGGGGAATCCATCCTTTCCCCGCGTAGAGACCAGCCTCTGGGGAGGGCTGCTTCTGACCTTCTTGCTGAGCCTGGTGAGCATTGTTCTCTCTTTCCCCCTGGGTGTCCTACTGGCTCTGGGACGGCGCAGTGGCCTTCCGGCGCTCCGCCTTTTCAGCATCCTGTACATTGAACTGATCCGGGGAGTGCCTCTGGTAACTGTGCTCTTTATGGCCGACATCATGCTCCCGCTGTTTCTGCCGGAGGGATTGCGGATTGATCGGGTGGTGCGGGCGATGGCGGGCTTCACCCTTTTCAGCGCGGCCTACATCGCGGAGAATGTGCGGGGTGGTTTGCAGGCAATTCCTGAAGGACAGATAGAAGCAGCCCGGGCCCTGGGATTGAATGGCTTTCAGACGACCTTGCTGATTGTTCTCCCGCAGGCCCTAAGAATGGTGATCCCGGCTAACGTGGGTCAGTTTATCAGCCTCTTCAAAGACACTTCTCTCGTTGCCATTATGGGGCTTCTGGAACTCTTAGGCATCGGAAAGGCCGTTCTGGCCAACCCGGCCTATATGGGCCTCCAGCAGGAGGTCTACCTCTTTGTAGCCCTGATCTACGGCGTTTTCAGTTATGCGATGTCTTACGCCAGCCGCCGTCTGGAAAAGACGCTGGGTGTGGGAGAACGATAAGGGGCATCTTCGTGTCTTCCGAAGTTTGAATCCCGCAGCGGGAAAGGGTGAGAGATGACCAACGGAGATGACATTATCATTTGCGAGGATGTCCACAAATGGTTTGGAAATTTCCACGTCCTGCGGGGTGTAAACCTCACCGTGAAGCGGGGGGAAGTGGTGGTTATCTGTGGGCCTTCGGGCTCGGGAAAATCCACTTTTATCCGTACCATTAACCGGCTGGAGAAATACCAGCGGGGGCGAATTATTGTGGATGGCATAGAACTCACCGACGACATCCGCAATATCGCCGCGATCCGCAGCGAGATCGGCATGGTTTTTCAACAATTCAATCTCTTTCCCCATCTGACCGTGCTGCAAAACATCACTCTGGCTCCTATCTGGGTTCGGCGCTGGCCGAAGGAGAAAGCCGAGCGGGTAGCCCGGGAACTTCTGGAACGAGTGGGCATTCCGGAGCAGGCTGATAAATATCCAGCCCAGCTCTCCGGCGGACAGCAGCAACGGGTTGCCATCGCCCGGGCGCTGGCCATGCAACCTAAAATTATGCTCTTTGACGAGCCGACCTCCGCGCTGGACCCGGAGATGATCAAAGAAGTTCTGGACGTGATGCGGGACCTGGCCCGTTCTGGGATGACGATGATCGTGGTAACCCACGAGATGGGATTTGCGAAAGAGGTCGCCGACCGGATTTTCTTCTTCGCTGATGGCACGATTGTGGAAGGGGGCACGCCCGAAGAATTCTTCTCCAACCCCAAAGAGGAGCGAACCCGCCGCTTCCTTAGCCAGATTCTCACCCACTGAGAGACTGGAATCCTTCGGGGGCAGAATTGCGGCGGGTGG
>JACIWQ010000199.1 GCA_014360895.1 Thermoflexales bacterium | reverse complement strand
GGGGCGTGCCCCTACGCCCCCCCCCCTCCCCTCTCCGGACCTATGTTCGGCTGTGGGGAGGGGGTCGCGGCGAAGCCGCTGGGGGTGGGGTGAGGATGACCCTCCTTCGGCGGCGGGGAGGGTGAAGGTGAAGCGGCTGCCCCGGCCCGGTTCGCTCTCCACGCCCACCTGCCCGCCCAGTTTCTCCACGATGCGCTTGACGATGGAAAGCCCCAGGCCGTACCCTTTGCCCTCGGAGGAGAGCCGGGTGAACGGGACGAAGAGGAGGCTCTGCTCTTCGGGGGTGAGGCCGGAGCCGTTATCCTGTACCCAGAAGCGCACCATCTCAGGAGAGTCTGCCGGAAAGTTGGCGCCGAGTTCCACGCGCGGCGGCTGGCCGCCGTATTTGAGCGCGTTGCCGATGTAGTTGTACCAGACCTCCTCCACCCACGGTGCGTGGCCGAGGGCCACCGGCCACGTCTCCGGAAGGACGATTTCAGCCCCGGATTGCTCTACCTGGTCGCGCAGGCGGGAGAGGACCTCGTCCACGATGCGCGCCATATCCAGGGGCTGAAGTTCCACCTCCTGGGAGCGGACCGTGGCCAGCAGGAGGAGGGCTTCCAGAATATCCGCCATTTTTTGTCCGCTGCGGGCGATGGCCTGCAGGTGCTCCCGGAGGGCGTCCGGAGGGAAGGCCGGGAGGTTCCATTCCAGCATTTCCGCGTAGCCAATCACGAGGGCGACCAGGCCCCGCAGGTCATGGGCCACCATGTGGGCAAAGGCGTCCAGTTCCTCGTTGCGGGCCTCCAGTTGGAGGGCATACTGGCGCAGTTGCTCCTCCGCCTGCTTGCGCCGGAGGATTTCCCTCTGGGTCAGCATCAGCGCCTGGGCTTTCGCGATTGCCAGGGCGACCTGTGCAGCAGCGTATTCGGCCCGCGCGATGTCGTCGGAGGAAAAGCGGCGCGGCTTCTCGTAGGAGATGAGGGCGGCTCCCAGTTTCTGCAACCCCACCATCAGGGGGAGGACCAGCATAGACCGGGTGGGGAACTGGGCGGCGATGCGGGGGCTGAGGTAGGGGGTGTTGAAGACGTCCTCAATCGCCAGCGTATGTCCGAGGCGGAGGGCGGATTCCGTCGCCGTTACCTCACCGGGCTGGACCTGGAAGGTGGGGTAGACCTCCTGCATCGGCCCGTAGGCGGCGGCGGGGATGGGCAGGCCCCGCTCTTCGTCCCAAAGGGTGATGTAGCAGTCATCGGCTCCGAAAAGTTCCCCCAGCCGGTCGGCCAGGGCCTGCAGCATGTTCTGAAAATCGGTTGTGCCGATGGCGATACGGACAATCTCGTTGAGCCGGGCCAGGTAGCGGGCCTGCTCTTCCAGCAAGAGGTGGCCCCGGGTGCGCTGAATGGCCGCGCTGATGAGGTTGGCCGCCGCCTGCAGGGCGTGGATTTCTGCTTCGGTCCACTCCCGCTCAAAACGGCACTCGTCAAAGCCGATAACCCCCCACCAATCCGGCCCCACGAAGATGGGCACAACGGCGATGGAGAGGATGTCCTGCGCGGCGAGAATCCCCTGTTCGCTGGGAGGAAACTGGCGGACCAGCCCCCAGACCGCCTCGCCCCGGCTCATCCGCTCTACCCAACGCTGAAACCCCCATTTCGCGTAGGAGAAGTTCTGCAGGTCCGGGTTATCTATCTGGGGCGTCGTGTCCGGGGCGGCCCACTCGTACCGCTGGCTGGTGAGCAGTTCGCCGTCGGGGCCAGTGTGGTTCTCAAAGATGTACACCCGGCTGACGCTGGTGGCCTCTCCCAGCCGGGCCAGAACCCTTGGCGCCTCCGACTGCCAGTCCGGAGCCCGGAGGAACCGGTCCGCCGCGTAGGCGATGGCCTCCAGTACGGCGTCGCGCCGCTGCAGGGAGGCCTCGGCCCGCTTCAGTTGGGTGATTTCGCGCAGGACGACCACCCGGCCCACCGGCCGTCCGCGTCGGTCGGAGAGGGGGGAGATGCGCAGGTCGTAAATCCGCTGCTCCTCCCCTTCGCCCAGCACAATCTCGTCCCGAGCCTGGAGGACATCGCCGTACCGCTCTATCAGGTCGCGCCGCCGGATGACGATCTGCTGGATGGGCCGGCCGATCAGTTCGGCGGCGGGGCGGCGGAAGATACCCTCGGCCGCCGGGTTCAGGTCCACAATCCGGCCCTCCATATCCAGCACAATCACCCCGTCGGCCATGCCGTCCACAACGGTGTGGCGGGCGATGGGGACAAGGTCCAGCAGGCGGAAGCGGGAGAGGGCCCAGACCATCACCGGGCCTGAGAGGGCAAACGCCAGGGGCGTCGGATCGGCGGGATGGAGGGGGTTCAGGCCGAAGATATAGAGCCCGTTCGCCAGCCAGGGAAGCAGAGCGCCGGAGAGCAGGGCGAGAATTTGGCCCCGGTAGAGGGGTCGGGCCCGAAGGAGTTCCCGGACCAGCAGAAGGGCGCCGAACAGGAGCAGAGCATAGGAATAGGCAAAGTGGGCCCACCACCAGGCCCCATGGGTGACGCTGGTCAACGTGTAGGGCCCCTGCATCACCCTCTCAAACCGGCTCCAGAGGAGGCCGTGGAAGTCGTTGGTCCAGGCGGCCAGCCAGGTGAGGGTTGGCTCCACGGTCAGCAGGAGCCAGCGGCGACGGGCCAGCCAGTTCCCCCGGCCCGTGTACTGGAGCGTCAGGGCCAGCCAGGCCCCCGGCACGGTGACGATGCCCAGGTAGCCCATCCGGGCGCAGAAGTATGCGAGGGCGCGGTCCCGGCTGGCCAGTTCCAGCGCGTAGCAGCCGGTCCACTCCGCCACAGCCAGCAGGAGGAGGGTCAGGGGCAGTGCTCCCGGGGCGGGCCGCCGTCGCCAGGCGACGAAGGCCAGGGCGAGGGCCAGCGCCACTGCCCCCACCAGCGGCCAGATGTAGGGTGGGAACTGCCAGGATGCGGGCATTGTGCCATCAGTAATCGGCCGGGTTCTCTGCCAAAAGCCCTTCGGCCCTGGCAGCATCCAGCAGGGCCACATCAGCGCAAACAAAAATCAGCGGCGGCAGATTCGCCATTTGCCGTCGGATGTTCACCAGTTTCGCGGACGCCAGTTGGATTCCATCGTAACCACGTAGCCCATAGCGGGTAATCAGGTTCATCGCCTCTTCTACAACCTCTGCCGTGATTTCCACGATGTGGTACTGCCCATAGAGATGGCGTCGGAAACCCCCGATAATGTTTAACGCGTCTTGGCGGCTCAGATTCCCTTCGCGCACTTTTCTCCAGATAGCCGCCGCGATTTCCGCCCCGGTAACCCGCGAAACGAGGAGGATGTGGTCAGAAGATGGGCTCGTAATCTTCCGGACCCATTCTGTACCAGTTTCGGCGGCGTATCGTTTGACAAGAGCGCTGCTGTCAAAATAGTAACTGGTCATCGCGATTCTTGCGGTTTAACAAATTATTCCGGCAGTAGCCTTTTGTGAGGGGAACATCCCCTCATCCCCCCTTACCCCCCTTCTCCCCCGGAGCGGGGGAGAAGGGGGGAACAGAAACGGGGGTTTGCG
>JACIWQ010000198.1 GCA_014360895.1 Thermoflexales bacterium | reverse complement strand
ACTACCGCCTCTTCGCCCCCCTCCTCCCCCACCTCCGCGCCGCCGCCGAACGTGCCGAGCCCCTTTTCCCGTCGGAGAGAGACCCGGAACCGGCGGCGGACGTGGCCCGCCTCTGGAACGGACTGGGCTACCACCTGCACGCCGTCGCCGACTATACCGGGGCGCGGGAAAGTTGTGAGCGCGCGCTGCGCATAGACGAGGCCGCCTTCGGCCCCGACCATCCCAACGTCGCCCGCGACGTCAACAACCTGGGGTTGGTGCTCCAGGCCCTGGGCGACCTGGCCGGGGCGCGGAAATGTTTTGAACGCGCGCTGGGCATCTTCCAGGCGAAGTTGCCGCCCGACCATCCCCATATCCGCACGGTGGAGGGGAATCTGCGGGCGCTGGAGGCAACCGGCTGAGGCTTGTGCCTGGCCGCATCGCGGTTTGCGCCCACGTGCCAGGCGCTTCCGAAACTGCCCGGCACTTCAGCACCGGGAAAACTCACACTTCACGTTTCACGTTTTCACGTTTCACTCATCACGCTTCACGACCTATGGAAGGCCTCGTCATCCGTGCCCAGAGCGGTTTCTACACCGTCCACACCGACCAGGGAGACTACCTCTGCCACCTGCGGGGACGGCTGAAGAAGCGGCGGCTGGATACCGACCCCGTCGCCGTGGGGGACCGGGTCCGTTTCCGGCTGGCCCCCGGCGGCGTCGGCGTCATTGAGGAAGTGCTCCCCCGGGAGCGGGTCCTGGCGCGCCTGGAGCCGCCCCCCGGCGGCCGGGGCACCCGCCGCTGGGACCGGGAGGGCTACCTCTCCGAACGGCAACAGGTCATCCTGGCCAACCCCGACCAGGCCGTCTTCGTCTTCGCCTGCGCGGAGCCGGAGCCGAACCTGCGGCTGCTGGACCGGCTCCTGGTGGGGGCGGAACTCCAGCACATCCCCGCCGTCGTCTGCGCCAACAAGATAGACCTGGTCGGGAAAGAGGAGGCCCGCCAACTCTTCGGCATCTACGAGGAAATCGGCTACCCCGTCCTCTACACCAGCGCGGAGACGGGGGAAGGCGTGGAGGAACTGGCCCGGCAACTGGAGGGGCGCGTCTCGGCGCTGGTGGGCCCCTCGGGGGTCGGCAAGAGCAGTCTCCTCAACGCCATCCAGCCGGGGCTGGGGCTGGCGGTGCGGGAGGTGAGCGAGGCCACCGGCGAGGGCCGCCACACCACCGTCGTCACCCAACTCTTCCCGCTGGACCGGGGCGGCTGGGTCGCCGACACCCCCGGCATCCGCGCCCTGGCCCTCTTTGACGTAGACCCGGAGGAACTGGACGCCTACTTCCCGGACATCGCGCCGTATGTGGCCGACTGTCGCTTCTCCGACTGCACCCACACCGTGGAGCCGGGATGCGCCGTGATGGAGGCGGTGGCGGCCGGGAAGGTCCACCGCCACCGGTACGAGAGTTACGTCCGCCTGCGCGAGGAACACCAGCGGCTGGCGGATATGTACTGGTGGGGGATCAAGTCGGAATATCTGTAGCCCTCACCCTCTTCCCTGGCCGGGCGGGGTGAGGCCCGAAAGGAGTCGGATGCCGAACCGTCTCGTTCACGAAACCAGCCCCTATCTGCGCCAGCACGCCGAAAATCCGGTGGACTGGTATCCCTGGGGTGAAGAGGCGCTGGAGAAGGCCCGGCGGGAGAACAAGCCCATCTTCCTCAGCATCGGCTACGCCGCCTGCCACTGGTGCCACGTCATGGCCCACGAGTCCTTTGAGGACCTGGAGACCGCCGCCCTGCTCAACGCCCACTTCGTCCCCGTTAAGGTGGACCGGGAGGAGCGCCCCGACCTGGACGCCATCTACATCCAGGCCGTCCAGATGCTGACGGGCAGCGCCGGGTGGCCCCTCTCCGTCTTTCTCACCCCGGACGGGCGCCCCTTCTTCGGTGGCACCTACTTCCCGCCCGTCCCCCGCTACGGCATGCCCGCCTTCCGGGACGTCCTGCGGGCCGTCGCGGAGGCCTGGCAGGAACGCCGGGCGGAGATTCTGGAAGGGAGCGCGCAGGTCGCCGGGGCCATCCGTCGCCAAATGGCCGCCTACCCCGCCCAGGGGGAACTGACCCCCTCGTCGCTGGAGGAGGCCGTCCGCCGCCTTCAGGCCGAGTTTGACCCCGTTCACGGCGGCTGGGGCGACGCCCCCCGGTTCCCCCAGCCGATGGTCCTGGAGTTCCTCCTCCGCCGCCACGTCGCCGGTGACCCCCGGGCCCTCCCGATGGTCTCCCGGACCCTGGAGGCCATGGCCCGGGGCGGCCTCTACGACCAGTTGGGCGGCGGCTTCCACCGTTACTCCGTGGATGACCGCTGGTTGGTCCCCCACTTTGAGAAGATGCTCTACGACAACGCCCAACTGGCCCGGGTCTACCTCCACGCCTTTCAGGTGACGGAGGACCCTCTCTTCCGCGCCGTCGCCGAGGAGACCCTGGATTTCATCCTGCGGGAGATGACGGACCCCGCCGGGGGCTTCTATGCCACCCTGGACGCCGACAGCGAGGGGGAAGAGGGGAAATTCTACCTCTGGACGGTGGGGGAAGTCCGGGCCGCGCTGGGGCCGGAGGCCGACCGGTTCGCGGCCCTCTACGGCACCACGCCGGAGGGGAATTTTGAGGGCAGAAACATCCTCACCTTCCGGGGGACGTGGGAGGAGCGGGAGGCCACTGCCCATCTCCGGCGACGGTTGTGGGAGGTCCGAGAGCGACGGGTCCGCCCCGCGCGGGATGAAAAAGTGCTCACGTCCTGGAACGGCCTGGCCCTGGCAGCTTTTGCGGACGGGGCCCGGATTTTGGAGCGGGGGGACTACCAGGCCGCTGCCGAACGGAACGCCCGCTTCCTGCTGGAGAACCTCCGCCGCCCCGACGGTCGCCTATGGCACGTCTGGACGCGGGGGGAGGCGCGGGTGGAGGGCTTTCTGGACGACTACGCCCACCTGGCGGGCGGCCTGCTGGCCCTCTACGGGGCGACCTTTGACCCCCGCTGGTACCAGGCGGCGGCGGACCTGGCCGAGGCGATGCGGGCCCGCTTCGCCGCGCCCGTGGGCTTCTACGACACCGCTGACGACCACGAGGCCCTCATCGTCCGCCCTCGCAACCTGCAGGATAACGCCGTCCCCTCCGGAAACGGGATGGCGGCCTTCGTCCTCCTGCACTTGGCGGCCCTCTCCGCCCGGCCCGACCTGGCCGACGTGGCCCGGCAGAGCTTGGAGGAGGTCCAGCCCATGCTGGCCCGCTATCCCCTGGCCTTCGGCCAATGGCTGATTGCGCTGGATTTCGCCCTGGCCGACCCCTGGGAGGTCGCGGTGGTGGGGGACCCGGAGGCTGAGGACACGCGGGCACTGCTGGCAGCCCTCTCCGGCTACCGGCCCCATCAGGTCGTGGCGGTGGGGTTGCCCGGCACGCCGGTTCCCCTGCTGGCGGGCCGGCCCATGCGGGAGGGGCGGGCCACCGCCTATCCCTGTCGGGGCGGCGTCTGCCGGGAGCCCGTCACGGACCCGGAGCGGTTGCGCGCCCTCCTCGGCGGATGAGAAAACGGCGCGGGGTTGGAGGCGGCGGCCCTTCGGGCCGCCGCAAAATCCTGTGCGGTTACC
>JACIWQ010000197.1 GCA_014360895.1 Thermoflexales bacterium | reverse complement strand
TTCAGTTACTTCTTTAAAGACCAGAGCACGTCGCTCATTCGCCCCAATCCGAACAAGTACTGGATCGGCCTGGACCTGCACAAACCTGAGGGCCAGCGGATATTTCTGGAACTGGCCGCGAAGGCGGACATTATAGAAGAAAACCTGCGGCCCGGCGTGATGGAGCGGTGGAATGTCGGCTACCGGCAAATTTTGGAGGTCAACCCGAGGATTATCTACATCTCCAAGACCGGTTTCGGCCAGTGGGGCCAGTACGCCGAGGAGAACCGTCCCAGTAACGACGGCGCCGCTCAGGGCATGTCCGGATACTCCTGGATTTCCCGTTTCCCCGGACGGCCTCCGTTGAAGAACCGCCTCTACATCTGCGATAGTTACGGCGCGTTGCTGGCGGAGGTCGCCGTCCTGGCCGCTCTCCATTATCGGGACCGGACCGGGAAGGGGCAGTACATTGAATTGTCCCAGTCCGAGGCGATTATGCGAACCATGTCCTGGGTCTGGCCCTACCAGCAGATAACGGGCCAGGGGGCCGGGCCGGCGGGCAACCGGGACGTTTCCATATGCCCGGCCGACACCTTCCGCTGCGCGGATGATACGTTCGTGGCGATCGCGGCGCCCGACGAAGAGGAGTTCCGGGGCCTGTGCCGGGCCATGGGCAGGCCGGAACTGGCCGAAGACCCCCGGTTTGCCGACCATCTGACGCGGCTTCAAGAGGAGAACGCCGTGGAGATTCTCCGCATCATCGCGGAGTGGGCCCGGACCCGGACCGCTGAGGAAATTGAGCACCTGGCGGAAGAGTACGGTTTCGCCGCGTCCCGTGTCTGCTCTATCAAGGACGTCGTGGAGAACGAACACTCCCGGGCGCGTGGTTTCCTGACGGAGGTGGATGACCCGCTCCTGGGCGAGTTTCTGGACTACGAATTCCCTGTGATGATGTCCCGGACCTCACCCCGGGTCCGGTGGTCGGTCCGGCCGGTGGGCTTTGATAACGAGTATGTCATGCGGTATATCCTGGGCAAGAACGAGGACGAGGTCCGGCAGTTATACGAGTGCGGTGCGCTGGGCAAGTGGGCCCAGGTGCGCGGTCGCCGTCCGCCGCCCGACTGGGACGGCAAGGCCGGCCTGATCTTATCCAGAGATTAGAGCGACGGTTTGCAGCCGCAGGCCGCCGTTCCCAACCTTATTCCGGGGAGGATGAACGCTATGGAACAACAACGGTGGCAGGATTGGATCCGGGAGCGGGATGACCCCCGGATTGCATCCACCAAACCCGAGGCGCTGGACGATATTACCGTTCTGGACCTGAGTTACAAGTCCTTTGCAGGATGCTACTGCTCTTCCCTGTTGGCCGAATTCGGCGCGGAGGTATTGAGGATAGAGCCGCCCGGAGGTGACTTCATCCGGAAGTGCACCCCCTATGGAATCCTCTATAAAGGCGAGGGTCTCAATTACCTCTCCGAGGGGAGAAACAAGTTCCATATCACCCTGAATCTGGAGAAACCGGAGGCCCGGGAGATTCTCCGGGGTCTTGTGGCCCAGGCCGATGTACTGATAGAGACGTTCCAGCCCGGGCAAATGGATGAGTGGGGCGTCGGCTACGAGGCGTTGAGGGAAATCAACCCCCGGTTGATTTACGCCTCTATCACGCCGTTTGGACAGTTCGGGCCCAGAAGCCGCAGTCGGATGCCCGGCTACGATAACATCATTCAGGCTATGTCGGGGAATCAGTACGATAACGGTGAGATGTTGCCGGAGGGGAAGACCTACGACGACTGCCCCTGGGCTGTCCCCACCAAGGCCGGTCCCTGGATCGGTTGGGTCGTAGCGGGCACATATATGGCCGTCGGCATCCTGGCGGCTCTGCACTGGAGAGAACGGACCGGGGAGGGACAGGCACTGGACGTCTCGGCGGTAGAGGCCTACACGTCCCTGGAGGATTGGGCGGCGATATGGTATCAGGGGGCGGGAGTGGTGAGCGAGCGCTTCGGCAATCTGAATATCGGCGGCTGGCTCTACTGCTTCGCGCCGACCCAAGACGGTGCCGTCTTCCTGGGCGGCCTCCGGCTGGAAATGTGGCAGGCCTTTGCCGATATGTTGGGGAAATGGGATGAGTGGGGCGCGGCAGAATGGAAAGACATCGCGGACTTCTCCACCCGAGAGGAGCAACTGAAGTGGGCGGAACTGGTTTTCGCCGAGACGAGCAAGTACACCACCGAGGAACTGGTGCGAATGGCGGTGGAATACGGTCGGAAGGGGCGCCTGGCGCCCATTACCCCGGTCGTGGCGCCGGTTTGCTCCCCCGAGGAGACCATGCGCGAGCCGAACTGGCTGGACCGGGGCATCTTCACCCCGGTCCAGGACCCCGTGTATGGCGAGGTCATCGTCGCCCAGGCCCAATACAAATTGTCCGAGACGCCCATCCGGACGAAGTGGGTCTGCCGACCCGTGGGCTATGACAACGAGTACATTTACCTCAAGTACATGGGTTTCGGTCCCCGGAAACTGGAGCGGTTGAAGGAAGCCGGCATCATATAACTATGACATCGGGCGATGGCCGCAGGCCACCACCTGATCCCCCATACCAGTGAAGTGAAAGGAGACCAAAATGTACCGCAACGTCTACATTCCCTACAAAGGATACTGGTGCTCGCCGTTCTGCCGGTGGCAGGGATCGCTGCAGAATCAAAACTCCACCGAACTGGCGGCCGCTGCGGCCCGGCGGTTTTTTGAATTGCGCGGGATCACGCCGGACCTGTTTGACGGCATCATTTACGGCGCGACCATTCCCCAGCCGCAGTGGTTCTTTGACGTTCCCTATCTGGCCACCATGATCGGCAACCCCCATATCAGCGGTCCCCGCATCTCCCAGGCGTGCGCCACTTCTACCGTCGCCCTCAACTGTGCCGCCTCCGCTATTGAGGCCGGGAGCAACGCCAACCTGCTGGTGGTCACCGCCGACCGGGCGTCCAACGGCCCGAACATCATTTGGCCCAACCCTCAGGGCCTCGGCGGGAAGCCCGTCTATGAAAGTTGGATGGTAGACGGGTTCAACCTGGACCCGGTCGCCGATACCAGTCCCCTGGGCACGGCCAACAACGTCGCCCGAAAATACGGCATCACCCGGGAGGAATCCGACGCCCTGGTTCTCAGCCGGTACAACAAGTACCTGGATGCACTGGCGGATGACCGTAAATTCCAGAAAGGCTACATGATTCCCCTGGAGGTCCGGATTTCCAAAAAGGAGACAATCGTCGTAGAAGAAGATGAAGGGATTATCCCCTGTACCCCGGAGGGCCTGGCGGCGCTGAAGCCGGTCGCCCCGGATTCTATCCTGACCTTCGCGGCCCAGACTCATCCGGCCGACGGCAACGCGGGCATGATTGTCACCACAAAGGAGAGGGCGGATGAACTTTCCGCCGACCGGTCCGTGACCATCCAGATTCTCTCCTACGGATTCGCTCGGGCCGACAAGGCGCATATGCCGGAGGCGCCCGTCCCGGCGGCCCGTCGGGCGCTGGAACGGGCGGGCATCAAGCCGTCGGACCTGGCGGCGGTGAAGGCCCATAACCCGTTCTCGGTGAACGACATCGTCCTGAGAAGGGAGTTGGGGATTGACGACCGGATATTCAACAACTACGGCTGC
>JACIWQ010000196.1 GCA_014360895.1 Thermoflexales bacterium | reverse complement strand
CGTGCCAGGCACTTCCAACGTGCCTGGCACGCCGATGGGATTTCTCTACACCGCGACGGCGGGCAGTCCCAGCGCCTTCCGGTTGCTCTCAATGTGCTGCCGGATCAGCAGGGCCGCCTTCTCCGGATCCGGCTCCACGGCGAACCGCGCGCCGACGACTCCCTCCAGGTCCTGGCTCAGCAGCCGGACCACGTTGGGGCTCCCGAAAATGTTGGGTTGGACGCCCAGAACGGTGAAGATACCCGAAGCAACCACGTACCCGCCGATCGCGACGGCCTTTTCGGAGTACCACTCGGGCGCGGCGCCGGCCAGCGGCAGGTCGCTGATGTCCACCCCCAGGTAGTTCGCCAGCGCGGCCGCCAGGACCAGAATGCGGGAGTTATCCACGCAGGAGCCCAAATGGAGAACGGGCGGAATGCCCAGCGCCTTGCAGACGGCCCGCAGGCCCGGTCCGGCCAGGTCGGCAGCCTCTGGCACCATCAGGCCGGCCTTCCCATTCGCCACCGCCGAGCACCCCGTAACCACGACCAGAATGTCGTTCTCAATCAACCGCCGGACCAGCGTCACGTGGCCGTGGTCCTGCTTGATCTTGGGGTTGTTGCAGCCGACAACCCCTGCCGCGCCCCGGATCGCCCCTTCCTTGATGGCGTTGACCAGCGGCTCCGGCGTGCCGCCCAGCGCACTCAGGATCGCCTCCACGGAGAACCCGGTCATCATCCGCACGGGCTCCACCGGGATGCGCGGTGTCCCGATCCGTTTGGGGAAATTCTCCACGGCCATCCGCACCAGTTCCCGCCCGATCTCCAGCCCCCGCTTGGGGTCAAAAGAGATATGGGTCGCGCCCGGGAATTTGGCCTTGTCAAAGGTGCTGATGACCAGGGTGTGGAAACACTTGGCGATGTCCGTCACCGAGGGCATAATGCACTGGTAGTCCACAATCATCGCGTCCAGCACCCCGGTCATAATGACCAGTTCCTGCAACAGGTGGTTACCGGCCATCGGGATCCCGTGGCGCATCTGGACTTCGTTGCCCGTACAGCAGAGGCCCACCAGGTTGATCCCCCGCGCGCCCACCTCTTCGGCCCGCTGCCGCAGGTCGCTATCCTGGGCGGCTCGCACGATGACGTCGGAGAGCATCGGGTTGTGGCCGTGCAGTGCGATGTTAACGTGGTCCTCCTTCAGCGCACCGAGGTTCACATAGGACATCCGGGGCTTGGGAGTTCCGAAGAGCACGTCGGAGAGTTCGGTGGCAATCATAGAGCCGCCCCAGCCGTCGGAGAGACTGGTCCGCAGCGCGTGCAGCAGGATGTTCACGTAGTCGTTATCCACCCCCATATGGGTCCGGTGGAGCGTCTCCACATTCTCCCGGTCAATGCCGCGCGGGGTGATGCCCAGCCGATGCCAGAGTTCCTGTCGGGCTTTGGGGGCGCGCCGGACGAAGGTGAGCGCCTCCTTGCGGGAGCCGAAGTCCTCCAGCAACAGCCAGCCCAGTTCACGGGCGATCTCCTTCGGCTCTTTGCCATCCACTTCCACGCCGCATTCGGCCGCCAGACGACGGAGTTTCTCCACGTCTGTAATTTCGTACCCCGTCGTCTCTCCCGTGCCGGTATGGTAGAAGGTCTCCAGGATGTCGCGGCCGTGGTCGGAATGGGAAGAGGCACCCGCGGCGATCGTCCGGGCCAGGTTCCGGGCGACAATGATGTCCGCATCCGCCCCGCAGATGCCCTTCTGAGGGCCGTCGCCGAAGGGGTCCACCCGGCAGGGCCCCATCACGCAGTTGCGGCAACTGACGCCCAGGGCACAGTAGCCACATTGGGGCTCCTGCGCCTGGAGACGATCCCACACGGTCTCAATCCCCGCTTCGCGGGCGAACCGCAGAATGGCTTGGGTATCCGGAGCAATGCTCAGAGTTTCTACCTTCATTGCGCACCCCCTTTTATTTTTCCTGAATCTCGGCTACCTGCTTTCCCCAGGCCCGCCAGGCCTCTATAGATTCGGGCAGACGGGGAGCCTCTGTCGGAATGGCTCCCACCGCGATGGAGACAACCCGGGCCAGCCGCGCGCTGGCTTCCCGCACCAGTTCGTTGACCTCCCCGAACTGAAGGGCCCCCACCTTGCAGACCTCCACACAGGCCGGAATCCGTCCCTGTCGCTGGCGGTCTATGCAATGGTCGCATTTGAGGGCGACCACGCGCTCCCCCATCAGCACCGGCGCTTCGTAGTAGCGGATCACGTCAAAGGGGCAGACCATCGCACACATCGCACAGGTGATGCACCGATCGCCTTTGATGAGCACGATGTCCCCCTCCCGAGCGATAGCGCCGGTCGGGCAGATGAGCATACAGGGAGCCGGATCGCAGTGGCGGCATTTGTTGGGGAAGGCGGTGTTCATATAGATGCCGGGGGCGACGTGGATTCGGGGCCGTGGCTTGGGGGTCTCAAAGACAGCCTGGTAGAGGTCTTTGCTGCGGGAGTGCTCCACCGCACACGCCACCTCACATTGCTTACAGCCGACACAGCGTTCTGGGTTCACAAAGACCGTTTTCATAGCGACCTCCATATAATAAATTTCATCGGAAATAGGACGCGGCCGAACGCGGACGAGCACAGATTCCTCTTTGAAAAAGATACGTGCTGTACTGTCTCCCCGTTTTCCAGGGCCGAATGGCGACAAATGGGCCTGACCGGCGCGACTTTTTGAGACTTTGAACCAGTACGGCTTCGTAATCTACAACACATGCTTTATGGCCTCGGAGGAACCGTCAAAGTGGCCGGCGTCCACCCGGTGAGCTTTGCTCAGGTCCACGGGCTTGCTGAGGGCCTGGTTCAGGTCCTCAATGGAGTCGTAGAGCAACTGGATGATGTACTTGCCGCCGTGGACGAAGGCGCCGGGGTCCTTCATGGAGGTCTGGTAGTTGTACGCGGCCTTCAGCAGGCGCGGCGTCCAGGCGTTGTACCGGTTCTGGAAGTTGACCTCGTCCGGGTCGGCCTGGCCGTTGCCGTTGGTGTCCACGAAGAAGTAGGGGTACGCGGCGGAGTTGTAGGCGATGGCGACCTTGGAGACCTCCTGGGCGTAGGCCTGGATGGCCTGGTAGAGCATCGCCTGGAGGGTCTCAATCTCGCCGTAGATCCCCTCCTTCACGTCGCCGTCCCCGTCATAGTCCTTCGTGGAGCTCTCCATGCGGACTTTCTTGAAGTCCTCCACGGATTTGACGTCCTGGTGGCACATAGTGCAGGCTTCCACCTTGACCTTGAGGGAGTGGGGATCGTGGCAGTCTATGCAGGCGGTGAAGCCCTCCACGTGCGCGAACCGGGCGTCGTAGGACTTGCCGGGGTACTGGTAGCCGCCCTTCGCCACGGTGCCGAACTGAGTCGCTGCGGCCGCGTAGTAATGGATGTTGATGAAGGAGAGGTCGGCGCTGACCTGGTCGTCACCGACACCGGCCTTGGCGACGACGTCGTCCACGGCGACGGTAGAGGCCCGGCCCTGGTGGCACTGCATACAGCGGGCCTCGTCGCCCAGGCCCTTCACCTCCGCGCCGGAGGGGAAGACGACGGAGGTGAGGTTGGCGGCCGCTTCGTTGTGGCAGGCCTCGCAGAAGATGACCGTGCCGACCGGGGCGGCCTTATCCACCACGCCCGCCTGGCTTCCGTCCGCGCCCAGGAAGTCCAGGAAGCCGGGAGTGCTGTGGCACTTGGCGCACTCC
>JACIWQ010000195.1 GCA_014360895.1 Thermoflexales bacterium | reverse complement strand
GAGGGGAGGGGGTCGGGGGAGGGGTGAGAGCGAAAAACGGCGGATTGTCGGATTAATTTTTCAAGTTGCAAGAAGGTGACTGTCACCTTGTTCAGGTCCCGATGAAGCAGGTGGGGTCGGCGGCCATGTAGTCCCCCGTCAGCGCCAGAGCGCGGCCGCGACAGCCGCCGCAGATGCCGTTATACCGGCACTGACCACATTTGCCCTTCAGCCGGGTCTCCCGATGGCGCAAGTCCTCCAACACCGGGGAGTTCCGCCATATCTCGCGGAACGGCTGTTCCCGCACGTTCCCACAACGGACATCCACAAACGGGCAGGGCCAGACGTCGCCGTTGGGCTTGATATAGACGAAGCCCCGCCCGGCGGAGCAGCCGTGGAAGAGGGGACGGGCCAGGCGGAGCCAGAGGCCGTCCTTCAGCCCCCGCCGCTCCAGCAGATGGGGCCAGTACTGGGGCCCGGCGACCGGCTCCACGATGGGGTGAATCGTCCGCTGTTTCCCGGCCAAAAAGCGCAGCAACCGCTCGTTCTCCGTCAGGTCCAGAGAGGCGGCGGCGATTTTCTCCCCCCGCCCCACGGGGACCAGTTGGTAGAGCAACATAATGCTGGAGCCCAGTTCGTCGGCCAGGGCCAGAAGGTCGTCCAGCAGGTCTATGTTGTACTTCATCGCCGTCACGTTGATCTGCAGGAGAATGCCGGCCCGGCGCAGGGCCCGCATCCCCTCTATGGCCCGCTCGTAGGCCCTCGCGGAGCCCCGGACGAAGTCGTGGACCGCTTCGTTGGGGGCGTCCAGGCTGACGGCGGCCCCGACGACGCCGGCCCGCCGCAGGTCGCGGGCCACCCCGTCGTCAATGAGGGTGGCGTTGGTAGCGATGACGTTGGCGAAGCCAACCCGGCGGGAGTAGTCCATTAACTCAAAGACGTCCGGGCGGACCAGCGGTTCGCCGCCGGTGTAGACCAGCATCCGGAACTCCCGGACCTCCGCCAGGTCGTCTATGAACCGCTTCGCCTCGGCGGTGGTCAACTCGTCGGGGGCGGGGCGTCCGCCGGAGGCGTGGCAGTGGATGCAGTGGAGGTTGCAGGCGGCGGTGACCTCCCAGGCCGGGTGGGCCGGGAAGCCGATGCACCCCATGCCAATCGCCCCGGCCGCCACCGGCATGGATCGGACGCTTTCCCGGACCAACCAGTAGGGCAGGTATCGCCACCCTACCAGGAGGCCAAAGTAAATCGTGCTGGCCCCCTGCCGCAGGAGCAGCGAAGGGGGCCAGAAAAAGGGCCACACTTTGCGATGGGGTTGAGGACGGTCGTTCATCATCCGCGATGGGTCATCGCACCAGGAAGCCCAGGATGTAGGCCAGAGTGGTGCCCAGATTGACGGCGATGTTCAGCCCGCATGCCGCTTCCAGACGGCGCGGATGGCGGTATACCCCGCGCAGTACGGCCACCACCAGTCCGGCGGAGATAAGAAAGACCGGCGCGTAGAAGAGGAGCGTCCGGACCGGGACGCCCGCCGCCACGGACGCCGCCATTCCCAGCCAGCCCAGGATGTGCGCGGCCGCGAAGACGCGGGCGCTCTTTTCCGGCCCCAGGCGCACCAGGATGTTGCGCTTCCCGGTCGCCTGATCCGCCTGATAGTCGGGGTACTCGTTCAGCAGGATGACGTTGAAGATGGTGGCCGCAATGGGGATACTGACCCAGTGCACCAGCGGGTCAAACCGTCCGAGGGGCAGATAGTCGGCCACGGCGACGGGGAGCCAGCCGTAGCAGAAGGCGATCCAGAGTTCGCCGATGCCGGTAGCGGCCCAGCGGACCGGCGGGACCGAGTAGAAGAAGCCCCCGATCATCCCGATGATGCCCAGGGGGATGGTCCAGGGGCCGGTGCGGTAGCCCAGCCAGATGACCAGGCCCACCGCTCCCGCCAGGGCCAGCGCGACGATGCTGCCCACCAGGGCCCCCCGGCGGTCCAGCAGGCCTGCGGGGAGCACGCCGGACCCGCCCGCGAAGCGGTTGGGGTTCACGCGGCGGGAGATACGGTCCCCCTCGTAATCAAAGTACTCCCCGGCCAGATAGGTGCTGAGCATAATCAGCACCACCGCCAGGGTACCCCACCCCCACAGGGCCCAGTGGAACAAACCGGTCTCCCGGTATGCCATCACGGCCCCCAGTGCGAAGGGTAGGACGCCCACCGTATGAAAGGGAGGGCGGGCAAGGGCAATCCAGTTTTTGACTTTCTGAATTCCTGGGAGAGTCGCAGTGGTCATCGTCTCAGCCTATCCTCGGGTTAATGGATCACCACCGATGATGGACGTGGGGACGAATGAAAGTGTCGTAGATTTCCCGGATACGGGCCATTTGTTCGGGTATCAGAGGCGGCAGGGCTGAGGCGCCCGCATTGTCCTCCGCCTGGCGGGGGCTCTTGGCGCCGGGGATGACGACAGAGACCTCTTCAAACATCAAAATCCAGCGCAGGGCAAACTGGGCCATCGTCGCACCAGGGGGGACCAGCGGCCGCAGGGCCTCCACCGCTTCCAGCCCCACCTCAAAAGGCACCCCCGCGAAGGTCTCCCCCACATCAAAGGCCCGGCCCTCCCGGTTATAGTTGCGGTGGTCATCCGGCGGGAAGGCGGTCTCCCGGGTCATCTTGCCGGTGAGCAGGCCGCTGGCCAGGGGCACCCGCACGATGACCGCCACGTCCCGACGACGGGCCTCCCGGAAAAAGAGGTCCGCCGGTCGCTGGCGGAAGATGTTGAAGATAATCTGCACGCTCTCCACCCCCGGGTACTCTATGGCCTTCAGCGCTTCCTCTACTTTCTCCACGCTGACCCCGTAGTGCTGGATTTTGCCTTCCCGCTTCAGGTCATCCAGGGCCTGGAAGACCTCCGGACGGTAGTATACCTCCGTGGGTGGGCAGTGAAGTTGGAGCAGGTCCAGGGATTCCACCCCCAGATTGCGGAGACTGCGTTCTACGAAACGGGTCAGGTTCTCCTTGTTGTACCCGTCGGCGGTATGGGGTTGCAGGCGGCGCCCCGCCTTGGTCGCCACGTAGAAGGGTTCCGAGCGCTCCCGGCGCAGGCGTCCGATACGCCGTTCGCTCAGTCCGTCGCCGTAGACGTCGGCCGTATCAAAGAAGTTGATTCCCACATCCAGGGCGCGGTGCAGGGTGGCCATCGCGGTCTCTTCGTCCACCCGGCCCCAATCTCCGCCGAGGGCCCAGGCCCCCAGCCCGATTTCCGAAACCTGCCATCCGATTCGTCCGAATTTGCGGTATTTCATTGTGCTCCCTCCGTTCTCCGGCAGTTCAATGATTGCCCCCAGGGACTGTTGTCCGTCCGCGCGGCCCCGGTTCCCGAATGCATCGGATAAAGAGAAGCCCGCCGACCGTTTTTAACGGTTGGCGGGCCCTATGGCACATTCCGGTTACCAGGGCATGTCATCCCCCTTACAGCTACGGGGGGAACAGAGGCCGTGAGACAGCCCAACGAGAGAAAGCTGACGATTGCTTGGCCCATCCAGTGATACCAGTACCCCCGCCGCGACTCGAACGCGGGCCACCGGCTCCGGAGGCCGGTGCTCTATCCTGCTGAGCTACGGGGGCCTTCGCACTTTACTTATACCACACTTTGCCCCTCCGCGCAAGTCGCCCTACCTGAGGTTCGGACAAAAGTTGAGACAGGCTCGTCCTCACCCCTCCCCCGGCCCTTCGGGCCCCCCCCCCCCCCGGGGGGCCGACGGCGGGGGGGGGGGGGGGG
>JACIWQ010000194.1 GCA_014360895.1 Thermoflexales bacterium | reverse complement strand
ACTACACTCTTCCTTTGGGGCTTGTTTGAGCGACCCAGTGCGGCCAACACCGGGGGGCGGGCGGATTTTGCCGCCCGCTCCCGGTTTCTGTTGGCCTATGCTCTTCGCTCCTCCGCGCTTATGGGCGGATCAGCCGGATCCCGCGCCGCGCCCGTTCCGGACGATGGGCCTTCCCAACGGCGCGAGGGCTCATCTCATAGAGGCTGACCCCTGCCACCAACCCAAAAGAGAGGGCGTAGAGGAGCAGGAAGGGGACCGCATCTACCCGACCCAGGTTCCAGGCCATCGCGACCGCGGCCAGGGCATAGGCGGCCAGGGCCATTTCCCCCAAGACTGACGGGTCGCGGGTCAATCGGTACGGGCTGTGCCGCCAGTTCTTAGCCCGTCCGTCCAGATGAAACTTCGGGGTTCGGGCAAACACCCCGCCCCAGCGGGTCAGCCCCTGCAGGATGGCAACCGCGTTACCCCAGGCAATGCCCGTCCCCACTAGGACCAGTACGGGAAAGGCCAGCAACCGCCGCTTCCAGTCCCGGTATAGCGCCCGCTGACCCGTGCAGTAGACCAGGATCGGCCCCAGGCAGAGGGGGCCCAGCATGCGGGAAACGTCCCCCAGCGGCGACGGGACCAGAAGCGTGACCGGTGTGAGCACCAGAAGCAAAATGAGCAAGGGGTGAATGAAATAACCGCTCAGGTGGAGGAGCCCCAGCAGTTTGCGGATGGGGCCGACGCGGCGACTGGTCAGCACCGGGCGCGCCAGTTTCCGCAGGCACTGCGCCGACCCCTTCGCCCAGCGCGCCTGCTGCTGCTTGAACGCCAACACCTGTGGTGGGAGTTCCGAGGGGCAATCCACCTCCGGCAGGAACCGGCAGCGCCACCCGGCCAGTTGGGCCCGGTAACTCAGGTCTAGGTCCTCGCAGACGGTATCGCTCTGCCAGCTGCCGCTCTCCTCAATGCAGGCCCGCCGCCAGACCCCGCCGCTGCCGTTGAAGTGCATCAGCAGGCCGGCGCGGCTGCGAGCCGTCTGCTCCACCACAAAGTGGCCGTCCAGCGCAATCGCCTGGGCCCGGGTGATGAGCGATTGGTCGGCGTTGAGATGGGACCAGCGGGTCTGCACCATGCCCAGGCGGGGGTCAGCCAGGAAGTGAGGGACGACCCGAAGCAGGAAGTCGGGGCGAGGACAGAAGTCGGCGTCAAAGACGGCGATCAGTTCCCCGCGCGCCTGCTGGAGCCCCCAGGCCAGCGCACCGGCCTTGAAGCCAACCCGGTCGGAGCGGTGGAGGACCCGGATGTCCACCCCGCGCTCCCGCCAGAAGGCCGCCCGGGCCTGGGCAATGGCGGTCGTCAGGTCGGTGGAGTCGTCCAGGACCTGGATCTCCAGCCGGTCGCGGGGGTAATCCAGGGAAGCCGCCGCGTCTATCAGCTGCCGGACCACATACCGCTCGTTGTAGAGGGGCAACTGGACGGTAACGACGGGAAGGTCGGCATGCCGGGGATCGGGAGACGCCGGAGTTCCAGCGCGCTTCCGGTGCCACCCGTAGAGCACCAGCAACACCCAACTGTGCAAGCCGTAGGCGGCCAGCCAGAGGGTGATCAGGGCATAGAGGACCGCCAGAAACTGGAGAAGCGGACGCAGTTCAGGAAACAGCATAGGTTACACCGGATGCCCCAGCAGGGCGGCCAGGTCGGCCAGGGCGATCTCTACATCGGTGCAGACAATGGTGTGCATACCCAGCATCCGGGCGGCGTCGGTATTGCGGACGTGGTCGTCTATAAAGATGGCCTGCTCGGGCCGCACACCCAACCGGTCCAGCGTCAGTTGGTAAATAGCTGGATCGGGTTTGGCCATCCCCACCTCAGCGGAGTTGACGTAAACATCAAACTCGGCGCGGGGGTCAAAGCCGTGCCGCCGCCGCAGCGACTCCGCGTGGTCGGGGAAGGCGTTGGTCAGGAGGGCCACCCGATACCGCCCGCGCAGGCTCCGGATCGCCGCGACGACGCCGGGATGAAGGCCGTCGTCGGCGTAGAACTCCCGGTAGAACTGCTGGACGGCTTCCCGGTGGGGCAGGCCCAGGGCGCGCATCAGATGGGCGTCGTACTCCTCCTGGGAGATGGCCCCCACTTCCAGCTGCTTCCACTCCGGCCCCCAGAGGGCCTGGTCCAGCGCACCCGGCGGCAGGCCCAGCCGAGCTTCCCACTGAGGGGAGCGCTGCAGGAAATCCAGCGGAGAGAGGACCCCGCCCCAATCAAAGACGACGGCGCGGATGCCGAGGAGGGGCCGGAGGTCGGGGGGACGGACGGGCAATCCGGCTTCTATCAGCGCCCGCCGCAGGTGGACGGCACCCCGAAAGTGGACGCCCCCCATTCCCAACTGCCGGGCGGCCTCCACATTGGGTTTCCAATCGTCCACGAAGACGGCCTCTTCGGGGGCCACGCCCAACCGCTCCAGCGCGATGCGGTAAACGGCGGGGTCCGGTTTCATCACCCCCGCCTCCCCGGAGATGACGACAGCATCCAGCAGCAGCTCCAGGTCGCCCAGGCGATGACGCACTTCTGGGACATGGTTACTCAGCAGGCCACTCCGGATACCGGCGCGGCGCAGTTCCCGAATGACCCCGACCAGTTCCTCATCCAGCCGGTCGCCGGCCCAGAAATCCCGCCGCAGGGCCAGGAGGTCGGCCCCGCCGATGCCCAGACGGTCGGCCACTTCGTCCCAGACGTCGTCCAGCGATGCCTCGCCCCGCTGGGCCCGATCCCAGGCCGGGCTCCCAAAGACAGCATCGGCCAGACCGCCGGGGTGCAGGCCCAGCCGTCGCTCCCAAGCCATGCGCGGCCGGACGTCCATTGTGCGCATCAATACGCCACCCAGGTCCCAAATCACGGCGCGAATCACGGCATGTCCTCCGGTGGGGGGAAAAGTCGGAGAAGGTCGGAGAAGCGCTGCAGAGTGACCACCCGTTCCGGATCGGCGACGGGCACTTCCTCAAAGGACCAGGGACGGTGGTAGGGGATGTGGATAGCGCCAATACCCGCCGCCAGCGCCGGGTTGACGTCGGAGCGAGGACTGTTGCCCACCATCCAGGTCCGCTGCGGGTCCAGATGGTGGCGGGCCAGCAGGTCTCGCAGTACCTCCGGCCCTTTCTCCGGAACGATGTGGACAGCCTCAAAGTGGGGCGCCAATCCTGAGCGCTCCACTTTGCTCCGCTGGACTTCGGGGTCGCCTTTGGTGAGCAGGAAAAGGCGACAGTGGCAGGAAAGGGCGGCGACCGTCTCGGCGACGCCGTCCAACAGGATGATGGGGTACTCCACCACCTGGTTGCCGATGGCCTCCACTTCTGCCTCTACCTCAGGACGAGGTAGACGTCCGTCCTCCTGGCAGAGACGCTGATAAGTCAACACCAGGCTGCGGGCGAACTCCTGGGGCGCGTAACCGTAGACCGGAACACGCTCATGTTCTACCCGGGCCAGGGTCTCCCGGGCCCGCTGGGGATCAAACCCCTCGCGAGCCATCCGCTCGGCAAAGGCGTCCGTCGCCTCTTCGTAGAAGACGTTGTTTTCCCAGAGAGTATCGTCGGCGTCTAAAATCAGGGCCACTTTCTCCATAGCGGGCTCTATTATACCAGAATGTGGAGAAATAGGGTAGGTACCGCTCTGAGGTTCGGACGGGAGTTCGGACAGAGGGATTTGCAAGATTTCCTCACCCCACCCCCAGCGGCTTCGCCGCTACCCCCTCCCCTCTCCTGACCCTCGGTCAGGAGAGGGGAGGGGGTGGCC
>JACIWQ010000193.1 GCA_014360895.1 Thermoflexales bacterium | reverse complement strand
GGGTGGAGAGGGACGGGGTGGTCTACGTGCTTTCGTTCCACACCCATCCCGGGGACTTTGAATCGTACTCCGGGACCTTTCAGGAGATTCTGGAGAGTTTCCGGTTCAGGGATTGAGGGGGGAGTGGAGGGCTCTCCCGCTGGAGGTCCGGCGGGAGAGCCTTTTGCTTATCCCAGTTGCACGGGTTGGGCATAGGACGGGATCGCCACCGGGATACCTGTGCCCTCCAGTTCTTCCTGCCAGCGCTGGGGGCATTCGGTGTGGACGGGGATGAGAAGCCGGGGGCGGACCTCCCGCACGAACTGAATCAGTTCCGGCCCGCTGGCGTGGCCGGAGGCGTGGTAGCCCGGCTCCACGTCCACTTCCCCTGTTCGGCTGTCCCGCCGCAGTCCCACTGGCCTCATCCCGAAGTGCTCTATCCAGTTCCACAGCCGGGCCAAGTCTATCTTTTGCTCCTCGTCGTAGGCCTTGCTGTTGGAGTAGATGTAGACGCCCCCCGGTCTCTTCTCCAGCAGGTACTCCAGGTCCAGCAGGTCGGCCATATCCCAGAGGCTGCAGGCCAGGATGTAGTCTCCCGGCCGATTCCGAATCTGCGCGGGCCCCACCAGTTTTTCCCCATAGGCCTGTCGGGTGACCTTCTCCCACTCGTTCTGGCGGCTTTTCGGGTCCTCATAGAGGGCCAGGTGAGGCTCGGTGGACAAATCCGGGACGGCTTGAGGCTCCGCCAGGCGCATCGCCGAGAGGAGATAGGCGTCTTTGGGCTGAATGACCAGACACCGGCCGGTCTGTTGGGCGATCTCCAGGAAGGTCTTCAGCCGTTCTACGTTCCGGGGGGCGAAGTCGGCGACGACCAGTTGCCCCGTCGCCTCCCGAACTGCTCTCAGACACCGCTCGTGGACTTCGCCCTCGGTCACCTGCTGGGTGGCCTCCAGGTTGGTTCCCTCGCAGATGAGGGCCAGGGGGCGCAGGGTGGCCAGCCCTTCGGCGAACTTCCGGCTGAGAGGGCTCTGGGCGCCGTGGAAGCGGAGGTCGCCGGTGTAGGCGATCCATCCGGCGGAGGTCTCCAGGGCGAAGCCACAGGCGCCGAAGACGGAGTGGTCCAGGGGCCACCAGCGGAGCCGCAGCGGCGGTTGAGGAGCGGGAGGGGGTTCAGGGCTGGCCTTCTTTTGTTTGGCGGGCCGCCAGAACCAGAAACTGGCGGCGCTGGCGAAGGGGTTATCTCCTGCGACCTCTCCATCGGGGGCGCCGTCCAGGAATCCCCAGGCCCGCCAGAGGTATCCCTGGGTGCGGTCTCCGGTCAGCAGGCCGTCCTGGATGGTCTGGGGGTTGACGTAGACCACGCTGGCGGTGCTGGGCCGGCCGCTGTCCTGGACGGCTTTGGCGATGAAGGCGGTCATCCGGGAGGAGAAGACAGGGATATGGGGTTGGACGAAGAGGAAGTCGCCGGAGTGGTCCAGGTGGGCGTGGGAGAGGAGGATGGCGTCCACGGGGTGGCCGTCCCGGCGGAGGTTGCGGTAGTCGGGGCGGGAGCGGAAGGGCTCCCAGAAAGCATCGCTGGATTCGGTCAGGGGCGGGACCAGGTCGTCCCGGTAGAGGCCTTCCAGGGGAGGGAGAAGGCCGAGCATCAGGGGGTCCAGGAGGCCGCGGCCGGGGCGCTCCTTGATGAAGACGCCGTCAAAGTAGGTGCTATGGCGGCCAAAGGGGCGGCCGAAGTCCAGGAAGACCCGGAGTTCGCCGTCTTCCAGGAGAAATTTGTTGCCGCCGATTTCACTGATACCGCCGTAGCCAGTGAGGGTTGTTGTCATCTGCACCTCCGGCCTGCTACTCTCTCTTGGCCAAACGGGTGATGGCCGAGAACGGGATTTCGTAGTACACCTGTGTTACGGTCCGTTCTCTCGGGTTGGCCTCACTCTCCAGCATATGAGCGGGCGACTGAATCAAATAACTTTCCCTTTCGGGTATTGTGACCACGTGGAGGTAGTACTGCTCGCCTTTCTCCTCAGCCGTATGCCATTCGTGTTCCGTTATGGATATCCGTTCTTCTCTTGCAGTCCCTTTCACTTCCACACAGTATGTAATGCCCTCTTTGGTGACCTCCAGGTCATAACCCCGCCTTGTGCGGTCGGAGACATCTCCTACTTCATACCCGCGTTTAAGCCACCACTGGATAGCCTCCAGCATAGCATCCTTTTCAATCTGGTCTTTCTGGGGAGACTCTCGGTCTTTTGGAGGCTGTACCGCAGTAGGCACGGCCGTCCAATACTGGAGGTGTCCCTCTTTTTCGCCTTCGCGCTCTCTCGCCACTTTGTGGGGTTGTGCCAAATCAGAGGCTATGGGAACGGGAGATGGCGCTATAAGCAGAGAGCATTCGGCTTCTCTCTCGGGTTGTACAAGTGACGGGGCTTCTGGGCTCCTGCCTCTCTCGGAGAACGTCGCGAGGAGGTCCCTCAGACACACATCTCTCTCACGCTCCCAGGAGATGAGAATCTCCTTAAGATAAGCGGTTGACTCTATCTGATCCCAAATGTCTTTGAGGAATTCCCGTAGATGCGGGACTTCCAACGCTCGTTTCAGGGCGTCTCCGATATGATGGGCTAATCGCTGCTCTGTTTTCTCTGAAAGGTAAAGGCACCACTGGTCCAGGTCCAGATGAGATTCAACCTTGTCCGGGCGGCTGGAACGGCCTCCGACATGATAACGGACCTCTATTTCTGCCACTCGCTGAACCTGCGGGGCGGCGTCCGGCAGTTTACTTGGTTGAGCGAAGCGTACTACAAAGGGCCATATGTATTTCAGACGGGCTGTCAGCATTGGGTCTGGCTGAGGGCTTCCTATCGGGCGTATCTCCTGCCGCGCGGTGGATACTTTGGGCACGCCGATTTTCTCAGCCAAGTTTTCCAGGCCGTCCAGCGCCCACCAGGGAAGGGCATTCCCGAAAAGTGAAGCGATGTGCTCCCGGTCGCGCAGATATATATGGCTTATATGGCTTGCGCGTTCCCACCTGATCTCATCGCCGACCCTGGCGGGCCAGCATTCTTCGCTCTTCAATCGGTTCTGTACCTCGGCAGATAGTTTATCCCACTGCTCGCACAGGGCGGAGGCGAGTTTCTGGATTCGGGGAAGGTCCGGCCTCGGTTCTCGCTCAGCCCACCCCAGAAGGGTTCGGGCCAGAAGATCAGGATGAGGATTCTCCGGAATCTGCAAGGTGTGGCAGAAGAAGGCCTTCAGATCGGGCCAGTCCTCAACAGCCTCTGGGACAGTTCCTGTTGGGTCTCGCCAGCATATCTCGTTGGTTCGGAACCACCCTCTACCGGGTATCAGGATTAACGGGCTTCCCTGAAATCTCTGGCGGATGAGAGGGGTTTCCTGGGAGGGACGTTTGGAGAGCCATTCGTAAATTGGCTTAACGATCTCGGCGTTATCTCCTCGCTCGGCAGACAGGTCCGCCAGGTACTTTAACACGTCCTCTGTGCTTGCTTCCTGGCGGATACCCAGAAGTCGGGCCAGTTTTGAGCCTTGGCGAATTCCCACTTTCTCGTGGACGTACGAGAAACCGGGACCCAAGATGGGCTGCAAGTCGGGATGAAATAGCCGGTTGGGGATGGAACGCGAGCCGTTATCGGCCGGAAGCCAGGGGACGGTTTGTAAGTCGGATAACCAAATTGCTGGATAGACGTAGAGACTATACCACTGTCCCCGGCTATAATATTCTAAGAGGTCTGAGTCTAAATCATGAATTTTTTCCAAAAGCTTCTCTATGGTGAGGTAGAGGGCCCGCACAGTGTCCAATCCGTTTTCTTCTCGGACTTTCTCAAATGTATACTCAAAACCTTCAAATTCAGTCATTAGAGCCCGAAATCGTCTGGCAGTTTGTGGAACCGTTTTAATCTTATCTTTTCCATTTTTCTTAAACAATTCGCGT
>JACIWQ010000192.1 GCA_014360895.1 Thermoflexales bacterium | reverse complement strand
CCCTCCTCTCTCCTGACCGAAGGTCAGGAGAAGGGAGGGGGTGGCCCGAGGGGGCTTCCTCGCCCTGTGGGGCCGGGGGAGGGGTGAGGATGTGCCAGGCACTTTCTGAAGTGCCTGGCACATCCACCGGAATCGTTCCAAACAGCAGATGACGAAAGGAGAACCATGAACCGCAAACTGCTCACACTGACCCTTTCCCTGCTCCTCGGCCTGGCCGCCGTGACGGCGATTATGGCCGGGATGAGCAACTCGCATCCCGCCCTGGCCCATCCGGTGAATACCGATGGTGCCCTAACGGAGTGGACAATGGCTCAACCCATCACGGTTAACCTTGCCCACATCGGGCGCAACAGCGCACAGGAGGGCGAGTATATCTGGCGGGATATGCCTGGCGACGAGCGCACCGACTTTGGCAGTCCTGATACTCGCGTGGACCTGTTACAGTTCCGAATCACGGCGGATGAAACAAATCTCTATTTCCTGGCCGTGATGAACAACATTGATCAGGCCACTGGCAACGGTGCACCGATGGTGCAGATCGCAGTGGATACCACACGCGACGGCAGTGGGAATCTATTTTTTGGAGGGAATGCCACCACCACGGTTTCTGCCCAGGCCGCGTGGGAATACCTGATTACCACTCGTTTCGGGAGCGGCAACTCCGACCTGCGCGTATGGGACACGAGTTGGAACGCTTCCTACGTCGGGACAGCGGTCATCTCCGACGGGGCCGAGACAATAGAAGGGGCAATCCCCTGGTCGGCCCTGGGCTTCAGCGCGCCGCCCACTCTCCCGCTGCGGTTTACTGTTGCCACCTTCCGGGCCAACGGCTCTGATGATGTATGGTGGCCGGGGGGCAATGGCAATGCAGTTCTGGATGCCGTCACCAACTACGGCTCCCCGGCCCCGGCCACTCGCCTGCAGAACACCTGGGCGGAAGTCTCCGACGGCGATGTGGACTACTACTTTGACGTCTGGTTTGAGCCGGATGGGGACACATATCCACCGTTGGTGGTGAGTGAATATCAGCCTAACCCGCCTGGAACAGACACGGCCCGCGAATGGATAGAAGTTTTCAATGCTTCACCTGTTGCTTTGCCTTTGGACCTCATAAAGGTAGGGGACGAGGAAACCCCCGGACAGAACGAAGGGATGTTCCGATTTCCCCCTGGCTATTCCATTGCCCCTGGAGCAACTAAAGTCGTTGCGCTCCAGGCGGATACAGGTTCTGATGGATTTTACTATCTGTTTGGTTTCTGTCCTGATTTTGAGGTCACCAATACCACTGGTTCTAACTGTTCAGTACCCGATATGAGTTCCTATAGCGCATGGGCCACTGGGTCGCTGGCTATAGCCAACAGTGATGATGAGATACTGATCTTGGATGGCTCGGATACTATTTTGGACGTGGCCGGACACACTGATGGGGGGTATACTCCATACTCCGGTGTCGTGTATTTGGGATGGAATTCCGGTTGGGAACAATCCATAGAGCGCCGTCCCGTGTATCGGGACACTAACGACTGCTCGGTTGACTTTCGCAACCAATCTACCCCCACTCCGGCCCAAGCCCGTCCCGATCTGGTTATCTCCAAATCAGGTCCCGCGATGGCGATGCCCGGCGGGGTCATCACCTATACCATCACATATTCCAACACCGGCGTAAACGATGCCCACCAGGTTGTCATCACCGATGTGCTTCCCAATCACACCTCTTACCTCACTGATACCAGCGGGTTCCTCTGCACGGCCTGCACGCCGGGGGCTACGGGTGTCCTCACCTGGGCTGTGGGCACGGTGACGCCGACGGATGGGCTTTCATTCTACTTGGTCCTTCAGGTGAATTCGGGAGCGCCGTTGGGCTCCCTGCTCACCAACACGGTGGCAATCGCTACCCCGGACCCCGAGGTGACCACGACCAATAACAGCGCTCAGTTTGGTATGGGCATCAGTCCGTTGGACCTGGCAGTGGTCAAAACGGGCCCCATGTACGGTATTGTTGGCCGGGAACTGGCCTACACCATTACCCTGGAGAACCGAGGTGTCACCACAGCTACCAATGTCATTCTCACGGACACCCTGCCGCTCAGCACTACCTACGTTTCCGACAACAGCGGCGTATCCCCGACCTGCAATGCTGGTGTCTGCGTCTGGTCCTTCGGCGATGTACCTTCCAATACACTCTTCACTTTTAACTTGACGGTGACCGTGGATGCCAATGTTGTTGGTGGCACGATTCTGACCAATACGGTGGAAGCCACCACCGAAGCCATTGGCGATAATCCGGCCAACAACACCGCCTGGTGGTCCACCACCGTTTATCCTATGGTCTCCATCCATGACATCCAGTACGTTCCTGATCCGGCCACTGATGATAAGTCTCCATACGTGAACCAGGTTGTATGGGTGGAGGGCGTGGTCATCGCTGATTCCGGCGTCTTCTTGAGCAGTGGCGGCGCTCAAATTCGCTACTTCATAGAAGACCCGGCGGGTGGGCCCTGGAGCGGCCTTTACATCTACAAGGGTTCGGGCAAGCCGAATGTCTCCGAAGGAGACTATGTTCGGCTTTTGGGGAAAGTTGTGGAGTACGTTGTAGGAGGCTCCAACCAGACCGAGTTGGACATCAGCGCATCCTGGGCCCTTCAGGAAGTCCTCAGCGCGAGCAATCCCCTGCCTGCCCCGGAGGTTATCACCACCGGGATGCTCGCCGGGGCGGCGACCGCCGAGCAGTGGGAGGGTGTGCTGATAGAGTTCCGTAATGCAACGGTGACCAACCCGAATCTGGGTTACAATGAATGGGCCTTTGATGACGGAACCGGTGCTGCGCGAGGAGATGCTTGGGCCAAAACCGGTGGCAACACCCGCCTGACTTATGTCCCGGCTCTCGGCGACTACTATAAGTTCATCCGAGGTATCGGCTGGCAATCCTACGGCACTTACAAGGTGGAGCCTCGCTACGATGCTGATATTGACCTGGACTACCCCACCACCTTCGTCTACCACGACCTGGAGGACGTGGTGCGGTCCGGCGAGGCGGTCTACCTGGCGGGCTCGTTCAACGGCTGGAGCACCACCGCCACGCCGATGAGCCCCAACGCCGACTTCTCCGTCTTCTCCGTGACCGTGGTCCTGGAGAACCCCGGCACCTACGAGTACAAGTACGTCGTCTACACTGACACGGTGCCCAGCGGGCCGGCCAACTGGAACTGGCTCCAGAGCCAAAACCGCAGCGTGACGGTGAGCGCGCCCACCACGGTGGACGACTATCGCCACATCCAGCCGGGCTACGTGGTCCTCCAGTGGCCGCACGCCACCACGACGACCGTGGGCGTCGCCACCGAGAACATCTACGGCCAGATATGGGCGGATGACCTGACCAGCCGCGAGGGCCCGCCTCGGGCCATCCTCGCCGAGGTCGGCTACGGCACCGACCCGAACCCGGCCAACTGGACGACCTGGTCGCCGATGACCTGGAACACCCAATCCGGGAACAACGACGAATTTATGGGCGTCCTCACCCCGAACGTTGCTGGTGTCTACTCCTACGTTGTCCGCTTCAACGGCAACTGGGGCGCGGGCAACCCCCACAACCAGTGGGTCTACGGCGACACGGACGGCGTCTACTCCGGTGAGCCCTTTGAGATAGAGAACGCGGGCGTCCTCACCGTCCTGGCCCCCGGCCTGAGCGTCTCCAAGTCGGTGGCGCCGGATGCCGATGTGCCGCTGGGCGGGGTGGTGACCTACACCGTCGTCCTCTCCAACAGCGGGGCCGGGGACGCCCTGGGCGTGGTGCTGACGGACGCGCTCCCGGCCGAGGTGGCCTTCGGCGGGTGGGTCCAGCAGAGCGGCGCGGTCTACGAGAGCGGGGTCATCACCTGGACGGGGACGGTGACGGGCAACGCGCAGGTGACCCTGGTCTTCACGGCCACCCTGGGCACGGACCCCGGCCTCTATAACCGGACCGTGGCCAACACCGCGTCCTTCGTCTCCGCCAACGCCGGGAGCGGCTCCGCCACGGCGACCTTCGCCACCGAGCGGCGGTACTGGGTCTACCTGCCGCTGGTGATGCGGAACCGGTAGGCCTCACCTCACCCCCCGACCCCCTCCCCTCTCCTGACC
>JACIWQ010000191.1:2281-4203 GCA_014360895.1 Thermoflexales bacterium | reverse complement strand
GTACAACAATTTCGGGCCCGGCCCCGGCCAGGCGGCGGGCCAGCGCCTCCGCCCCGGCGACGTTCCGGTCGGCGACGGTGATTTGCCGGACGTCCGGGCAGCGGGCCAGCGTCTCCACGGCCTGGCTCCCCATATCTCCAGCCCCACCGAGGACGATGACTTTCATGGCTCCCTCCGTACAGGTCGCCGGGCGATCTTGCCCGGTCGGAAAAACTCACTCCAGAGACGCCAGGGATGCCGGGCGCGTTCTGTGTCCTGGCAGTGAAACAAACCTTTGGGCGCGAACAGCATGCCGCTCAGCTGCCGCCCGAAGGCGGCGTTGGTCGAAGCGGCGGGTTAGCCAGCGCCCTGCTTGTAAACCTCACGACGATGCCTGATAAAGCGCACGACGTTCACCATATCAATCCAAGCCTTGCGGCAACTTCGTGCGCGGGGCTTGTCTTGCCTGTTTCATCCTCGGCAAGAGCGCGTTGAAGCTCAAGTTTGAACTCGTCCCTGAGTTCAAGACCTTCGTCAGGATCGCTCAATATCTCGTAGAAGGCCTGAATCACTGTTTCGCGGATGAGTTTTCTCAAATCGTCCACAGTCAAATCTGCAACCGTTGTATGAGCCATTCCGCACCTCCTTGTTTCTGCACGGCCCAAACGCCATTTGCGGACAAATGCGAGCAGTTGTCCTGTAACGGGCAACGCCCGAATTCGCACGCCCTTAAGTTCGCGCACAGAGAACGCCCCCCACCCCGATAAACAGAACCCCCAGGCCCACCAGCAGGAACTTCGGCAGCGCGCACCCCCAGGCCAGGGCGGGCCAGAGGGCCCGCTCCGACCCCAGGAGCAGCCGGATGAGGGCGTAGTTCTCCACCGCGTCCAGGAGTGCCGCCAGCCACTGCCCCCAGGAGAACATCACCCCCAGCGCGGCCAGTCCCCCACCCCATCGGCCCAGCCGTCGGGCCACCAGCACACATCCCAGCCCCAGCGCGCAAGCGTAGGCGGCCATGAACAGGTAGTCCAGCCCCAGGCTGAGCCCAGCATAGACCCGGGCCTCAGGCCCCCAGGAGGTCAGAATCCGGCGCGCGCTCTCCAGGTCGCGGGCGAACTGGAAGGAGATGATGCCCAAGGGCGCGGCCGCTGTCCGCAGCGGCATATCCAGCATCTGCAGGGAGGCCATCGCCAGAAGGGCCAGGACGGAGGTCACCACGAAGGCCCGGGATTGCCCGGATTCGGTGAGCCAGAGGAAGGGATGGGGGAACTTCATTTCTCCTCCTGCAGGGACTTGTAGAACACCCGCTGGACCTTGACCTCGTGGAAGCCCAGGCGGAGGTAGAAGGCGTGGGCGCGCTGGCGCACCACGTTGGCCCGGACGGTCAACCCCAGGCAGCCGCGCGCCCGCGCCCACTCTTCGGCCGCCTGGACCAACCCGGCACCGATGCCGCGAGAACGATAGCCCTCGTCCACCACCAGCCCGCCGATCTCCGCCCCTGGGCCGGCGATGAGCAGCGGGCAAAGGTAGACGTGAATCCAGCCCACAACAGCCCCGTCCTCCTCCGCCACGAAGACCGCGTGGCGGTCGTCCTCTGCCAGCGTCTGCAGGCGGGCTATCATCTCCCCTGGCGTGGTGGGGTAGCCTAACTGCTCGGCCAGTGCGGCCAGCATGGGAGCGTCCGCGGGTTGAGCGGGCCGGATGCGGAGCGCCATCTTCACCCCCTACACCCCCCACAAATATAGACCAGATTCCGAAAAGCGCAAATCGCCGGAACGGCCAGTTGATTAGGGCCGCGCTGGCTTTCTTCCTGCCGGGGATTCCTCTGGGGCGGGAAATGGCCCTGCGGTTGGTCTGGGCCATTCTGCTGGCGGGGCTGACGGCGGGCGGGCTGAAACGGCGGGGCGCTCGGGCTGATGGGGGTGCAGGACAACTGCTCGCAG
>JACIWQ010000191.1:0-2272 GCA_014360895.1 Thermoflexales bacterium | reverse complement strand
GGTGCCTCCAACTGGAGCCCTTTTTCCTTAAACTATGATTAGGGGGGCGGGGCGGGCCGTCCGCCCCGCCCCCCCCCGACGCTGAGGGCTACGGGTAGGAGCGCAGGACCAGGGAGAGGAACACCTGCCGGGCCACCATCACCTGGGTGGCGGCGGTATTGTCATTTGGGTTGGATTCCGACCCGGCAGAGGTCAGTGTCCAGGTCACCGGATAGCGGGTGCCAATTTCAGCCTCAGGAACCCGCACCCACAGCAGTACCTGCCCTTGATCCAGAAAACTCAAGTCAGGCAGATTCCAAACCACCTCGCTCCCATTGACTGAATTGGGCATCGGGTTGGCATTCCAATAAGTCAGCGCACCGTCCAGAGTCGCGGTCAGAACTCCCGAGGTGGCAGTAGTCATGCCGTAGTTCCCATACCGGACCGCCGCCGCTCCCACACCCCCAGGAGGAGCACCGGCCAGTCCCGGTGCCTGGACCCATGCATCCACGTTCTTGGCAGGGTTCCACGTGTAGGACGTATTTCCATAGCCTTCATAACTGGTCTCGATGGTCGGAGAGCCCCAGGAGACGGCCCCTGCCATACGGAAAATCATTGGTGGTGTGAGAATGTTGCCATTGCTATCCACCAGAGCATAGTAGAGGGAACTCCAACTCTCGTCCATCCAAGTGAGCACAGCACCAGCAGTAGTAGCAGCGACGGAGACAAAATCCTCTCCAGCAGGAGCAGCGGGGTTTGAGAGGGTAATGGGTCCAGCAGTCCAGGTGTAGGTGCTGCCATCCAGAACCGCAAATTGTATAAATCCTCTATTGTTTATCCATCTCGTCCAAGCTACAACGATTTTCCCATCGGAGAGCTGTACCGCGTCAGGCCTATAGCCGTAACCCAAAGAGGTTTCCTGTTTCACCGTATTGCCAGCGCTATCTAGAACGGCGTAGCGGGTTTCATCGTTACGGGTATAAGCCAGCAGCACCCGGTTATTGCTCAAGGAAGCCAGGGCAGGATAGTAGAAATACGGACCTCCTGCTTGCCCGGCCGTAAACCGAGTGATGTCTTTCACCAGATTTCCGTTGGTATCCCGTATGGTGTAATAAATATCTTCTACCCAGCCGGACCCTTCCGAATGTTCCCGATACCATGCCAGCACAAACCGATTATCACCTGTCGCCGTAATGCGCGGGTAGGAAAAGAATGGCCCTGTCCCCCAAGCACTGTTGTTAGTAAGGTTGACCGGCCCATAAACCCGGTTGCCTACGGGGTCCAGAATGGCAAAATAGATGTTGTAATTCTGTTTGTACGTGTTCTGATCCCGCAGATATCTGTACCACAGTACCCCGATATGTCCATTGGGAGCGACAGCCACCACGGGACTGTAGTCATATGTATATATCGTCGCTCCGGAGTGATCGGTCAATCGGGTCGGGGAGCGCACCACGTTGCCGTAGCGGTCCATAATAGCGTATTCAATTTCGGTAACCGAGACATTGGAGACGGAACGGTATTTCACCCAGGCCAGCACAAAGTTTCCGTTGGGCATCTCTGCCACAGCCGGAATGTAACCATAATACCAGTTCCCGCTGGCCTTCTTCACTGCCTGGGCACCCGGCTGGACAAGATACAGGCTCATCGCCCCATCGGCATCATCCGCGTAGACCTGGGCAAAGGGAGCCGGGACGGCGGTTTGGAGCGTGGTCGTTTTACTCTTGCCGGTATCTATTGATGAACTAACAGTGAGGGTAGCAAAATTCTCATCCCCGGTGTTGACGGCAGGAGGTATCTGGACCTTGGCCGTCACAGTAAAGGTGCTACCCTGGGCTACCAGGCCTGTATCCACCACACCATCTCCGTCTGTGTCAGCGAGAGTAGTGGAGCCGTCTTCTCCGTAAAGGCTCATCGTCCAAGGAGAGGAAACAGAGATGTCGTAGGTATCGCCCCCCAGTTCGCCTGTATTGCGGATAGGAACCTGGAATGTCTCTACAGCCCCGGCATGAGTAAAACGGCCTTGGTATCGTGGACGAATGGTCACCCGTGCAGAGGGAGATGGACGGTAAAAACGGACGGCTTTATTGGACGGAGCTTTTTGACAAAATGGGAGATAGTTCAGGCCATCCAGGCCAAAGGAATCTTCTATACCCGCAGAACCACAGGACCAGCCGCTGGGGCTGTATTGCATCAATCCATACTGGAAAACAATGTCGCCGTTTTCGTAGAGGATGACCTCAAACGTGAAGGACTCGTCAGAACGGCTGAAGCGGACCTGATACCACTCTAC
>JACIWQ010000190.1 GCA_014360895.1 Thermoflexales bacterium | reverse complement strand
GGGGGGGGGGGGGGGGGGGGGCCCCCCGCCCCCCCACCCCTGGCCCCTCCCCTCTCCCACAAGGGACGAGGGTTTCCCCCTCACAAAAGGCTACTGCCGGAATAATTTGTTAAACCGCAAAAGCATCGGGCTCACCCTGCGAAGCCCCTTCGGGGCTCTCCGATAGCCCGCAGGGCTTTGCGTCTGAGCCCGGCCGTTCACGGTCGGGCGAATCTGCCCGATGCTAATGTGGTCAGGCGAATCCGCTTACGCCAGCATTCCCCGGATGATGATGTCTACCGCCTCTTCCTCGCTCAAGCCCCGGGCCATGAGGGTCTCCAGTTCCTTGCGGCTCACGGAGCCGATGGCGGCCTCGTGGGTGACCCGGGCCTGGTCGTTGCGGACGATAACGATGGGGGTGTTGCGGGCAACGGCCTCACCCCGGACGATTTCCGTACAGTCCATGTGGCCGCGCGCGCCGGGGGCGTTCCCCTCGGTGGTCGTATAGACCTCGCCGACAGCCCGGTCCCGCACCGCGACGCGGGTCTTCGTCAGCCCCCGGGCCTCGGGACCATTCAGGCGGATGGTCTCCTCTGCACGGATGTAGTCTTCCCCCATCCCGTAGGCCTTGACCGTCAACTCCGCCACGCCGCGCGCGCCGACCTCCACCTCCATCCGGATTTCCATCCGGCCTACCCGCCCGTGGGTCAGGTTGAACTCGTTCTCAAACCGGCCCCCCTCCTCCACAATCACGTAGCTGGTGGGGAGGACCTGAACGCCGCCGTAGGGGCCGTGGTAGTGGGCCTCAGTGTAGCGCATCGTCGCCCCCGGCCCGATGCGGACCACCGCGTCCATAATGTGTTGCAGGTTCACCGCATTGGGAAAGGTACAGTGGGCCAGGAAGCCCACCTCTGCCCCCTCACCGATCTCAAAGGTCGGAATAATCTCCTGAACCCCCTCCTGGGGGATCATCCCGAAGCAGAGATGGACGGGGTACTCCACGCGAGTGCCGGGGTCCACCCGAATATGGGCCCGGATGCCGGTGGGGGTCTCTTCGGCCTCAATGTGGACGCCCGGGATTTCGTTGACGAAAAGGACCCGGTTGGCGCTGATAACGGCGCTGGCGATGTGGTCGGATTGGAGGGCATCCACCTTGCCGCCCGCCGCATCGTAGGCCTTCAGGATGGCCTCAAAATCGCGCGCCCAGGCGGGATCGCGCCGGGCCAGGAGAGAAGCGGGGGATACGGGCGCAGTGTGGGCCTTCATGCGCATACCCCCCGGGTGACGACCTCTTTGTAGAGGTCGCCGTTGACCGGTTCCCAGGGCTGGGCGCCCAGCGTTTCTTCGTGGGGACGGCACCGCTGGGCAAAGTACGCGCGCACTTCGTCTGGATTGCCCGTTCTGACGACGGTCCCCCCGCACATCAGGCTGGCCCGGTCGGCGGCGTCGGCCATCTCGTCCCGGTGGGTGATGAGGAGAACCGCCGTTCCCTCGGCGGCCATCCGCCGGATGAGAGCGGCAATCTCCTCCACGCCCAAGACGTCAATCCCCGAATCCGGCTCGTCCAGAATGGCCAGGCGGGGGCGCATCGCATAGACGGCGGCCAGTTCTATCCGTTTGCGCTCGCCGCCAGAGAGGGTCGGGTCTACGGGGCGGCCCAGGTAGGCGGCAGGGGCCAGCGCGACGGCCCGCAGTGCCTCCTCCACGCGGGCCAGCGTCGGCTCCTTCATCCCCAGCGCGATGTAGTCGCCGGTGCGCAGTCCCTCAAAGCGGGCCGGCTCCTGCCAGGCCAGGGTGATGCCCCGCCGGGCCCGCTCGGAGACCGGGAGGTCGGTGATGTCCTCGCCGTCAAAGAGAATGCGGCCCTGGGCCGGACGGTACCCCGCGCAGCCCATCAGCGTGTAGGCCAGACTGCTCTTGCCGGAGCCGTTCAGCCCCAGGAGGACGTGGACCTCGGCGGGGTAGACGGTCAGGTTGACCCCCCGGAGCACTTCCGCGCCGGGGCGATGGACGTGAAGGTTTTCTACAACCAGTAACGGGTTCATAACAGGCCTCATATTGCAGGTCGCAAGTCGCAGGTCGCAAGTCGCGGGTCGCACGTCGCAGGTCGCAGGTCGCAGGTCGCAGGGCGCAGGGCGCGGCCGGCGGCTTATAGGATACCACAGGTTGGCGGTTTCGGCCAGAAGCGGTCTATCCACTGCCGGACCCGCTGGGGCATCCCGTCCCGATTCTCCACGGTGACCTCCCAGAGGGTGACCGTCGGCAGGGCCTTCAGCGCGTCCGCCCAGGGGTTGGGGTGGGCCATCACCGTTGCCAGGACGGTATGCGGGCCGCTGATGGCCTGCAGGACGGCTTCCTTGAACGGCCCGCAGAAGAGTTCCATCTTGCCGATTTCATCCACCACGACCAGGCGTCCTTCCCGCATTGCCCGCTGGAGCGCGGCCACTCCCACCCGCGCGATGGCCTCCACGTCCACCCCGTAGCGGCCCACGCGCGGGTAGCGGGGGCCCCGAAACTCCACGTGGGCCATCACCGTCTCCTCTCCGTCCAGGGTCATCAGACGGAACCCCTTACGGCCCCCCGGCCCCCGAATCTCCTCGGTGTAGAATCCGCCGGCCCGGGGGCCCAGGGCCTCCACCACTGCTTTGATGACGGTTGTCTTGCCGATGCCGGGTCGTCCGGTCAATAACAACGTCTGGCCCATCGCTCGCCTGACCCCTATATGGCCTGTGATCTGTCGTCTATTGTCCGTTGCCCATCATTGCGTCCAGTTCCCGTTCCTGCTCCGGGTCCAGAGGCGGGACTTTGTGTTCGGCCAGCAGTCGCTCCGCCTCCTGCTGGGCCCGTTCGGCCAGACCAACCTGTCCCGTCCGCTCCCATTCCTCCCAGGAGCGCCGCTCCGCCAGACAACTCATCAGAATCTCCCCGGCGCGGAGGTGGCGGACGGTATGGCGTTGGCCGAGGAAGTTGCGGGGGCCTTCCATCACGGCGGCGATGACCTCTACCGCCAGTGCGTCCCCGTCCACCGCGAAGCCTCGCAGCAGCCGCCGGATGGAGCGCGCGATTTCGTTATCGCAGACCATTTGGGCGTAGGAGCCCATCACGCCGGCGGCCATCTCACCGATGCCGGAGAGTTCATCCGCGCCGGCCAGCGCCGGAAGGGCGGCGTTCAGGGCCCGCTCGTAGCCGCTCTGGATGTCCAGCGTGTGGGCGTTGGTGGAGAAGCCGTAGACGTTGACGGGGAGGCCGTAGCGATGGCCGATCTGAACGGTGGCGGCGGAGGCCAGGCCCAGTTCCACGCCGCCCCACACCGAAATGCCGGAGCGCGGCTCCATCATGGCCAGCCGTCCGCAGTAGAAGATGGGGAGGCCGGGGCGGACCAGTTGGGCCAGCACGACGGAGGCCAGCACCTCCGCGTTCTGCTGGGCCAGCGCGCCCGCCAGCGATAGCGGCGCCGTCGCCCCTGCGATGGGGCAGGGGAGGGGGCCCAGCGGGATACCCAGTTGCGCCGTCTCCAGGATCGCCCCGACCACGTCGTCCGGAAAAAAGAGGGGGCTGACAGGGGAAATCCCCAGCGTAAGCACCTCCTCCGGCGGGCCGGTGACGGAGGCCATCCGGGCAATCTGCCGGACTTCCTCGGCCGTCTGGACGCCGGGGCCATGAACGGGCTTGGTGGTGCAGGAGAGGGTATGGCGGTACATCGCCAGGGACATCCGCGGGCCGGGGACGTCCTGAGGGGTGAAAAACGGTGTCACCGTGGTGACGCTCTCCAGCGCGTCCAGGAGACGGGCGCTATCCCGCACATCCTGGACCATGGCTGGTCGGCGCGTTCCGGTACGAGGGTCATAGACGTCCCGCGCGCCGCCCACGTTGTGCCAGGAGAGGGAACCGTCTCCCAGGGTCACGCGCTGACCGCCCCGGCCGCGCAGGGTCACCCGGCGGGGAGATTGCGCGACCGCCCATTCCACCAGGTCCGGGGGAATCCGCACCCGGTCGCCGTGGACGACGGCTCCGGCTCCCACCAGCCGCTCCCGTCCCTCCGGATGGGTCAGGACGACGCCGACCTCCCACAGGATGCGCAAGGTGGCCTGGTGGATGGCCTCTACTTCGGAATCGTTCAGGAACTGAAGGGCTGACATGCTCGCCTGCTTATTATACATTCCCGGCGGGTGGTGTCAATGAGGTTCGGACATAAATTGTCCGTAAGGAGACGGTCACCTTCAAG
>JACIWQ010000019.1:10000-38042 GCA_014360895.1 Thermoflexales bacterium | reverse complement strand
CTCCCCGTTTCGGGGAGGAGAAGGGGGCCAGGGGGATGAGGAGGGGGGCCACGCGCTGCCCGAAAGCGGCGTTACCCGGTACGACTTTATAAGATTCAACAAGACACCTGGTCGGAAAGAGGAAACGGGCAACTTCCATCCCCTGACACCGCGACCCCTCCAACCTGTCAATCTTTACAGTAGACAAACGGCCCGTAAGGTGATAGAATGGGCGTGAACGGAGAACCCGACCGGTCCGTTCCCGCTACACTCTATTAAACGAAGTCATTTCCCCAAAATACAGGAGGTTCTGTCATGACAGCGTCCAATGTCTCATCGGTTAGTCCGGCGCAGCATCCCCGAAGCCTGCTGGAGACCCTCTACAAAGCATCGGTCGTTGTTCTCGCCATCCTCATCCTCTTGACGGTGATTCTGGTCATCGCCCGGGCATCTATCTACAAGGTTCATCCGTATGAACGGGGCATCCATATGCGCGGCGGTCAATTCCTGAGCGTGGACCAGCCGGGCTGGCACTTCAAAATCCCTCTCTGGGACACGGTGATCCTGGTCCGGGTCAACGAGCGCCTGGGGTACGTGGACCAGATTTCGGCCATGACCGCCGATGATGTGACGATGATCGTCTCGCTGCAGTACACCTATGTGGTCACCGACCCCCGCCGTTTCGCTCTGGAGGTGGACGATCCGGAGCGCATCCTGTTTGAGTTCGTCCAGGGCAAACTGCGGGACGTCGTCAACACCAAAAGCATGACCGAAGTGATGCATGACCGGGCCCGGATGAACCAGGAGATTATGGAAGCTCTCAAAACCAAAGAGGACCAGTACGGTGTACGCTTTGTCACCGTGCAGATGCAGAGCGCGTCGCCACCGGAGGAGGTCGTTCAGGCCATCAAAGACCGGATGGTCGCGGTCCAGCGGCAGGAGCAGGCCCAGGCGGAGGCGGAACAGGTACGCATCCGGGCCGACGCCGACTACTACGCGGCCCAGAAACGGGCTGAGGCCGAGGCTTACCAGATTACTCTGGTCGCCGAAGCCCAGCGCAAATCCATCCAGATGCTGATCGCCGAACTGGCCCAGTATCCGGACATCGCCACCGAGTATCTGCGCTATCTGACCGCTCAGGAACTGAAGGCCAACAGTAAGTGGATTATCACCGGAGATTCCACCCCCATCGTGGACCTGCGGAGTGAGGGGGAAGCGGGAAAATGAACCGCAGAAGGGGGTGGAGCAGCTTTGACTGATTCACTGGGGGCTGGCATGGTGAAACTACAGATCCTCACCCGCTTTCTGATGTTGATCGCCCTCTCTATCGTGGCGCTGGTCATCTTCGCCGGTGCCGTCCTGCGCGCCGATGGTGTTCCCGTTCAGAAGGCCGACCTGACGGAGCAACGGGTCTATGCCTACCGGGGATGGCAAAGCATGGGGATTTTTCTGCATCCTGGGGAGGTGGTGACCATTGTAGCCCGGGGGCGCTGGCTGTACTCGCCGGAGGTCGGGTACATTGGGCCGACGGGCGCCTCGCCCTCCCGGTACCCGGCTCCCTCGTACTACCCGCTGCCCAACGGAATCGGTGGCTGCCTGATCGGGCGCATTGGTGAAAACGGCCATCCCTTCTACGTGGGACACCGGGCAACGATTCTGTCGGACGCCCTCGGCCTGTTGTACCTCCGGATCAACGACGACATCGTCACGGACAACGATGGGTATGTGACGGTGGAGATCACCGTGGAGTCTCCGCCGACCGACTGACCAGTGCATCAGGGGTTATGGTTTGGATGCGGGCCGCTTCGCGGCCCGCATCCAGCCTCTGCGTCTCTTTCTTCTGCTACGGCCCCTCCAGCACCAGCAGGTCCTCTGGCCCGTAGACGTGCCGGGCGGTGAAGGCGACCCGGCGGCCATCGGGGGAGAGCAGGGGGTCCCCGAAGTGGCCGGAGAAGTAGCCCGGCGGCGGAAAACCCGCCTGCGCCGTCAGCCCTGGCGTCACACACCGGCTGGGAGAGCAGGTCTGGCGATAGAGAGAGCCCGGGTCTCCCTCAAACGGCGTGCTTCGGCCCGTTGCGACGGAATAGGCCAGCGGAGGGCCCGCGACGCCGGGGTCCCACTCGCTGCGGGCATTCGCCATATCCACCTGGAACCGCCCCCCGCACCACTTTCGGTAGACCAGGGTCTCCTCGTTGGCCCAACCCAGGGGTTCATACTGGCATTCTCCCTGTACCTCGGCAACGGCCTGGCAGGCGCGGACGAACCCATCCAATAGACCGGGGGGCTCCACTATCCTGAGCGTCCACCCCGGCGCGGCCTTCGCGGCAGGCCGGTAAGAAACCAGAAAAGGCACAGCGACGACCGTCACCAGGGCCAGGCCCAGAGACCAGAAGCGAGCGCGGTGAAATGCCGCGCGCCGTTCCGTCGCGATCAGCCAGACCCACGCGGCCAACCCCAGCCCCAGGGCGGCGATACCGAACGCCAGGTATCGCTCGGCCCGGCTGAAGAGGAGCGCTGCAAAGAAAGTGGGAGCGGTCAGGCTCGCTGTAAGGATCGTTGGAAGGTCGGAGAGGTACCGAAAAAGCTGGTCTCCCCCCATCTGGCCCAGCAGGCTCGCCGCGCCGAGAACGCAGAAAGGCAGCGAGGCCAGAAGGGCCAGCGCGGTCAGGATGGAATGAGGTCGTTTCATTTGCTTCCTACTCCTCAAAATTTCCCACCCGAGGCCAGCAGGGCCTGGGGGGAGAGCAGGCCGGAGGCTGATATGGCCGCCACCGGCCATCGGCATCGCGGACCAGGGTCCACTCGGTCGGGATGCCACCCGCTTGTACGATGAGCCACAGACTGCCTCCATCTGCCTGCCGGACTTCATCCAGGGCGAATCCCACGGCTTCCAGGCCGGTCCTGATGGCTTCGGAATCCCCGGGCAGTTCGGGGTGAGCGTTGAGGTAGGCGGTCAGTCCGGCGGGCGGGTAGAGAATGTCGGTGGAATAAAGGGGGAAACAAAGTGCTCCTCCGCCACAGTGCTCATCCATCCGATACCAGAGTTGGATTTGCTGCATGGCGGCGATACAGCGGGCGGGCGCGTCGGGCGAGTCCTCTTCTGCCCCTGAGAGGCAGGCCGCCGCCAGTTCCCCCAGCAGGTCGTTGGCGTACTCGTCGGCGAGGGCGTGCAATTCGGCCCGCGCCTCATCGCTCCGGCCCAGCAAGAGCAGGATTTCCCCCCGACGGAAGCGGATCAGGCCTGCCCAATCGGGCTCGTTGGCCCCCCGGCTCCAGTCCCTCGCCGTCGCCGAGGCCCTCTCGTATCCTTCCAGGGCCGCCTCGTAGTTGCCAGCCCGGAACGCCGTCTCCGCTTCGTTGATGAGCCAGAGCAGCCGGTCGCCCATCGTCACGGAGGCCTCCGGTCCCCAACCGCTCCGCTCCAGGTCCACCCCCTTCTCCGCCTGGACGAAGCGGCCTGCGTTCTCATCCCAGCGCCAGACCTGCCAGCCCAAAGGATGGTTGACCATTTTGTGGTCAAAACCGTCCCGGTAGAAGTGAGGGTAGGTCAAGAGCAATTGCTGGCGGCCGGGGGCGGTGGGGTCCGGCTCCAGCGCCCAGGGCGAAGGTCCGGCCCAGGTGATGAGGTCCGCCCGGAAGACCAGGGTGGGGCTCATCTCGCTCCAGTGGAAGACGTAGAGCAGTTCGGTGGACATACTACCCCCCGGGACGGTGTAGGTGACGACTGTCTCGGGTCGTCCGTCGCCGGTGAGGTCGCTGGAGAGAAACCCGCTCCGCAGGGTGGGCAGGGGTTCGTCAAACATCGGAGGGAGAGTCAGCCCCAGGTACCTCCCCTCCGCCCGCCGAAGAAAGGTCAGCACGGGCAGGCCCATCAGGTCGGTCTGGACGACGACATCTTCCGTGCCGTCGCCGTTCAGGTCAGCCTGGTCCACCGCAGGATGGGTCGCCTGGAGTTTAGGGAAGGTTCGCAGGAGGCCGGGGAGCAGGGCGGGGTCGCCACCGCCGGAGAGCCACCCACCGATGCCGGAGGTCAGAGCCTGGAGGATTTCCGGCGTGACCAGGGGCGGCTGGTAGGCATCCAGTGCGGCGTAGGCTCCGGCCAGCGGGCCTGCCGGCGCCCTTGCTTCTGGGAGCATTGGAGAAGGGGTTGCAGAAGTGCCCAGGGGAAGGGAAGGTGCAGTCGCTATCGGCTGAGCCAGACGGGCCGTGCACGATGTCAGCATGATGAGCAAAACGGAGATCGTTCTGAATGCTTTGGGTCTCATGGCTACCGATGAGAAAGCACCGAGACGATTTGCCGCTATTCTTCAACCTGCTTGCATTTTATCAGAAAGCTATGCGCTTGTCTACTGTCAAAATTGACAGGTTTTCCGATGGAGAAACAAAAAACCGCATGGCCTGCGGAGGGGCCATGCGGTTTCGGGTTTCGTCGGAAGAGGGATCGGGTTTAATAGCGTCGCCGCTCTCGGCGCCGTTCTCCTCGCGGCTCCCGGGCTTCCTGCGGGCGCGCTTCGGCCACCCGAATGGACCGCCCGTCTACCATCCGACCGTTCAACTGGTTGATGGCGTTCTGAGCCGCCTGGTAATCAGCCATCTCCACGAAGCCGAAGCCCCGGGACTGCCCGGTCATCCGGTCCGTGACGATGCTCACCGAGACAACCTCTCCCACGGTCTGAAAGAGATCAGAGAGCGTGGTCTCGGTGGTGGCGTAACTGAGATTTCCGACATACAGCCTGGTAGACATCTCTCCTCCTGCGGCCTCAGGGCCGCTGAGCGCATCGGCCTACAGGACGCGCACCTGAGTGGCGTGCAGTCCCTTGGGGCCCTTCTCTACGGCGAATTCCACCCGCTGGCCTTCGCGCAGCGTGCGGAACCCATCCCCCTGGATGGCGGTGTAGTGGACGAAGACATCCTCGCCGTCATCCTGAGAGATGAAGCCGTATCCTTTGGCATCGTTGAACCATTTCACGGTTCCGGTCACTTTACTGCTCACGTCTTCTACCTCCTTCTGATTGTGAAACGGACAGACACACGGCGAAGGGTTCGGCCCATACAAAAAAGACCACCCGGCCTCCGCAAGCCTGGGTGGTCTTTTCAGACGGAACCAGAACTTACTTCGCCCTGCACAAGTAGAGTATACCACGATTCTAAAAAAAGTCAAACAGTACAGGGGATGAGGGGATGAGGTGGCAATGGGCCGGTTTCCCGTTTTGTGGTATAATCTATCCCTGCGAGGTATTCGGATGCTGGTATTTGACCTGGAGACGCAGTATACCTTTGATGAGGTGGGCGGACGGGCCTACATCCGCCGCCTGCGAATGTCCGTGGGCGTGACCTACGACCCAGAGCGAGACCTCTACCGGGCCTACACTGAGGAGCAGGCGGGCGACCTCATCGCCGCGCTCCAGGCCGCCGACCGGGTAGTGGGCTACAACCTCCTCGGCTTTGACTACGAGGTCCTCCAGGCCTATGCCCAAAAGCCGCTGTCCTTTCCGCCGACGGTGGACATGCTGGTCCATCTGGAACGGGCGCTGGGCTGGCGGCCCAAACTGGACGACGTGGTCGCGGCCACGCTGGGGGAGCGCAAGAGCGGGGACGGCCTGGATGCGGTCCGCTGGTTCCGACAGGGCCGCCTGGACCTGGTGACCGAATACTGCAAGCGGGACGTGGAGGTGACCTGGAAACTCTACGATTTCGGCCGCCGCAACCATTACGTCCAGGTTCTGGACCGTCGTTACAGTCTTCGCAAGGTGCCGGTGGCGTGGTAACGCCGGCCGCCGGGCCGGTTCCGTAACATCGGCCGCTGGGCCGGTATAAGAAATGACGCGTGTAGCAAGGTATGCAGCGTAGCGGAGGGCCGCAACTATGGAATCGTCCTTTGAGCCAGCCTATCGGTCCCTCCTCTCCACCGGCGAACTGCGCCGGCGGGTGCAACTGGCCTACGACCGTCTCCATGCCTGCGACTTCTGCGGCCGGAAGTGCGGGGTGGACCGGTACCAGACCGTCGGCGCGTGCCGCACCGGAGTGCGAGCCCTGGTCTCCAGTTACGGCCCCCACTTCGGGGAAGAGGACCCGCTGCGGGGCTACCGGGGCTCCGGCACCATCTTCTTCGCCTGGTGCAACCTGAACTGCCAGTACTGTCAGAATTACGACATCAGCCAACTGGGACACGGCCGGGAGGTGGAGCCGGAGGACATCGCCGCGATGATGCTGGCCCTCCAGGCCCAGGGCTGCCATAACATCAACTTCGTCTCGCCGACCCACGTCCTGGCGCCCATCCTGGCGGCCGTTCTGGTCGCCGCCGAGGCCGGCCTGCGCCTGCCCCTGGTCTGGAACACCGGCGGCTACGATTCCCTGGAGGCACTGGCCCTGCTGGACGGCATCGTGGACATCTACATGCCCGATATGAAATACGCCGACGCCGAAATTGCCTACCGCTACTCCCGGGTGCGGGACTACCCGGCGGTCAATCAGGCGGCCGTCAAAGAGATGCACCGGCAGGTGGGGGACCTGGTGCTGGACGAGCGGGGGATCGCGCAGCGCGGGCTCCTGGTCCGCCACCTGGTCCTACCTGGCGGCCTGGCCGGGACGGCCGAAATCGCCCGCTTCCTGGCCGAAGAGGTCTCGCGGGATACGTACATCAACATTATGGACCAGTACCGGCCTTGCTACCGGGCCCATGAATACCCGCCGCTGGACCGGCCCATCACCCGGCGGGAGTACGAGGCGGCGGTAGAGGCGGCCCACCAGGCAGGCCTCCACCGTTTTGACCGTCGCGCGCCCCGCCTGTTGTTCTTTTAAAGGACGCGGATTAACGCGGATGTACGCGGAAGTGTTCACGCCGCAAGAGACTTTCTTGTTCGCCCTTTCACCGGCGAGGTAAAAAGGTTCTTTTCCGGCTTTCAGGAGCGAGAAATGGGTGAACCGAAACCGACGGATATAGCTCGCCTCCACGCGGTGGTCTCAGGCATCGTCCAGGGGGTGAACTTTCGCTACTACACCGTCCGGCGGGCCCGCGCCCTGGGCCTGACCGGCTGGGTAGCCAACCGCTGGGACGGGACGGTGGAGACCGTCGCCGAGGGCCCCCGGGCCGCCCTGCGGGAGTTTCTGGACTTCCTCCACGAAGGGCCGCCCTTCGCCCATGTCACCCACGTCGCCGTCCAATGGGAGGAGCCGACGGGCGAATTCACCGACTTCCGGATTATCTACCTATGACCCGAAACCGGGAACGGCTGGCCTGGGTTATCCTGCTGATCTCCTTCACCCTCTGCGTGAGCCTGGCGGTGGGTGTGCCGCTGGGGGTCCGGCAATTCCTGCGGACGGCCACCCGTGCCCAGCCCACCCTGTTGCAGCCCCAGCACGGGACGCCGGGCCTGCAGCGCGGCGGGCGCGGCGACCTCATCGCCCTGCGGGACCCCACCTGGGACGTCCCGGCGGGGAGCCTGCTGGTCACCGACAGCGCCGCGCAGGCTCTCCTGACCTTCTACGCGCCCGCGTCCGAATCCGAAGTCGTGGCGACGGTCCAGGTCTACGGCGACACCCGGCTCCGCATCCGCTCCGCCCGCTCCCCGCGCTTCGGCCTCAGCCCGCTCCCCCACCGCGTCGGCCTGCAGGTGGAATCCGGGCGGGTGCGGATCACCATCTCCCCGGCGGACGGGCGGGAGACAACGGCCCAACTGTATACCCCCCACCTCACCGCCGTACTGACGGCGGGCAGTTACGAGGCGCGCGTCTACGGCTCCCTCACCGAATTCATCGTCCGCGAGGGGCATGCAGAGGTAACTTCCGCCGGAGGGCAATCCGTCTCCTTGAACGACGCCCAGCGCACCATCGCCCAGGCCGGGCCGGCGCCGCTGGAAACGCTCCCCGCCGCCCGCAACCTGCTGGTCAACGGCGACTTCCGCCAGCCGCTGGAGGTGGGCTGGGAGACCTACGTCATAGAGGCCGGCACCGTCCAGACCACCACCGTCGCGGGCCGTCCGGCCGCCCACTTCTTCCGGGAGGGCATCGGCCACGCCGAAGTGGGCATCCGGCAGACGCTGAACTACGACGTCCGGGACTTCACCTCCCTGATCTTCCACCTCAGCGTCATGGTACAGGGCCAGAGCCTCCCCGGGTGCGGCTCGGCGGGCTCCGAATGCCCCATCATTGTCCGGATAGACTACCAAGACATTCACGGCGGAGACCGGTCCTGGTATCACGGCTTCTACTCCGTCCCCAGGGCGGAGACCGATTACCTCTACTGGTGGAGCGACCAGATTCCCATCCAGACCTGGACTTCGTACGATTCCGAGAACCTGATGCAGAGCGACGCGCCCCCGGCGCTCATCAAATCCATCACCATCTACGCCTCGGGCCACTCCTTTGACGCGCTGGTCACCGAGGTGGAACTGCTGGCACAGGAGTAATGGAAGAAATCCGCGTCCATCCGCGCTCGTCCGCGTCCGAACGTCGGGCCACCGCCGAGGCCGGCGCCAACATCGCGCTGACCAAGTACTGGGGGAACGCCGACGCCGACCTGCGCATCCCGGCCAACGATTCGGTCTCCATCACCCTGGACCGTACCCGCACGGTCACCACCGTCGCCCTTCGGCCCGACCTGCCGGAGGATGAGGTGACGGTGGACGGTCGGCCGCTGACCGGCCCGGCCCGGGAGCGGGCCTCCCGCCATCTGGACCTCCTGCGGGAACGGGCGGGCATCTCCTGGCGCGCGCGGGTCGTCTCCCGGAACAACTTTCCGGCGGGCGCGGGGATCGCCGCCTCCGCCTCCGGCTTCGCCGCGCTGACGCTGGCCGGCGCGGCCGCCCTGGGCCTGGACCTCTCCCCCCGCGACCTGAGCCTCCTGGCCCGACGGGGCTCCGGCTCCGCCGCCCGCTCCGTCTTCGGCGGGTTCGTCCTTCTGCACACCGGCGCCCGGGACGAAGACGCTTTCGCCGAACCCCTCTACGGCCCCGACTGGTGGGACGTCCGAGACCTGATTGTGATTGTCTCCCGGGCCGAGAAGGCCGTTCCTTCCAGCGAGGGGCACCATCTGGCGCCCACCAGCGCCCTCCACCGGGCCCGGCTGGCGCGCGTGACCGAACTGAACCGGCAGTTGCTGGACGCGCTGGCCCGTCGGGACTTCACCGCGCTGGGTCAGGCCGCCGAGGAGGACGCGCTGCTGATGCACGCGGTGATGATGACCTCCCGCCCGTCCCTGATCTATTGGCTCCCGGAGACCCTCGCCGTCATCCGCCGGGTCCAGGCCTGGCGGGAAGAGGGCTTCCCGGCCTACTTCACCATAGATGCCGGGCCCAACGTCCACATCCTGACCCTGCCCGCCTTCGCCGACCGTCTCCAGGCCGACCTGCGGGCTATGCCCGGCGTCCAGGACGTCATCTCCTGCCGTCCGGGCCCGGGAGCATCCATCATCCCGAATCCTGTGGAGTAACCGATGCGTCCCGCATCCTGCTCCCTGCTTCTTGCCTCCTGCTTCCTGCTCCTTCTTTCCGCCTGCGCGCCGTCCGAATCCGCCTCGGCGACGGACCGGACAGCCTACACCCGACCCACCCTGGTGCCGCTGGCGACGGCCACCCCGTCGCCGACGGCGACGCCCACCCCATCGCCGACGCCGACCCCGACCCTCACGCCGACGCCGACGGCCACCCCCACCCCGACGCCCACCCCCACCCCCCGGCCGACGGCGACGCCGACGCCCACCCCGACGCCCATCTGCGCGGGCATCGCGGGCCGGGTGGAGGTCGGCTCATACCCCAGCCGGGTCCTGGGCCGGACCGCCACGTACCGGATTTACCTTCCCCCGGGCTACGACTCCTCCTCCGCGTCCTACCCGGTGCTCTACCTCCTCCACGGCTACCCGTACGACGAGACCCACTGGGACCGGTTGGGAGTGGATGAGGCCGCCGAAGCGGGCATCTGCTCGGGGGCCTACCCGCCCTTCATCATCGTCATGCCCAACTGCGACCCCGCCCCCGAGGGCATTTTCGTCCGCACCAGCGGCGGAGACTACTCGGTGGAAGGGCTGATCGTCAACGAACTGATCCCGTACATTGAGCGAAACTACCGCACCTGGGGCACCCGGGAAGGACGGGCCATCGGCGGCATCTCCCGGGGCGGCGTCTGGTCGCTGGAGATTGCCTTCCGCCGCCCGGACCTCTTCGCCACAGTGGGCGCGCACAGCCCGGCCCTCACCGTCAACTACCCCCTCCCGGCCTACGACCCGTTCAACCTGGTGACCCAGTCGGCGGTCGCCTCCCTGCGCATCTGGCTGGATGCCGGGAATACCGACTGGGCCTGGGTGGGCACCGACCGGATGCACAAAGTGTTGGCGGAGCGCGGAATTTCCCATGAGTACGCCGTCGGCGAAGGAGGACACGCCGACGATTACTGGTCGCGGATGATGTCCGCATATCTGGCCTTCTACACCGCCGCCTGGGCCGGTGGGCCGCCCACCCCCACCCCCGGGCCATAATCTGGAAACCACGAAGGACACAGATGACCAACCTGCCCGTTTCCCAATCTACCCAAACACCCGTTTCCCAATCTACCACTCCCGGCTGCCGCCGCTTCTTCCTCCGGGGCCCGGTCCTGCACCCCGTCTGGCGGGTCATCATCTATCTGGTCGTTTTCCTGATCGCCGAATTCGCGGTGGATGTGTTCATCGGCATCTTCTACGGCCTGATGCTGGCCCTGACGGGAGCCAGCGGGGAGCAAATCATGGAGGCCCTGGCAGGCGGACGGGTTCCCGGCCTGCTGCTGTTGGTCATCGGCATCTCCCGGTTGGTCATCGCGCTGGGGCTGGCCCTGTTGATGGGCCGTTTTCTGGACCGGGAGCCGGTGGAGACGATGGGGCTGGAACCGACGCGCGGCGGGAGAGATACGGCGGTTGGGCTGGCACTGGGGGCAGGGACGATGGCACTGGTCGGCGCCGTCCTGCTGGCCCTGCACCCGCAGCCCCCCTGGCCCGGCAAGGCAATCTGGTGGGGATTCCTGTTGGACGCGGTGGCGCTCTTCCCGGCCGCCGCCGCCGAGGAGGTGGCCTTTCGGGGCTACCTCCAGCGTGCCCTCACCACCTGGCGCGGGTCGGTGGTCGGAGTACTGGTCCCCTCCGTCCTGTTCGCCCTCTTCCATGCCCTGAACCCGAACGTCTCCCTGCTGGCGCTGGTCAACATCGCGCTGGCAGGGGCCGTCTTTGCGGTGGCGGCAGAACGGACCGGCACCCTCTGGCTGCCCATCGCCTACCACTACGCCTGGAACCTCACCCAGGGGCCGCTCCTGGGGCTTCCGGTGAGCGGGATGGCCTGGAACGGCCTGCTGGCCCTGCCGGTGGGCGGCCCTTCCTGGCTCACCGGCGGCGCCTTCGGGCCGGAGGGAGGACTCATCTCCACAATAATGCTGCTGCTCAGCCTGCTCCCCCTCTGGGCCTTCACCCGCCGCCCGGCCAGTCTGGCCGGGGTGGCCCGCCGCCAGCGCGCGGAGGTGGAGCGGAAGGGAGTCCTCCCCTGCCAGCACCATACCCTGACCGTCGCGGCCCCCTTCTTTGATGACTTTGTCCGGTCCACCCGCCACCGAGCCCGCTATGGGGAGGTCGTCTTGCTCCTGCGCAGACCCGATGGCCAGGTCCTACTCCACACCAAGTCCTTCTACCCGGAAGAGGCCTTCCGCCTGCCCAGCGGGGGGATACGCCCCGGCGAGTCGGTATTGGGCGCGGCCCGGCGGGAGGCGCGGGAAGAGACAGGGCTGGAACTGCAAGACCTCCGTCCGCTGGGCTTCATCAGCGTCACCTTCCGGCGGGGCTGGCATCGCCGCTACTTCCATTCCTGGCTGGTCCTGGCCGACGTGGAGGGCGACCCCCGGCCCGGTGATACCGGGGAACGGATCAGCGGCTTCTGCTGGGTGCCGCCGGAGGCCCTGACGGAAGTGGCGCGCCAGTTGCGGACCCTGCCGCCGGAGTGGGCGGACTGGGGCCGTTGTCGCGCCCTCGCCCACGAAGCCGCGCGGCGCTGGATGGAGATGTGACCGATGAGCGAACCGGTTCGGCTATCCACCCCTCGCCAGACCGCCCAGGCCACCTTCCCGGATGGGCGGACATGGGAGGCGCCCGTCGGGACGCCGGTGGAGGCCTACGTGCGCGCCGCGTACCCCGACCATCCCGTCCCCATCATCGCCGCGCTGGTGGACGGGGAACTGCGGGAGTTGACCTACCCACTGAAACGGGATGCCTGCGTCGCTCCCATCTTCCTCTCCGATTCGGACGGGGTGCGCATCTACCGGCGTTCCCTTTCCTTTTTGCTGGTGGCCGTCGTCTCCGAACTCTTCCCGGAGGCCCAGGTGGTCATAGATTACTCCGTCCCCTTCGGCGGTTTCTACTGCCGGGTGCTGAACCGGGAGCCCTTCTCGGCGGAGGAGTTGGCGACGATTGAGGCTCATATGCGGCGCATCGTAAAGGAAGACGCGCCCATCACCAAAGAACGGGTGCCGATTGAGGACGCTCTGGCCCTCTTCCAGGCGCGCGGTCAACAGGACAAAGTGCGGCTATTTTCCCGCCGTCGGAAGGACTACCTCATCCTCTATCGCCTGCGGGACTACCGGGACTACTTTCACGGCTACATGGTGCCCTCTACGGGCTACCTGAAGTACTTCGCCCTTCACCTTTCGCCGCCGGGGTTCATCCTCCAGTACCCCCGGCGCCACTGGCCGACTGAACTGCTCCCACACACTGACTCCCCCCGGCTGAGCGCCGTCTTCCAGGAATACGGAGAATGGCTGCGGTTGCTGGGCGTGGAGGACGTGGGGAGTCTCAACGACGCCATTGAGCGGGGACGCATCCGGGAAATCATCCTGGTCTCCGAGGCGCTCCACGAGGAGCGCATCGCCCAGATTGCCCACGACATTGCCGGGCGGCGCGACCGGGTCCGGTTGGTGCTCATCGCCGGGCCCTCCGCCTCCGGCAAAACGACCTTCTCCAAGCGGCTCTCCATCCAGTTGCTGGCTCACGGCGTCCAGCCCTTCCCCATCGCGCTGGACGACTACTTCGTGGACCGGGAGAAAACTCCCCGCGACGAGCAGGGCCAGTACGACTTTGAGGCCCTGGAGGCGCTGGACCTGGCCCTCTTCAACCAGCAATTGCTGGCGCTGATGGATGGACAGGAGGTCACCCTACCCCGGTTTGACTTTCATACCGGCACCCGAAAGGAAGGGCCAGCGGTCCAGTTGACACCCGACCACGTTATCATCGTAGAAGGGATTCACGGCCTGAACCCCAACCTGGTGCCGATGGTCCCGCCGGAGCGGATTTTCCGCATCTATGTCTCGGCGCTCACCCAACTGAACCTGGACCGGCACAACCGGGTGCCGACGACGGACACGCGCCTGATCCGCCGCATCGTGCGGGACGCCATGTCCCGGGGCTACAGCGCAGAGGAGACGCTGGACCGGTGGGAAAGCGTGCGGCGGGGGGAGAAACGGCACATCTTCCCCTACCAGGAGAACGCCGACGTCATGTTCAACTCCGCGCTGGTCTACGAACTGGCGGTGCTGAAGCCGCTGGTGGAGCCCTTGTTGCGGCAGGTGGAGCCGCCCAGCCCGCGCCGGGTGGAAGCGAAGCGGCTGCTGGCCTTTCTGGAGTGGTTCACCCCCTGTCCTCCGGACATGGTGCCCGATAACTCCATCCTGCGGGAGTTCATCGGCGGCTCCATTCTGCAGGACTATATGCCGATGGGTAGGTAAAAGAGGGGATTGGGGGCTGCCCCCCACCCTATCGGGGGAAAACAAACTTTATCGGAAATAACGCCAGGTAGCGCAGCACGTATCACTTTTAGTAAAGGAGATCCGCGCTCGTCCGCGTTCATCCGCGTCCTATTTCCGAAGAAGTTTAAACACAAGGGCTGGAGCGGGCAACGTTGCCCACCCCAGCCCTTTTCTGGTCTCCCGCGGGGAGCAAAAAGTAGATTCTACACCCAGCCGCGCAGTTTGCAGGCCTCCGCCACCCGGCTCACCGCGACGATGTACGCCCCCATCCGGTTGTGCACCCCGTATTGCTGGGCCGTCTTGTGCACCGCGTGGAAGGCGGCGGTCATCTTCTTATCCAGCCGCTCGTGCACCGTCTCCACATCCCAGTAGTAGTCGTAGGCGTTCTGGACCTGTTCAAAGTAAGAGACGGTCACGCCACCGGCGTTGCAGAGGAAGTCCGGGATGACGTAGACGCCATTCTTGTAGAGAATCTGGTCGGCCTCCGGCGTCGTGGGGCCGTTGGCCAGTTCGGCCACGATGCGGGCCTTGATGTTGCCCGCGTTGGCCTCGGTGATCTGGTTCTCCATCGCTGCCGGGATGAGCACGACGACGGGGAGTTCCAGCAGTTCCTCGTTGGTGATGTTCTTGGCCCCGGGGAAGTTGACGACCGACCCCGTCTTCTCCTTGTGGGCGATGACGGCCTGGGGGTCCAACCCGTCGGGGTTGTAGATGCCACCCTTAGAGTCGGAGACCGCGACGACCTTCAGCCCCAGCAGTTCCTGCCCCAGGATGTGGGCGTACTGCCCGGCGTTGCCGTAGCCCTGGACAGCGGCGGTGGCGCCCTTCAGGTCAATCCCCAGCACCTTCGCCGCCTCGCGGATGCAATACATCCCGCCCCGCGCGGTGGCGTCGCCCCGGCCCTGGGAGCCGCCCAGCGGGATGGGCTTGCCGGTGATGACGCCCGGGACATTGTACCCGCGCATCACCGAATACTCGTCCATCATCCAGGCCATAATCTGCGGCGTGGTGTAGACGTCGGGCGCGGGGACGTCCATCTCCTCGCCCAGGATGCGGCCCACCTGGCGGATGTAGCCCCGGCTGAGCCGCTCCAGTTCGCCCATGGACATCTCCTTCGGGTTGCAGACGATGCCGCCCTTCCCGCCGCCCAGCGGCAGGTCCATCACCGCCGTCTTCCAGGTCATCCAGGCCGCCAGCGCGCGCACCGTGTCAATCGTCTCTTCCGGGTGATACCGGATGCCGCCCTTCGTCGGCCCCCGGGCATCGTTGTACTGGACACGGAAACCGTGGAAGACCTTGACGGTCCCGTCGTCCATCCGCACCGGGATGGTGACGTGCAGTTCCCGCATCGGCCAGCGGAGCAACTGGTGAACCGCCGGGTCCAGATTCATGATTTCCGCGGCCTCGTCCAGTTGCTGCTGGGCGATGAGGAAGGGGTTCCGTTCGCGGGCGATGCCGCTCAGCCCAATGGCATGATGCTCTACGGTCTCCAGCAAAGGTTCTCCTTTTTTCGCCATATTGCCTCCTCTCGGATCAAGGTGTGGGAATTGGGCCAGCCATAGCCGGCACTATCATAAAAAGCATCCTGGCCATTCGCCAGTGCCGGATGCCACTTTCATCGGATGAGGATACTCACTCCGGCCCCTTGGGTGGGATCACCTCCCCACGGGGAACCAGCAGGCCGATACCGAGGTTTTGGGCCGCCTGCTCCGCGCTGGTGTCCGCCCGCATACCGTACACGTAGATGAGATAGGGCCCTGCGAACCCGTCTTCGGCCAGCCGGGCCCGGAAGCCCTCCGACCGCATCCGGTGGGCCCAAGCCTCTACCGCGCGCCAGCCCAGTCGGGCCTTCGCCTCCAGCACCACGTGGATGTACCGTCCCTCCGGGTCCTCCACCGGCAGGATGACATCCACCTCCCCATCCGGGCGCCACCATATCGGCCCTCCTCGCACCCGGTAGCCCTTGCGCTCCAATACCACCCGCAGGACATCGGCGGCCTCTTCTTCTACTGTGACGCCAATGATGCTCTCCAGCCGACTCAACCGGGTCTCCACCCGCGCCTGCGCCCCGGCCAATTCCTTCAAATATTCCTCCGTCCGCTTCTGCGCCTCGGCCAGTTCGGCCACTGTCGCTTCCAGACGCGTCAACCGTTCCTCCGAGCGCTTCTGCGCCTCGGCCAGTTCGGCCACCACGGCCTCCAGGCGGGTCAGCCGCTCCTCTACCCCGGTCAGCCGTTCCTCCGCCGCTGCCAGCCGCTTCTCCGCCTGCCGGTGCGCCTCGGCCAGTTCGGCCACCACGGCCTCCAGGCGCGTCAGCCGTTCCTCCACCCCGGCCAACCGTTCCTCCACCCCGGCCAACCGTTCCTCCACCCGGCTCAGCCGTTCCTCCGCCGCTGCCAGCCGCTTCTCCGCCTGCCGGTGCGCCTCGGCCAGTTCGGCCACTGTCGCTTCCAGGCGCGTCAGCCGCTCCTCCACCCCGGCCAGCCGCTTCTCCGCCTGCCGATGGGCCTCGACCAGTTCGGCCACAATCGCTTCCGTCCGCTTCTGCGCCTCAGCTAGTTCCCGCACCACCCGGGGAAGCGTCAGCACGTCATCCGTCAGCAACAGGCGGCGGAGTTCCTGCCGCCATTCCGGATGCCGCTCCAGCGCAGTGACCAAATCCAAGAACTCCCGAACCGTGAACGCCGCAGGCACGTCCCACCTCCCGAACCAAGTCTACCACACAACCGCCATTTTGCCAACTGCTGACCGCTGACGACTGACCACTGACCATTAACCTAACTGCCTGACAGTTTCCGCTGGCGGGGTTATTGCGAGGGCGCAAAGCGCCAAAGAGCAATCTCCCAACGGGCTTCTGGAGATTGCTTCGCCCCCTTCGGGGGCTCGCAATGACACCCCCGGAGAGGTATTCGGGAAGCGCGGAGAAAGTGTCAGGTAGCCATTGACCACTGGTTATTCCTGCCCCTCCTGCCCTCTGCCTCCTACTTCCTGCTTCCTACCCTCTGCCTCCTACCTCCTGCCTCCTGCTTCTTGCCTTCTTCCTGCCCCCTGCCTCCTGCCTCCTGCCTCCTGCTTCTTGCCTTCTTCCTGCCCCCTGCCTCCTGCCTCCTGCTTCTTGCCTTCTTCCTGCCCCCTGCCTCCTGCCTCCTGCTTCTTGCCTTCTTCCTGCCCCCTGCCTCCTGCCCCTTGCCTCCTTACTCCCTGCTTCCTGCCTCTTGCCTCCTGCTTCTTACTTCCTCCTCCCCAGCGCCTCCGCCAGCAGCGCGCGCACCACCTGTGGATTGGCCTTCCCTCCGGTGGCCCGCATCACCTGCCCCATCAGCCAGCCCGCGACCTGTTCTTTGCCCGCCAGGTACTGAGCCACCTGTGCCGGATTCTCGTCCAGCACCCGCTCCACAACCGCCCGCAACGCGGCTTCGTCCGAAATCTGAGCCAGCCCCTTCTCCTCCACCATCTGCCGGGCCGACTTGCCTGTGATGGCCATCTCGTCCAGCACCTCTCGCCCGGTGTTGAGGTTGATGGTCCCGGCCTCCACCAACCCGATCAGTTCCACCAGCGCCTGCGGGCTCACCGGGAGTTCGGCAATCCCCTTCCCGGTCTCCTTCATCACCCGGAAGAGGTCCACTGTGACCCAGTTGGCGACGGTCTTCGGGTTGACCGTCCCCAGGCGGACCGCCGTCTCGTAGTACTCGGCGACAGCCCGGTCGGCCACCAGCAGGTCGGCCTCGTAGGGGGTCAGGCCGTACTCCTGGATGAAGCGGGCCCGGCGGGAAGCCGGTAGTTCCGGCAACCCCCGGCGCAGTTCCTCCAGCCACTCCCGACCGATCTCCAGCGGCGGCAGGTCCGGCTCCGGGAAGTACCGGTAGTCCTCCGCGTACTCCTTGCTGCGCTGGACGTAGGTAGCGCCCCGGCCCTCGTCCCAGCCCATCGTCTGCTGGAGAATCCGCCCGCCGTTGCGCAGGACCTCTATCTGCTGGGCGATCTCGTAGGCCACGGCCCGGTAGAGCGCGCGGAAAGAGTTCAGGTTCTTGATCTCGTGGCGCGGGTTGAGTACGTCCGACCCCTTCGGGCGGACGCTGACGCTGGCCTCAAAGCGCATCACCCCCTTCTCCATATCCCCGGAGTTGACGCCCAGGTAGACCAGAATCTCCCGCAGCCGCTCCGCGTACTCCCGGACCTCCTCGGCGGAGCGCATGTCCGGTTCGGTGACAATCTCTATCAACGGCACCCCGGCCCGATTGAAATCCACCAGCGTGACGTTGCCCACGTGGTAGAGTTTGCCCGTATCCTCTTCCAGGTGGACGTTGTTGATGCGGACGCGCCGGGGACCGGTCTCCGTCTGGATGTCCAGGTAGCCGTTGACCCCCAGCGGGAGCCCGTGCTGGGAAATCTGGTAGCCCTTGGGCAGGTCGGGGTAGAAGTAGGACTTGCGGGCGAAGAAGGAGACGGGCGGGATCTCACAGTTGAGGGCGAGAGCGGTCATCAGCGTCAGTTCCACCGCGCGGCGGTTGATGACCGGCAGCGTCCCCGGCATCGCCGTACAGACCGGGCAGACGTAGGCGTTGGGCGGCAGGTCGCCCGTGTCCTCCATCACCGGACAGGCGCAGAACATCTTGGAGCGGGTGTGAATCTGCGCGTGCACTTCCAAACCGATAACGGCCTCGTATTCCACACTCCCTCCTCTCCGCTCAATCCGTCGGAAACGAATTTTCCCCCACCATCAGATATTTTCTCAGGAATGCCGCCATTTTGTCCCGCGCGTCCATCGCATCCCTGGAACGCTGATAGGTGAAGCCGTGAGGCGCATCGGGGTATTCATAACATTCCGTTACAACGCCGGCAGCTTTTAACATCTCGCAGTATTTCAACCCCTCATCCCGCAGGGAATCCCTGCCCGCTACGATGATCAGCGCAGGCGGAAGCCCTTCCAGGTCCTCCCGCGTCGCATAGACAGGCGAGACATAGATGTCCCTGGCCAGGGCGGGGTCAACGTAGCAGGCATCAAACATCATCGCCATCCGAGGTGGGATAGCGCCTTTGGGTCGCGGTTTTTCCAGGGGGCTGGTCGCCAAATCCAATGGAGGATAATCCAGAATCTGACACACAAACCGGAATTTTCCCTCTTTCTTCGCCCGGATACACATCACGGTGCTCAGGTTTCCACCCGCGCTGTGTCCTCCGATAGCTATTCGGTTGCGATCAATCCCGTATCTTTCCGCATTTGTAAAAACGTGCTCTACCACCGCATACACCTGGTTCACCGCGACTGGGTAGGGATGCTCCGGGGCTTTGGCATAATCAATGCTGATAATCTTGCAGCCGACCCGCCGGAGCAACTCCATATTCATCCTCTCATCCATGTCGGCGCTACCGAGGACAAAACCACCGCCATGCAGGTCCAAGTAGACCGGGGCCATCTCAGGGTTCTGAAACCCATACCACAGCGTCCTGACCCGCCCAAAATCGGTCTCAATAAATCTCTCCTCCTGCAGGGAGTTGCTCCTGAAGCCAATGCTTTGCAGTTTCAGATAAGCCCCTGCCAGTTTGCGCAAAATTTTCGCTCTTTTAGCGTACTGCTCACGGGTTGACGGTTTCACCACCCTGCACCTCGCGGGTTGAGTCTGCTGTTCCAACCTCTATCTTTCTGCCGCTGCTCCCTGCGCCTTGCGCCCTGCGACGTGCGACATACTCCTCTGCTCCCCTTACCCGTGCCTCCGCACAAACCGCCGCATCCGCTCCAGCGCCTCCTCAATCTTCTCGTAGGCCGTCGCGTAGGAGCAGCGGACGTATCCCTTGCCGCTGGGACCGAAGGCACTGCCCGGCACGACGGCCACCCGTTCCTCCTGGAGCAGCCGTTCCGCAAACGTGTTGTCGTCCATCCCCGTGACCGCGATGGACGGGAACGCGTAGAACGCGCCCTTCGGCTCCACGCAGGTCAGTCCGATCTCGTTCAGACCGCCCACAATCAGTCGTCGCCGCCGGTCGTACTCCCGCCGCATCTCCTCCACGAAAGGCTCCCCCTCCTTAATAGCGACCAGCGCGGCGTACTGGGCAACGGTGGGCGCGCACATAATGGTGTACTGGTGGACCCGGCGCATCATCTCCATAATCTCCGCCGGACCAGCCGCCCAACCGATCCGCCAACCCGTCATCGCGTAGGCCTTGGAGAAGCCCATCAGCAGAATCGTCCGGCTGTACATCCCCGGCAAGCTGGGGAAGCAGACGTGCTGGGTGTCATAGACCAGCCGGTCATACAACTCGTCGGAGATGACCAGCAGATTATGCCGTTTGACGACGGCGGCAATCTCGTTCAGCCGCTCCCGGCTCATCACCGCGCCGGTCGGGTTGCTGGGATAGCCCAGCAGAAGCGCCTTCGTCTTGGGCGTGACCGCTGCCTCAATCGCCTCCGCCGTCACCTGCCAGTTGTTCTCCGCCGACGTCGGCACCATCACCGGCACCCCGCCCGCAAAGATGACCTCCGGCGCGTAGGAGACGAAGCACGGCTCCGGGATGATGACCTCGTCCCCCGGGTCCAACGTCGCCGCGCAGGCCAGATACAGCGCTTCCGAGACCCCCACCGTGATGAGAATCTCGCTGGCCGGGTTGTACGTCTGCCCGTAGAGGCGGTCCAGGTGCTCCGCGATGGCCCGCCGCAGTTCCATCAGCCCGGAGTTGGACGTGTAGTGGGTCTCCCCCCGCTTCAGGGCCTCAATCCCGGCCTGCAGGATCGGCTCCGGCGTGGTGAAATCCGGCTCGCCGATGCCCAGACTGATAACGTCTTCCATCGTCGCCGCGATGTCAAAGAAGCGGCGAATGCCCGAAGGCGGCACAGAAGCAATCCGCTCCGACACAAAGTTGCGAACCCGTGGCATCGTTTTCCTCCTGCATAGGTGTGGGGTGCCAATTCACGCAGATAGACGTTGATTTTTTTATAGCATAAATCCGCATTTATCCGCGTTCATCCGCGTTTATCCGCGTCCGATTCCAAATACACCCGCACGACGCGGGGCAAGATGGACGTGGTTATCTCGTAGTTGATGGTCTCCGCCCAGGCGGCCACCTCTTCCGCCCGCAGTTCGGCCTCCCCCTGACGGCCGAAAATCACCGCCACGTCCCCCTCCTGCACCGCCGGGATGTGGCTGACATCCACCACAATCTGGTCCATGCTGACCCGCCCCAGAACCGGCGCGCGCTGGCCATGGAGCAGGACGGCGCCCCGGTTGGAGAGGATGCGGTGGTAGCCGTCCCCGTAGCCGACCGGCAGCAGCGCCACCCGCATCGGCCGGTCCGGGACGAAAGTCCGGCCGTAGCCGATCCCCCAGCCCGCCGGGACCGTCCGCACCCGCACCACCCGGCTCTTCAGCGTCATCGCAGGCCGGAGCGGGAAAACCGGTGGCCATTCCGACGACGGGTCCAGCCCGTAGATGGCGATGCCGGGACGGACGGCATCCAGATGGGCCTCCGGGAAGCGCATCGTCGCCGCGCTGTTGCAGGCGTGGCGCAGCGGGACGTGGATCCCGGCCCCGTTCAGCCCCTCCAGCACGTCCACGAACCGCCGGAACTGGAGCTGCATATAGGACGGGTCGGCGGAGTCGGCGGTGCAGAAGTGGGTGAAGACCCCCTCCAGGGCGAGGCCGGGCAGGGCGGAGAGCGTGTGGGCGAAGGGGACGACCTCCTCCGGCAGCAGGCCGAAGCGGCCCATGCCGGTATCCACCTTGATGTGGACGGGAACGGTCACCCCGGCGGCGAGAGCGCGGGCCGAGAGCGCCTGGGCGAACTCCAGCGTGGTCACCGTCGGCGTGAGCCCCCAGCGGACGACCTCTTCGGCGCCGTCGGGGGGGACATAGCCCATCACCAGGATGGGGGCGGAGATGCCGGCCTGGCGAAGTTCGGCCCCCTCCAGCAGGCGGTGGACGGCTAGCCGCGCGGCCCCGGCCTTCAGCGCCGCCCGGGCGACGGGCACGGCGCCGTGGCCGTAGGCATTGGCCTTGACGACGGCGATGACCTGAACCTGAGGGCCTACAAATCGGCAGAAAGACCGGATGTTGGCCCTGACCGCCTCCAGGTCTATCTCTGCCCAGGTCACTGTACCGGGAGGAAGTAGGAGTGGCAAGTCGTAGAACAGGCTCACCGGGTTCCCGACGGAAGTAGAATCCACTGCGCCGCGCAGACCATCCGGCCTGCCGGGCGGACGAAAAATCCTCGCTGTAGTATACCACTATCTCCTGTTCGGGCAAGCGTTGGGGGGGGCGCCTCGCAGAAGGATGACCCGTCTCCGTCCCCGGCTGTCACACAACTGTTACTCCGATGAAACGTCACCGCGTTCTTTTGGGTCTAAAATAATTGTGAAACCGATGCCCGTTATCCGGCGTCTATGATATAGAGTAGCCTATCACGAAAGGAGGGGACATCATGCGAATGCGAAAATGGACCTGCTTCCTGCTGAGCCTCTTGATGGCCATGCTGGCGACTTCGGGGGCACTGGCTCAAGGGCCGGGCCCCCAGCACACGGAGCCGGTCTGGCAGGCCGCGTACTGGAACAACACCGACCTGACGGGCACCCCCGTCCTCTGGCGGGCCGAGGCGAACCTGGACTACGACTGGGGCCTCGGATCCCCGGCCCCGGAGATCAACGCGGACTACTTCTCCGCCCGTTGGACCCGCTATATAGACGTGCCATCCCCCGCCACCTACCGTTTCACCGCTACCAGCGACGACGGCGTGCGCGTCTGGCTGGACGGTGCGCTCATCATCAACGAGTGGTTTGACCATGGGGTCCAGACGGTCAGCGTGGATCGGAACCTCAGCCCAGGGCACCACCTCATCATCGTGGAATATTACGAGCGGACCGCCTATGCTGTCCTCCGGTTCTCCTGGACGGTGGCGCCGCCGACGATCACCCACTGGCGCGGCGAATACTACAACAACCCCAACCTGGAAGGCAATCCAGCTCTGGTCCGGGACGATGCGCAGGTTAACTTTAATTGGGGAACCGGAGCACCGGCCTCTGGCATCAACGCCGATAACTTCTCCGTCCGCTGGACCCGCAACCTGGACCTGCCCGCCGGGATGTACCGCTTCACGATGACGGTGGACGATGGGGGTCGTCTCTGGGTCAATAACCACCTGCTCCTGGATGCCTGGCGGGACCAGCCGGAAACGACGTACGTGGGGGACATCTACCTGCCGGGTGGGAGCATACCGGTCAAAATGGAGTACTACGAACGGGTCGGGTACGCTGTCGCCAGACTCTCCTGGAAGAAAATTGACGGCGGCACCACTCCGACCCCTCCCACTCCGGTACCGGGCGCCGTCATCGTGGACGACACCGACGCGGGCTTTGTGACCGGGGGCAATGCCGCCAGTTGGCGGGTGGCCTATACGGGCTACAACGGGCGGATGCTCTGGACCTACAATAACGACCGCATCCGGACCAACTACAACTGGGCGCGCTGGTATCCCCGCCTGCGGGCCGGGTGGTACGAGGTTTTCGTCTACATCCCTGCCTACAACGCCACCTCCACCAAAGCCCGCTACTGGATTTCCCACGCCGATGGCTTCACGCTTCGGGTGGTGAACCAGTCCGCGTACAGCAACCAATGGGTCTCGCTGGGGACTTACCGCTTCCGGGGCACGCGGGACGACTACGTCTCGCTGGCGGACGTTACCTTTGAGCCCTATCTCTCTCGGCGTGTGGGCTTTGATGCGGTGAAGTGGGTACCGAAGCGGTGAAATAGAGGTAAAACAAAAGTGCCAGGCACCTGCGAGGTGCCTGGCACTTTCCCCATTCTCCTCAAAGAAAAGGGCCTCCTGGCAACGACCTACTCTCCCAGAGGGCTGCCCCTCCAGTACCATCGGCGCTGGCGGGCTTAACTGCCGGGTTCGGGATGGGACCGGGTGTTTCCCCGCCGCTCCAGTCACCAGGAGGCCATTTCAGGTCAGGTGGCCATCACTTCGGTGACGGCCACCGGTTTTTCACCCAACCACCGAGTCAGATGAGTGAGGCTCCAATTTCTCCGCATCACGGCAAGCCCTCGACCGTTAGTACGGGTCGGCTCAACGCATTGCTGCGCTTACACCTCCCGCCTATCAAACCGGTAGTCTCCCGGCGGTCTTACCCGGTTCACCCGGTGGGGGACCTCATCTTGGGGCGCGTTTCCCACTTAGATGCTTTCAGCGGTTATCGCTGCCAGACTTGGCTACCCAGCGATGCCCCTGGCGGGACAGCTGGCACACCAGCGGTCTGTCCACCCCGGTCCTCTCGTACTAGGGGCAGCTCCCCTCAAGTCACCTACGCCCGCAGCGGATAGAGACCGACCTGTCTCACGACGGTCTGAACCCAGCTCACGTATCGCTTTAATGGGCGAACAGCCCAACCCTTGGGACCTTGTCCAGCCCCAGGATGCGACGAGCCGACATCGAGGTGCCGAGCGAGGCCGTCGATGTGAACTCTTGGGCCTCACCAGCCTGTTATCCCCGGGGTAGCTTTTATCCGGTAAGCCACGGCCCTTCCACTCGGTACCGTGGGATCACTAAGCCCGACTTTCGTCCCTGCTCGGCTTGTAGGCCTCACAGTCAAGCCCCCTTATGCCTTTGCACTCTGCGGTGGGTTTCCATTCCACCTGAGGGGACCTTTGGGCGCCTCTGTTACCTTTTAGGAGGCGACCGCCCCAGTCAAACTGCCCACCTGGCACGGTCCCCCTGCCGGATCACGGCCAGGGGTTAGGGCCAAGACTTAGCCAGGGTGGTATTTCAAGGTTGGCTCCACCGAGGCTGGCGCCCCGGCTTCTCCGCCTCCCACCTATCCTACACAGACTAAGCCCTAACCCAGTACCAAGCTGCAGTAAAGCTCCACGGGGTCTTTTTGTCCTGGTGCGGGTACACGGCATCTTCACCGCGACTTCAATTTCGCCGGGTCCCTCGTTGAGACAGCGCCCCGCTCGTTACGCCATTCGTGCGGGTCGGAACTTCGCGTTTCCCCTGAGTTTCCCCAGGGCGCAGACTATCCCTTCATCTCACCGAGCAACCGTAGGAGGTCATCCTTCGCATACCTCCGCTGGCCGGAAGGATTCATAGAGTATGCCAACTCTATAATCTCCCGCAGATAGCCCGGATTCAGGTGATGCTGGGCATGCACCCACCGGACAATCTGGGCGAACTTCTGGAAGTCCTTCCCCTTCGCTCCTGCCAGCGGATACTTCTCAAAGTGCGGAACGATTTTCCGGACCAGGTCCGGCACCGACCGAACCTCGTATTTATACGTCCGATCCGACCGGCTGTAGCGGATCGCTCCGCACCCGAAGAAGTCCTGTAGCGCCTTCAAGAGATCCAGGTCTCGCTCGGAGAGGGAAACTGAGAAAGAGGGTCTCGTCTCAATCCCCACCCGTAGTTTTGGGCGTTTATTGAAACTCACCGCAAAGGTTCCCTCGCCTTCCACGAGGCCTGTTACATACCATGGTGATAACTTCACCCGCCCTCCTTGCACTTGAAGGACGCCTCCATAGTTGCCCCTTTCTTCTGCTTCAGGCAGAAGGGTGAGAGCCGGCGTGTTGCGCACCGGAGGGCCAGTGCGCCTCCCCTTTCGGGTCAGTCGTTACGGGGTCAATCCTTCGCGTTCGCTCCGGACGACTTCCCTCGGGATTACCCACTGCAGTCCCGCACCTGCAGGAGAGCTTCCCCGATATGAGCCGGCTTTCTGTCACCCCTCGCGGGGTGACGGGGCAAGTTCAGCACTTACCCGACAAGGAATTTCGCTCGGTTGCTCCCACTCTGTTTCCAGAGGGGCCGGACTTTATCTTCTTCGCCCGGTATTCATCGTGGACGCAATGGCACGGATTTTCTCTATCCCTTCGGGGGTCAGATGTTCGTTTCGTTCCATCATCAGCAGGATTCTCCGGAACTTCAGAAAATCCAGCCGCTTCTTCGTTTTGAGAGGGTGCTTCTCAAAGAACGGGATGATGCGCTCTCTCAGGTGGGCGATGTTTTGCACCCGATAGGCCATCCGGTCTTCCCGATTCCGGCGCACCACCCCGCATCCGAAGAACTCCTTCAGGGCATACAGGACCTGCACATCCCGTTCGTGTTGAACGACTGTGAATTCGGGCAGGACCTGATACCCGGCGCTCATCTCCGGGTGGGGATGAATGCCCACGTAGAAGCACCCCTCTCCATCCACGAACCCCACGACCCACTGCGCTTCCAGTTTCATACCGGACGAAGCCGAACGTAAAGTCTCTGAGGGTTCTTCCGTTGTCATCGGAAGCCTTCCCTGCGGATTGTCCCCATGTCCGGCGGATTTTTACTGCCCATCGCGCGGATGGACGAGTACCGACCGGCTGTGTGAGGAGTTTCCCGCATATAGTTCGGTTTTACTAAGGCTCGCGATGAACCTTAGGACCGTTCATTCCGTTACACCGACCGGATTCCACCCGTCAGTGCGGCCCAGAGACTGCTCTGGGCCCTCCGTGTCGCCACGGAGATCGGACCATCTCATCATTCTGCTGAATCGGCGGCTTCTTCGGATTCAGCAGACGCCTGGCGTATGGTCTCTGAGGATTCTCCCGGACGGAAGCGGCTCAGGATTTCCTCATCGGAATATCTTCGCCGTCCCGCGCCTTTATCGTTCATTTCGGCCCGAATCCGTAAAATTTCCCGCACACCCTCTTCCGTCAGATGCCGCCCTTCTCGGATGATCTGGGCGATCTTCTTGAACTTTGCGAAGTCCCGCTTCTTCTTCGCCGAGAGGAAACGGAACCGCTCAAAGAACGGAATCACGTGGTCGCAGATGGCGTTGAGATTGTTGACCTCGTAGTACCAGACCCCATCGCTTCTCTCCCTCAACGTTCCACATTGGAGATACCGCTTGAAAAGGGCCAAGATGACCCGGTCTTTTTGGGAAACGTTGAAACAGAGAGAGATTTTCCATGGGGCCCGGTAATCCCTACGGGGCCGGAAAGAGACATTGAAACTCCCCTCTCCATCTGCGAACCCGGCCAGATAGTACCCAATGTGCGGGGGAATCTGCTTCACATTCAGGGCTATTGTTCCGGGAGCCTTTCCTGCTGATTGCCCGCACCGGACGGATTGTCACCCAGTGACTGGATGTCACCAAGTACCGCCGGATCCTCCACCCCTTTTAGGGGACGGGCTTTCCAGCATATAGCCAGGTTTATTTACGTAACTACAGCGGTCCAGCCTATAGTTACGGCCGCCGTTCACCGGGGCTTCGGTTCAGAGCTTCGCCTTGCGGCTAACCCCTCCCCTTAACCTTCCGGCACTGGGCAGGCGTCAGCCCCTATACATCCTCTTACGAGTTGGCAGAGACCTGTGGTTTTGGTAAACAGTCGGCAGGGCCATTTCACTGCGGCCCCCTCGGGCTCCGGCCGCGTGGGCCTTCACCCTACCGGGGCACCCCTTCTCCCGAAGTTACGGGGCCATTTTGCCTAGTTCCTTAACGAGGGTTCTCCCGTTCGCCTGAGGATACTCACCCAGCCCACCTGTGTCGGTTTGCGGTACGGGCACCCGGGCTTCAACGCTGAGAGGCTTTTCTTGGCCACAAGGCTTGACCACTTCGGCTTGCGCCTCGCCATCACCTCTCGGGCTCCGGGGACGGATTTTCCTGCCCCCATCAACGCCCTACCGGTTTGGCACCTGAATCCAGTAACAGGCTGGCCTACCCCATGGCGTCCCCCCTTCGCTCCACCCGGGTGGTTCCGGAATATTAACCGGATGTCCATCGCCTACGCCGTTCGGCCTCGGCTTAGGCCCGACTCACCCGACGCGGACTGCCCTTCCGTCGGAAACCTTGGGCTTTCGGCGAACGCGGTTCTCACGCGTTTCTCGCTACTCATGCCGGCATTCTCACTTCTGCACGCTCCACCGCTCCTTCCGGTACGGCTTCACCGCCTGCAGAACGCTCCCCTACTGCCCCCGCCGAAGCGGAGACCCGTGGCTTCGGTGCCAGGCTTGAGCCCCGTTATATTTTCCGCGCAGGGCCGCTCGACCAGTGAGCTGTTACGCACTCTTTAAAGGATGGCTGCTTCTAAGCCAACCTCCTGGCTGTCTGAGCAACCCCACATCGTTTCCCACTTAGCCTGGACTTGGGGACCTTAGCCGACGGTCTGGGCTCTTCCCCTCTCGACTACGAAACTCATCTCCCGTAGTCCGACTCCCGCGCTGTGGAGTACCGGCATTCGGAGTTTGGTTGGGTTTGGTAAGCATAAGCCCCCTAGCCCATCCAGTGCTCTACCTCCGGTACTGAACACGCGAGGCTAGCCCGAAAGCTATTTCGGGGAGAACAAGCTATCTCCAGGTT